>JBOHHF010000445.1:0-17307 GCA_050700495.1 Pseudonocardiaceae bacterium
CTCCCGCCGGGTGCACGTGACCGCGCGCGCGGTCGACGTGGTGGGCACCGGGGGTGACCAGGCGCACACCGTCAATATCTCCACGATGACCGCGCTGGTGACTGCCGCGGCCGGCGCACCGGTCGTCAAGCATGGCAATCGCGCGGCGTCGTCGAAGTGCGGGACCGCGGATGTGCTCGAAGCACTCGGTGTGGCGATCGACCTCGGTCCGGATCAGGTGGAGCAGTGTGTGGCAAAGGTGGGAATCGGATTCTGTTTCGCACCGCTGTTTCACCCGGCGATGCGGCACGCGGCCGGAGTACGGCGTGAGATCGGAGTACCTACTGCTTTCAACTTCCTTGGTCCTCTGACCAACCCGGCGCAGCCGGACGCCGGGCTGATGGGCTGCGCAGACCTGCGGATGGCTCCGGTGATGGCTCAGGTACTCGCCGACCGGGGTGTCAGCGCGCTGCTGGTCCGTGGCGACGACGGGCTCGACGAGATCACCACCACGACCACCACCTCGGTGTGGGTGATCGACGGCGGCATGGTCCAGCGTGAACAGTTGGACCCGGCGGCACTGGGCGTGCCAGTCGCCCGGCGAGAAGACCTGCGCGGCGGAGACGTGGCAGTCAATGCCGAGGTAGTGCGGCGTCTGCTCGCCGGCGATCCCGGTCCGGTGCGAGACGCCGTGCTGCTCAACTCGGCTGCCGCGCTGGCCACCCACCGTGGTCTCACGGGCGATCTCGTGGCCGACCTCATGTGTACGGCACAGCGCGCCGCCAAGGCTATCGACTCCGGGGCTGCGGCCGCGCTGCTGGAGCGCTGGGCGAAGCTGACCGTGGAGCTGTCCGCGACGGCGACTCCGCATTACCCGGTTGGCGGCTGACGCTGCGCCGACCCGCTCCCCAACGCGACGCCCACGGAACGTGTTCAGAGTAGCCATAATCGTGCTTTCGAGTGGCGCGATCCCCCCGTTCAGGTGAAGATCCGCGTCCACGTGTCTCCGTGGACGTTACGCCAATCGCGGGATGATCTCTCGCGAACGGTCAGGCGCCGAACATTGATGTCCGAGAACAGGAGACAGTCGCGGTGTCCCATCGTCTGAGCCGCACTGTTCGCGGTGTGGTGGCCTGCGTTGTCGTCGCCGCTGCTGCGCTAAGTATGCCCGCAGCCACTGCGGTGGCTGATCCGGCTCCTGCACCTGCGCCCGACCCGGCCAAAACGGCTACTGAGGTCCGTGAGTTGAGCCGCCAGGCCGAGATGATCACCGAGCAGTGGCACCTGGCCACGGACCGGCTCTTGGCCCGTCAGGCCGATGCGGACCGCGCTCGTAGTGATGCGGCGGCGGCGACCGCGACCGCCGATCAGGCCCGGTCGGCCCAGCGCGCGTTCCGTGCTCAGGTCGATCTCCTGACCAGTGCCACGTTCGAGGGTGTCCGGATCAGCAGCCTGACTGCGATGCTGATCAGCGACTCACCCCAGCAATTCATGGAGCAGATGTCCGCGCTGGACGTGCTCGCAGTGAGCAATAGCGAAGCGATGGACAAGCTCTCGGCTGCCGTCACCAGGACTGAGCAGTCGGAGCTTGCCGCCACTGACGCCGAGACCCGGGCAGCTGTCGCTGAGTTGGATGCGGGACGTATAGCTGGTGACGTTGACCGAGCTCGGCTCGAGATGAGTCGTCAGATCGAACTGGTGCAGGGTCGTCTCGGCAGGCTCACCGCTGACGAGTTCGCCCGGTACGCCTCCGAGGGAATCACTGACTTTCCCATCGACATAGCGGGCGACGGGGTCGGGATCAGGGCGCTGCGGGCGGCGTTGAGCAGGCAGGGAGCACCGTACATCTGGGGTGCCCAAGGCCCAGGGACCTTCGATTGCTCGGGTCTGATGCTGTGGGCTTACCGTCATGCCGGGGTGAACCTGCCAAGGGGCAGTTGGGATCAGGCGAAAGTCGGGACCGCGGTGTTCTCTGGCCTGCAACCAGGAGACCTCATCGCGCTGTACTCCCCAGTCAGTCACATCGGTATGTACGTGGGGAACGGGCTGTACCTCCACGCGCCGCAGAGCGGCGATGTGGTCAAAGTCGCCAGGGTGCCGTGGCATGTCGTCACGGCGATCCGGCGTATTGGATAACCCCACTCTTGGGCTGGGCCGGAACTACTGCGCCAGATCTACTGGTGAGCGGTGCGCAGCTTTCGTGCTCCCGAAATTGTCAGTGTGGCCTACTAACGTCCGTCGTGAAAGATCACGAATGAGACGGGAGCCCGACATGATCGTGGATTGCGACCGATGCGAGGTGCGCGGCAACGCGTGCCAGGACTGCGTCATCACCGTCCTGTTTGGTGCGCCGCCGGAGGGCGTCGAGCTGGATGGTGCAGAACGAAGGGCGCTGGACACCCTGACCGAGGTGGGCATGATGCCACGGCTACTGCTGGTGGACCATGGCGAGGCCCACAACGGGACGGAGGCCAGGGCCAGTGGTCACGTGCGCATCGGCGATGAACGGCCTGTAACCAGCGATGAGCGGTCTGCACGGTATGTGTGCTGATCGGGCGGGCCGAACCTTTGCCGGAGTCGCGTGACGCCGACCGTGCCCGGCGGTCATCTCGCCCATTGCTGGTGCTTCAGCGGTGGACAGTGCAGATGACCTTTCGTAGCCTTGCCGCGACTTCGCGTAATTGCTTCCCCCACGGGACGGCAACGCAGGTCGCTGCCGAATCGGCTTCGTCGAGGAGCTGAACCGGAGCCATTTTCCTGGGTGAATCCGGGTGGGCGCGCGTGCTCGCCCGGAGAGCGCGCATCCATGAGCGGCCCGATCCCGTTAAGACCCAGTAGGCGGTTCGAGAGAAGAGGAGGCAGACGCGACGTGTCGTCGCACTGGCTGAAGCGCAGCGCTGCGGCAGCGATCACCGCCGTAGCCATTGCTGTCCTGGCGATCTTGATTCCCGCCCCGGCCACGGCCGACCCAGCACTGCCCGGAGACCCCCCGACGGCCGCACAGCGACTCGCCGAGCTGAATCGGCAAGCCGAGGTGCTCACTGAGCGCTGGCACTACGCGCGCGATCAGTTGAATGCCCGTCGGGCCGACCTGGAGCGGTCCAGAGCTGAGGTCACTGCCGCTGCTGTCTCGGGAGAACGTGCCAAGGTGGTCGAGGGCCAGTACCGCGGGCAGGTCGATCGGCTGACCAACGCATCCTTCCAGGGTGCGCGACTCAATCGGCTGTCTGCCCTGCTGATCAGTGACTCACCCGAGGAGCTCCTGGACCAGCTGTCGGCGCTGGACGTGCTCGCGGTGGACAACAAACAGGCTCTCGATCGCCTCACCGGTGCGGTCGCGCAGGCTCAGCAGGCCGAGCAGTCGGCCACTGACGCAGCGGCGCGGGCTGGCCAAGCCGAGCGTGATGCGGCGCGGATCGAAGGTGACCTGACCCGCTCCCGCGCCGAGATGGACCGCCAGATTCAGGTGGTCAAGCAGCTCCTCTCGGCGCTCAGCCGCGAGGAGCGAGCTGCCTACACCTCCGGCGGTAGGACCAACTTCCCGATCAACCTGATCGGCACCGGTGCCGCGGTCCAAGCGACGCGCGCCGCGCTGAGCAAGCAGGGCTCGTCGTACGTCTGGGGCGGCGAGGGCCCCATCACATTCGACTGCTCGGGGCTGGTGAAGTGGGCCTTCGAGCAGGCGGGCGTGTCGGGTGTGCCGCACTCATCCCAGCAGCAGGCGCGAATGGGGAACAGCATCAACCGGTCGCAGCTGCGGCCCGGCGACCTCATTGCCCTGTACTCCCCGATCAGCCATATCGGAATCTACGTCGGTGAAGGGTTCTACGTGAACGCGCCGCAGAGCGGCGACGTAGTGAAGGTAGTCCCGGTGCCTTGGAGCCAGGTCACCGCGATGAGCCGGATCGCCTGAGCCCAGCTGCAACCCTCCGGAACGGTCCCGGTTACCCTCCGGCGGTGCCACGGATCCTGCTGGTGAGCAACGACTTCCCGCCCCGGGTCGGCGGCATCCAGACCTACCTGCACGAGTTGACTATGGCGCTGCCCCCGGGTGAGGTCGCCGTCTACGCACCGGACTGGCCGGGAGCGGCGAGTTTCGACACAAAGCTGCCCTTCCCGGTCGTCCGGCATCCGGGAACTCTCATGCTTCCCACCCCGCCGGTACTGCGGCGGGCCGCTGGACTGCTGCGGGAGTTGCGCTATGAGATCGCATGGTTCGGCGCTGCCGCCCCGCTGGCACTGCTGGGTCCGTCGTTGCGCCGCGCCGGGGTACGACGGGTGGTGGCCAGCAGCCACGGGCACGAGGTGGGCTGGTCGATGCTGCCGGCCGGACGAACGGCACTGCGCCGGATCGGAACGGATGCCGACGTGGTCACCGCGGTGAGCCGGTACACCCGCCGTCGCGTCGCCCCCGCGTTCGGCCCCCAGGCCGCGCTGGAACTACTTCCGCCTGGAGTGGACTGCGCAGCGTTCCACCCGGATCCCGCTGCCCGGGCCGAGATCCGGCGACGTCACCGGCTGGGGGAGGCGCCGGTAGTGCTGTGCGTGTCCCGGCTGGTGGCTCGCAAGGGTCAGGACACGCTGGTGAAGGCGTTGCCCGCGATCCGGCGTCAGGCGCCGGGGGCCACGCTGCTACTCGTCGGAGGCGGCCCCAGGCGGGCTGCGTTGCAGCGGCTAGCCGAGTCTTGTGGCGTCGCCGGTGCCGTGGTGTGCACGGGAGCAGTGCCGTGGTCCGAGCTGCCCGCACACTACGCGACGGGCGACGTCTTCGCGATGCCCTGCCGAACCCGTGGCCATGGGCTTGACGTCGAGGGGCTCGGTCTCGTGTATCTCGAAGCGGCGGCGACCGGCCTGCCCGTTGTCGCCGGTGACGCCGGCGGGGCGCGGGAGACCGTCCGTGCCGGAGACACCGGTGACCTGGTGAACGGTCGGGACGTAGCAGCAGTGGCCCGGACCGTCGGGACGCTGCTTGCCGACCCCGAGTGGGCAGCGACGATGGGCCGGCGTGGACGGCGCTGGATGCTCCAGGAATGGAGCTGGCCCGGCCGCGCGCAGCAGTTGGCCCAGCTGATCATGCGAAGATCGTTAGTGAGATTCAGTTTATTTAAACTGTTTCGCACTCACGAGGCGTAAAGCGCTTAGATGTCGGCGGCGAAGTCCTTGGCCACCACGGCGCGCTTGAGCTTGAGGCTCGGGGTGAGCTGGCCACCGTCCTCGGTGAAGTCGACAGGCAGGATCCGGAACTTGCGGATCGCCTCGGCCCTCGAGACGATCTTGTTGGCGTCGTCCACCGCGCCTTGTACCTCGGTGCGCAGGTCGGCATCGTCGATCAAGTCGGCAGCGGAAACACCGGCCGGCTTCCCATGCTCGGCGCCCCAGGCCGGTAGGGCCTCAGCGTCAAGGGTGATCAGGGCGGCGACGAACGGCTGCTTGTCACCCACCACCATGCACTGGCTGATCAGCCGGTGGGCTCGGATCCGGTTTTCCAGCGCGGCCGGGGAGACGTTCTTGCCGCCCGCGGTGACGATGAGCTCCTTCTTGCGGCCGGTGATCCGCAGGAAGCCATCGGGGTCGAGCTCTCCGAGATCGCCGGTGTGAAACCAGCCGCCGACGACGGCTTCCTCGGTGGCCTGCTCGTTATGCCAGTACCGACGCAGCACACCCGGACTCTTGATCAGCACCTCGCCGTCGTCGCCGATCTTGATCGTCACACCGGGCAACGGTGGACCCACGGTGCCGATCTTGATGTTTTTCTCGGTGTTCACCGTGGCTGGCGCACTGGTCTCGGTCAGCCCGTAGCCCTCCAGCACCGTCACTCCGATACCGCGGAAGAAATGCCCGAGCCGCTCGCCCAGCGGGGCGCTACCGGAGACCGCCGCGACGCACCGACCGCCGAGCACCGCTCGCAGCTTGGAATAGACCAGCTGGTCGAACAATGCGTGCTTGGCCCGCAGGACCAGCCCTGCCCCGTCTGCGTCTCGGGCGCGGCTCCACTCGACAGCGGTGGCGTCGGCGGCGTCGAAGAGGAAGCCTTTGCCGTCGGCATGCGCTTTGTGCTTCGCCGAGTTGTAGACCTTCTCGAAAACTCGAGGCACTGCCAGCACGAACGTGGGACGGAATTCGGCCAGCCCGGCGACCAGATTCTTCACGTCCGGGGTGTGCCCGAGAGTGATCCGCTCGTACACACAGCAGCACTGGACGAATCGGGCGAGCACGTGCGCCAGCGGAAGGAATAACAACATCGAGTTGCCCGGCTGCAGCAGGCCAGGAAACTCCGTCACCACCGAGCGGATCAGGGTGAGCAGGTTGCGGTGGGTGATCTCGCAGCCCTTGGGTCGTCCGGTGGTCCCCGAGGTATAGATCAGCGTCGCCAGGTCCTCGGCACCCACCGCGGCGGCGCGCTCCCGCACCGCGTCATCGCTGACCTCGGCACCCAGCGCAGTGACTTCGTCGATCGCTGCGCCCAGAGCCCCGCTGACCGCCGGCTCGATCTGCCAGACCAGAGCCGGCTCGCCCAGGCGATCGACCAGACCGTGGACCATCTCGCGGTGCGTGGAGGTCTCGACGAATACCGCCTTGGCACCGGAGTCCGACAGGATCCATTCCACCTGTTCGGGAGAGGACGTCTCGTAGATCGGCACCGTCGATCCGCCGGCGGCCCAGATCGCGTAGTCCAGCAGGGTCCACTCGTAGCGAGTCTTTGATAGCAGCGCAATCCGATCCCCGCGCTCGATGCCCGATGCAATGAGACCCTTGGCCACCGATGTGACCTGTGTCGCGAACTCCCTTGCTGTGACGTCAACCCAGCCGCCGTCGACCCGGCGGCGAAAGCTGGCGCCGCTGGCGAACCGCTCGGCGTTGGCCCACACCGCATCGGTAAGATTTTCCTCGTCGGCCACGGTTGTGGTGGCCGGAACCGTGAACTCCCGCACGGGTACCTCCCCAGCTCGGGCTGCTCCGCTGCTGCCTGGCCGGGCCCACTCCCGGTCTGGAATAACGAACGTATCGCGATCAGCGTTTCGGCCAACAGTCTTTCATCCAACAGTACGGTGGTGCCTCAATCGCCGGCGAGTAGCGTGGCTGCCCGTGCAGGTCCACGTGGTGTCCGACGTGCACGGCAACGCGGACGCTCTGGCCAGGGCGGGCGTGGGCGCCGATGCGCTGCTGGTGCTCGGAGATCTGATCGACTTCGTGAACTACCACGACCACTCCGCTGGGATCCTCGGCTCGGTGCTCGGGCCTGCGGTGGTCCACCGGTTCGCTCAGCTGCGTTGCGGTGCGCCCGGCGAGGCCTTCGCGTTCCTGCGCGAGCAGTGGGCGGATGTGCCAGACCCTCGCGGGGTGGTGCACGACGCCGTCGTCGAGCAGTACGAACGACTGTTCGCAGTGGTGCCCATCCCAACTTACGCCACCCCGGGCAACGTGGACCTGCCCGAATTGTGGCCGCTCTTCGCGCGCGCCGGTGTGCACATCCTGGACGGTCAAACCACCGAGATCGGCGGCTTGCGCTGTGGTTTCGTCGGTGGTGGACTGCTACCCAACGAGGTGCCACGACCACGCACCACGGCGTTTCGTTCGTACTTGCGAACTCCCCAGCAGTACGCCGCGGCGGTGACGGCACTGGGTCGGGTGGACGTTCTGTGCAGCCACATTCCACCCGCGGTGCCCGAGCTGGTCTACGACGTGCAGGCCCGCCGACCCGAAACCGGCTCCGAGCAGCTGCTTGCGGTGATCCACCGGGACCGACCACGCGCCGCGTTATTCGGGCATGTGCACCAGCCGCTGGCCCGGCGGGTCCGGGTGGGGCGAACCGAATGCATCAACGTCGGGCACTTCCAGCGCACCGGCACCCCCCATGTGCTGAGGTGGTGACCACTCCCGGCCACGAAGTGCCCGGTAGCCTGCCCGGCATGGCCGACCAGTCAACCCAGTCCATTGTGATCAATGCCGATCCGGAGGCGATCATGGATGTGATCGCCGACTTCGCCGCCTACCCGCAGTGGGCATTGGCAGTGAAGAAGGCCGAGGTGATCGTGCCTGGCGTCGGTGATCGCGCCGAGCGGGTACGTTTCCTGCTGGACGCCGGCATCGTCAAGGATGAGTACGTGCTCGACTACGCCTGGTCCGCCGACGGCCTGATGGTGAATTGGGAACTGGTCAAGGGCCAGATGCAGAAGGCACAGCATGGCTCCTACGTTCTGGAACCCGGCCGCGGTGGGACCAGAGTGACGTACAGCCTCACCGTTGATCTGGCGATACCTATGATCGGGATGATCAAGCGCAAGGCCGAGCGGGTCATCATGGACACTGCCCTGAAGGAGCTCAAGCGCCGCGTGGAGGCCTGAACGAGCGAAGCGGTCATCGCTCCAGGAGGATGAGCGGCTATAGCCGGGCCCCATCGTCCCAGCCCTCCGAGGGTGGGCCGGAACGCAGGCCGATCACCAACCAGCCGATCCCTGCGGTCAGCGCCAACAGGCCCAGCGGTGTTGCCACGCCCGCGCCCAGGCCCAGCAGGTTCGGTCCTAACAGCAGCAGCACCCCGACAGTGAGCAGTGCCAAGCCGCCCAGCGTCCGTGGCCGGGGCACCGGCAGCGGTGGTGGCTCCGGTGGCTCGAAATGGTCCTCTTCGGCGGACCAGCGGGGTACGTCCGACTCGGGCTGCAGGCCGGCGACGATGCCGGCAAACGCGGTGTCAGTTCCTTGAAGTCCCTCGAGTCCCTTGGGCTGCTGTGCCGGGCCGGACCTTCGCGGTCCTGCTCCTCGGGATCGGGGAGGGTCAACTCCACACCACTCTCGGGCTCGGGCGAGGATCGCTGCATGGATGACGGTACCGGGCCGACCCTGGACCTGCACGAGTACGTGCGCCTGTACTTGCAGGATCGAACCATGTCCGCCGGACCTGCGTACCAAGGGTAGGCGCGGGGCCGTTGTGCCCCCGATACGGTGCTCCGTAGGCTAGCTGATGCTGCGGCCCGCGAGGGCGAGGAAGGGATCGGTAGGCGGTGTTCTACTGGCTGCTCAAACACCTGCTACTCGGGCCCCTGATGCGCCTGGCATGCCATCCGCGGGTCTCTGGCGCCGAGCATCTCCCGCAGCGCGGGGGCGCCATTCTGGCCAGCAACCACCTCGCGGTGGCCGACTCATTCTTCCTTCCCCTGGTAGTCCGCCGCCGGGTGACGTTTCTGGCCAAGCGGGAGTATTTCACCACGCCGGGACTGCGGGGATGGTTCAAGCGGCAGTTCTTCAGCGCCGCCGGCCAGGTTCCGATCGACCGGTCCAGCGCTTCGGCCGCGCAGGCCGCCCTGGACACCGGAGTGCGATTGCTGGCCGCGGGCAACCTGCTCGGCATCTACCCGGAAGGCACCCGGTCCCCGGACGGCCGGTTGTACAAGGGCAAGACCGGCGTCGCGCGGATGGCGCTGCAGGCAGGCGTCCCGGTGATCCCGGTCGTCATGGTAGGCACCGACAAGGTCAGCCCCATGGGTACCAAGATGTGGCGGCCGCATCCGGTTGAGGTGCGTTTCGGCGCCCCGCTGGACTTCTCCCGCTACGCGGGTCTGGCCGGTGACCGGTTCATCGAGCGGTCGATGGTCGACGAGATCATGTACTCCCTGATGGACCTCTCCGGCCAGGAGTACGTGGACAGGTACGCATCGTCGGTCAAGGAACGCGAGCGGCCTCCGCCGCGGCTTGCTCTCAAAGCGTCCTGATCAGCCCCCGATTCGGCACTGCGTAGGCTAGTCGGTCGTGCGGTTCTTCTACGACTGCGAGTTCATCGAGGATGGCGTCACCATCGAGCTGATCTCCATCGGAGTGGTGGACGAGCAGGGTCGGGAGTACTACGCGGTGTCCACCGAGTTCGATCCCACGCGGGCCGGCGAGTGGGTCCAATCGCACGTGTTGCCCAAGCTGCCGCCGCCGTCGGACCGGGCATGGCGTAGCCGGGCGGTCATCCGAGACACACTGCTGGAGTTTCTCACCGCGTCCGGCGAGCGAGTGGAGCTGTGGGCCTGGTTCGCGGCCTACGACCACGTCGCTCTCGCCCAGTTATGGGGACCGATGCCGGCGCTGCCCCGAGCTCTACCCCGGTTCACCCGGGACCTGAGGCAGCGCTGGGAGGACGCCGGCAAGCCGGCATTGCCCCCACCCCCCAGCGACGCGCACGACGCGGTGGCCGATGCCCGGCACAACCTCACCAGATGGCGGGTGATCGAGGAACACCGCTCGGCGCGGCCGAGTCGCATCCGTTGACCTGCCGCTTTGCTGCACCGATCCCTGTCGTGTCACTCTCACGCCGTCAAGCAGGGACGAGTGGAAGGCGAAATCGATATGCGTATCGGCGTACTCACGGGGGGTGGGGACTGCCCGGGACTCAATGCAGTGATCCGGGCAGTGGTCCGTAAAGGCATCGAAGTCCACGGCCACGAGATCATCGGATTCCGGGACGGCTGGCGGGGACCGATGGAGGGACTGATCCGGCCGCTCGGCCTGTCCGACGTGGAGCACATCCTGCCCCTCGGCGGCACCATCCTGCGCACCTCACGCACCAACCCGTACCGCAACGGTGGTGCGGTGCAGGTCAAGCGGACTCTGACCGAGCACGGCGTGGACGCCCTGATTGCGATCGGCGGTGAGGACACCCTCGGGGTGGCTCGCCGGCTGGGCGAAGACGGGATCTTCGTGGTGGGCGTGCCGAAGACCATCGACAACGACCTGGGCGCCACCGATTACACCTTCGGGTTCGACACCGCGGTGCACATCGCGACCGAGGCGATCGACCGGCTGCGTACCACTGCGGAGTCACACCACCGGGCGGCAGTCGTGGAGGTAATGGGCCGCAACGCGGGCTGGATCGCGCTGCACTCCGGGATGGCCGGCGGGGCGAACGCCATCCTGATGCCGGAACGGCCGTTTTCCGTGGACCGGGTGTGCCAGTGGGTCATCCGATGCCTCCAGCGCGACGACGCCGCGATCGTCGTGGTCGCTGAGGGTGCAGTGCCGGAGGGCGGTGCCGAGCTGCTCTCGACCGCGGAGGTCGACGCCTTCGGCCACAAGCGCCTCGGTGGGGTCGGCACCTGGTTGGCCGACGAGATCGCCCGCCGCACCGGCGCCGAGTCCCGTGCCGTGGTGCTGGGACACATTCAGCGCGGCGGCACGCCCACTGCCTACGACCGGGTGCTGGCTACCCGGTTCGGCGTGCATGCAGTCGATGCGGTGCACGAGGGCGACAGTGGCGTGATGGTCGCGCTGCGCGGCACCGACATCATCCGGGTGAAGCTGGCTGAGGCCACCGCGGAAGTCAAGACGGTGCCGCTGGAGCGTCATGCGGAGGCCGAAGTCTTCTTCGGCTGACGGTCCCCGCTGGCCCGGTCCGGGGGCTCACCCCATACGCTCAGGCATCGTGAACTGGACCGTGGATGTTCCGATCGACACGCTGCCGGAGCTACCTCCGCTGCCCGCCGACCTCCGCGCCAGGCTTGATGCTGCCCTGGCCCGGCCCTCCGCACAGCAGCCGAACTGGCCCGACCCCGAATCGGTGCGCAACGTCCGTACCGTGCTGGAAAGCGTCCCACCGATCACCGTGCGACCTGAGGTGGACCAGTTGCGGGATCAGCTCGCGGCAGTCGCCCGCGGAGAGGCTTTCCTGCTGCAGGGTGGGGACTGTGCCGAGACCTTCGCCGACAACACCGAGCCGCACCTGCGGGCCAACATCCGCACGCTGCTGCAGATGGCAGTGGTGCTCACCTATGGATCGAGCATGCCGGTGGTGAAGGTGGGGCGGGTGGCCGGGCAGTACGCCAAGCCGAGGTCCGCGCCGATCGACGCGTTCGGCTTGGCGTCCTACCGCGGCGATATGATCAACTCGTTGGTCGCCACGTCCGAGGCACGGGTGCACGATCCGTCGCGGTTGATCCGCGCCTACGCCAACGCCGCGGCGGCGATGAATCTGGTGCGGGCACTGACCCTGGCCGGTATGGCGGATCTGCACAAGGTGCACGACTGGAACAAGGACTTCGTGCGGCGATCGCCGGCCGGGGCACGATATGAGGCCTTGGCCGGCGAGATCGACCGGGGCCTGCGCTTCATGTCGGCGTGCGGTGTGGACGACTCATCGCTGCACTCCACCGAGATCTACGCCAGTCATGAGGCGTTGGTGCTCGACTACGAGCGGGCCATGCTCCGCCTGGACCGCACTGGCGAGACACCCAAGCTCTACGACCTGTCCGCCCATTTCCTCTGGGTCGGGGAGCGAACCCGCGCGCTGGATGGGGCACACATTGCCTTCGCCGAACTACTGGCCAATCCCATCGGACTGAAGCTGGGTCCGAGCACCACACCCGACCAGGCTGTGGAATACGTCGAGCGGCTTGACCCACACGGCGTGCCGGGCCGGCTCACCTTGATCTCCCGGATGGGGGCGCAGCGGGTCCGTGATGTGCTGCCGGAGCTCGTGCAGAAGGTCGCCGCCGCTGGGCATCAGGTCATCTGGCAGTGCGATCCGATGCATGGCAATACCATTGAGTCTTCCACCGGGTACAAGACCAGGCACTTCGATTGGGTGGTCGACGAGGTGCAAGGCTTCTTCGAGGTGCACCACGCACTGGGTACCTACCCCGGTGGCATCCACGTGGAATTCACCGGCGAAGACGTCACCGAGTGTCTCGGCGGTGCGCAGGACATCTGCGACGCTGACCTGTCCGGTCGCTACGAAACCGCGTGCGACCCGCGGCTGAACACCCAGCAGGCGCTAGAGCTCGCGTTCTTGGTTGCCGAGATGCTGCGCTCTTGAGTGCGGAGCGTTCATAACGTCGTTGGCCGGTGGTGGAAGTACCTGGCTGAGCAGCTGGGCATCGCCGAGTCCTCGCGTGTGAAGCGCCGAAGGGAAGCGTTGGCGACAGCCGTGCGACGTCCCCGTCTCCAGTCGTCCAGTAACGGGGAGAGGCCCCAGCCTGGGTGCCGATCAGAACGTGCGTTGCGTCGGCGATGCCCCCGTAGGGCCACGGTCACAGCGTTGTGAGCGCCACAGTGGTGCCGGGGCGGACGGGCTGACCGGCCCCGGGTGACTGCGAGAGCACCCGATCCGACAATCCCCCGAGGAGTGCGAACCCCCCGAGAGACCCGCGGACCGTGCTGTTCAACCCGGCGTCGGCCAGCACCTGCTGGGCCTGCACAACGGATAACCCGACCACATCGGGCACGACCGGCGCGGTGCTCACCAGCAGGACGACGCTGGTGCCGCGGGAAGTTCCGGTACCGGCTTCAGGGTCGGTGCCGATCGCGCGCCCACCAGGTATCTGGCCGTCGAACTGGCGACGCACCTGTGCGGCCAGACCGGCACGGGACAGCGCGGAGACTGCGTCAGCCTGACGCAGACCTCGCACATCCGGCACGGTGGTCGGAGCCACGCCCTTGCTGATCACCAGTGTCACCGGTGCACCGACGGTGAGCGTGGTGCCGGCTGCCGGGCGCAGTCCGATCACAGTGTCCTTCGGGACAGTGTCGTGAAACTCCTCGGCGTCCGGGTCTCGCCGGGGGCTCAAGTCCGCCTCACGCAGCATGCCCTCGGCCTCTTTCACCTCGATGCCCGCCGCAAGGTCGGGCACCACCGGATGACCCAGCGAGATCACCACGGTGACGTCCGAGCCGCGCGCCGCGCGGTCACCCGGCCCGGGATCGCTGCCGACCACCGCGCCGTTGGGGAAGGCGTCATTGTGGTCCTCGGTGAGGTTGGACTTGAGGTCGGCGGCGGCCAGCGTGGCCTCCACGGCGCTGTGTTGCAGGCCCGTGAGGTTTGGCACCACGGTCCACCGTCCGCTACCCAGCCACCACGCGCCCACCCCGATCGCGCTCGCGAGCATCACCACGATCACCAGCCAAACAATGAAGGCGCGCCGGTTGCGGGCACGCTCACGCAGGTAGGGATCGTTGTGGGGGAGTTGCCCGCCGGTCACCTCATCGGCTCTGGCCAGGGCTCGGGTCGCCCGCGGTCCAGGTTCCGTGGGGAGGGGCCCCACGGAAGTGAATGCGCCCGCTGCGGCCATCGACCGTGCGGCCGCAGGCACGGGTACCTGGACGCGACCGATCCCCAGGTCGATGCGCACCGCTTGCAGGGCGCGCAAAAACGCCGACGCGTCCGGCGGGCGGGCCGCCGGATCCCGACGGGTGGCCTGCACGACCAGGGCGTCCAGCGGTGCGGGAATGTCAGCGCCTGCCGTACTCGGCGCCGGCATATCGTCATTGACGTGGCGGTAGGCCACCGACAGCGCGGTTTCCCCGGTGTATGGCGGTGCTCCGGTGAGCATCTCGAACAACAGCACGCCCGCGGCGTAGACGTCGCTTCGGGCGTCGGCTGCGCCGGTCGCGACCTGCTCTGGGGAGAGGTAGGCGACCGTGCCGAGAATGACATCGCCGGTGCTGCTGACCTCAGCCGCCGCGCGAACCAGACCGAAGTCGGCCACCTTCACCACGCCGCCGGGCCCGATGAGGACGTTCTCCGGTTTGATGTCGCGATGAACCAGTTCTTCCCGGTGCGCCGCGGCCAGCGCCGACAGGACCATCTCGGTCACCGTGATGGCCAGCGGTACCGGCAGGCCGACGTGCTGGTTACCGTATTGGTTGCCGTATTGGTTGCCGTATTGGTGCAGCAAGTCCCGTAGCGTTGCGCCGTCCACCAGTTCCATCACCAGAAACGCGTGGTCTCCGGAGGGAGAGGAATCGACGCCTTGGTCATGAACCGCGACCACCCCGGGATGGTCCAGCCGCGCAGCCGCGCGGGCCTCCCGTTCGAAACGCTGCAGGAACATCGGGTCGGCGGCAAATCGGGGGGTCATCACCTTGATTGCGACCGGACGTTCCAGCCGGGTGTCGGTGCCCCGGTAGACGATGGACATGCCACCGCGGGCCAGCACGGGACCGACCCGGTAGCGCCCGTCGAGCAGGGTGCCGACCAGGTTCCCGTCACCATCGGGTCCCTGTCGTTCCACAGTCTGAGGATCGTAGGGGCTTGGCCCGGCTCGTACGGACTCGGCGCTGCCCGAACGGCGGAAGGGCGCCGGCTGGCGGGTATGGCATGGTGACCACTGTGAGCGACATCCCAATCGCCCCGGACGTGCTCGACCCCGAGGTGGTGGTGCTGCCGCTACCCGACGTGGCGCAACGGCTCGGGCTGCCGGTGACCCGGGTGCACCAGATGCTGCGTGACGGGCAGCTGCTGGGGGTGCGCCGCCACGGCGTGGCGGTGGTGCCCGCGGAGTTCCTGAGCGGTGATGCGGTTGTCAAGGGGCTGCCCGGCACGATCACCCTGCTGCGCGACGCCGGTTACTCCACCGAAGAGATCCTGCGCTGGCTGTTCACCGCGGAGGACTCGCTGCCCGGCACCCCGATCGGCGCGCTGCGGACCGACCGGGGCCGCGAGGTGAAGCGCCGCGCTCAAGCAATGGGGTTCTGATCGGGGAACTGCGATGGGGATCTGATGGGTGGGGCTGACGCTGGTTCCAAGCCCTGACGGGGCGCGGTATCCTCGCGAACAATTTCTCAGTGATCTAGCTGGGGACTGTCTGCTGGTCAGCAAAGGGAGGGCACTGATGCTCAGAAGGCTCGGAAAGCTCGCGGCTCTTGCGGGGATCGCCCAGGCCGCCTGCCGGTATGCCAAGAACAACCCCGACAAGGTCAACAGGATCGCCGATCAGGCCGGCCGTTTCGTCGATGAGCGCACCAAGGGCAAGTACCACAGCCAGATCGACGGCGCGGTGCGCAAGGTCCAGGACGCCACCAACCGGCGTCCTCACTAACCACGGCGTCCTCACTAACCACGGCGTCCTCACTAGCCCGGTTTGAACTAGCAGAGCCGAACCAGCTCAGGTTCAAAACCGGCAGGACCGAAGCCGACCCCGTCGAACCGTCCACGGTGGTGAACTGTTCGACGGGGCGGCCGCGGAGCTTGCAGCGATGAGAGACTGGCGACCATGGCAGTGAACTCTTTCATGGTCCCGCTCGGCACGCCGGCACCACCGTTCGCTCTACCGTCCCTCAACGGCCAGATCTTGGCCTCCGATGACCTCGCCCCCGGTCGGCCGCTGCTGGTGATGTTCCTTTCCAATCACTGCCCGTACGTCCGGCACATCGAGCGCGAACTCGGCGCACTGGTCGCCGAGTACAGCGAGCGGGACGTGGCCGCAGTGGCGATCTGCAGCAACGACATCAACAATTACCCCGACGACGGTGCTGTCGGGCTGACCGAGCAGGCTCACCGGGCCGGGTTCACGTTTCCGTACCTGCTCGACGACACCCAGGAGGTCGCGCTGGCCTACCGGGGCGCGTGCACACCGGACTTCTTCCTCCACGACGCCGAGCGCAAGCTCGTCTACCGGGGCGAGTTCGACGAATCCCGCCCGCGCAACGACGCCCCAGTAACCGGCAAGGCGTTGCGCGCGGCGCTGGACCTGGTGCTGGCCGGGCAGCCGATACCCGAACCGCAGCTGCCCAGCATGGGATGCGGCATCAAATGGAAGCCAGGCAACGAGCCCCGCTGACCCAACTGACCCAACTGACCCAACTGACCCAACTGACCGAGCATCCTCAATGTATCCCGGTAGACGTCCCGGTACCACCGACCGGAAGTAATCACGGCGATACCCCCCATTACGGGATCTTGCCATGGGCCGCCTAATCTGCCCCCCCGTGGACGCGGATCACAACTCGCCGGGGTGTCGGCGCACCGACGGTCCGGTGGTCGGCCAGACCGGCGCCCGGTTCGGCGGCGCGGCGGGGCGTCGTAGCCGGGCCCCGGTCGAGCCGCCGGAGGAGGATGATGCCGTTGCGACCCAACAGCAACGCGGAGATCAGGTCGTCGGCCAAACCGGCGCGCGGTTCCCCTCTCTCCTGAGCCGTTGGCGGCAGAAGCAGGAGCAACTGGAACAAGAGCAGCAGGCCCACGACCACGAGCAGCCGGCAGTGGAGGCCACCGGCGCGCAGCGTCCACCCGGTCCGCAGCCGGCCGGACGAGCGGGCGTTCCGCAGCCGGAGACCGCACCGCCGGCGCCCGACCCCGACCCCGACGGATTCGATGACGCCGCCGACGAAGCCGACTGGAACAGGTCGAAGGAGACCTACGACTTGGTGCGGCCTTACTTCTGGACCGGGGGGCGGACGGCGTCGCGCGTCGACCTTGCGGTCGAGACCCTGGTCTCGGCAACCGGTCGCCCACCCGACCCTCCAGCGCGTCCGGAGTACCGCACGATTCTCCGGCTCTGCGCCACCCCGCACTCGGTCGCGGAGCTCGCCGCCCTGTTGTCGGTGCCCCTCGGAGTGGCCCGAGTACTCCTGGGA
>JBOHHF010000446.1:0-16079 GCA_050700495.1 Pseudonocardiaceae bacterium
AACCAGCAGGGGCCCGATCTAACCCTAGAGCTCACATCGGCTCTGGCGGCAGGAGAGCTCACCCACCGGCGGCTGAGGCGTACCACCCTGCCGCATCAGCAACCGGCCGGTACAAACCCATTAGGCGATCCCGAACCCGTCGACGGTCAACGCAACGACCGTCGACGCGGCGTGAATCCGTCCCGTCATGGCTGAATGCGGTGGCTCGCGCTCTGCGTGATCAATGGGGTCTCGAGTACGCAGCTTCCCGCGCGCGGCTAAGCCGCAGGTCGATAGTGGCCGGCGGCGGGTCGGCAAGCGGCACTGTCCGTGGGCGCCGAGGTTACGCCTCACTCGCGCGGTCGTCGGCCCAGCCGGGGACGGTCTTGCCGTGCTGGGTCAGGAGCCGAGCGAGCTTGGCGTAGAAGGTCGGGTGGTAGCGCTTCGACGTTTCCTTGTTGGACAGGGTGGTGTGGAAGTCGGCCCCAGCGTCTGGGTCATCCGACTTGATGTGGATCTCTCCCCGGGCATCCGCCCAGAACCGCACCTGTTCGATCTGGACATACTTGACGTCTGGCTTCGTCGTCGCCATTGCACCTCAATCACGGCAGGTAGGGGGCCAGGCTAGCCTGTCGCGCGCCGAGTCCAGATTTCGGTTCTTGTCCGTCCGTGCCACATAATGTCGGCGGCTGGCTCCCTGTCGGGCCGCTGTCAGCATCGGCCACGATCGCATTCAGCGGGCTGAGCGGGGTTATTGGCACCCTGATACCCACGCTCAGCCCGCTGAATGCGGGGATGCGGCGAGTTGGCCGCAGGCGGCGGCAATCTCGCGGCCCCGGGTGTCCCGGACGGTGCAGGGCACGCCGGCGGCGCGTACCCGGGCCACGAACTCTTCCTGTACGGGCCGCGGGCTGGCGTCCCATGCGGTGCCCGGGGTGGGGTTTAGCGGGATGAGATTGACGTGCACCAGGGATCCGAGGCGTTCTCGCAACAGCCGGCCCAGCAGGTCAGCCCGCCATGGCTGATCGTTGACGTCCCGGATCAGGGCGTACTCGATGGACACCCGGCGCCCGGTGGTATCCGCATAGTGTCGCGCCGCGTCGAGTACCTCAGCCACCTTCCAGCGGCTGTTCACCGGGACGAGGGTGTCACGCAACTCGTCGTCCGGGGTGTGCAACGACACCGCGAGCGTGACCTGCAAGCCTTCGTTGGCCAGCCGGTGCATCGCCGGCACCAGACCCACGGTGGACACCGTCACCGATCGCTGGGACAGGCCCAACCCGTCCGGCGCGGGGTCGGTGATCCGGCGGACGGCGGTGACCACCCGCTGGTAGTTGGCCAGCGGTTCGCCCATACCCATGAACACGACGTTGGACAGCCGGCCGGGTCCACCAGCCAGCTCACCGTCGCGCATCGCGGCCGCCGCGGCGCGCACCTGGTCGACGATCTCGGCAGTGGACAGGTTACGGGTCAGCCCGCCCTGCCCGGTGGCGCAGAACGGGCAAGCCATCCCGCAGCCGGCCTGGCTGGAGACACACACCGTGGCACGGTCCGGATAACGCATCAGCACGCTCTCGGTGAGCACGCCGTCAGCCGCCCGCCACAGCGTCTTCCGGGTGGTGTCGCCGTCGCAGGACACCTGCCGCAGTGGAGTAGCCAGTTCCGGGAGCAACGCGGCAACGAGCCGGTCCCGACCCGCTACTGGCAGGTCTGTCATCTCAGCCGGATCAGTGGTCAGCCGGACGAAGTACTGCCGGGCGAGCTGGTCGGCGCGGAATGCCGGCTCGCCCAACGCATGCACTACGGCGCACCGCTGGTCACGGTCAAGATCAGCGAGATGGCGCGGCGGCTGGCCCCGGCGCGGAGCCTCGAACACCAGCGGGAGCGCAGTCATGTCAGGGTGAAGTGTCCCATGCGGGGCTCGCGGCGCAGGTGCAGGCGGTAGCGCACCGGGATGGTCAGGCCAGGGGTCTGCGTGATCGCCCGCGCGGCCACCTGCGGGGTGAACTCGATGCGCAGCGCGCGCTCCAGGTCAGCGCGATCGGTGAACCGCCACACGGTATCCACGCGGCGGCAATCGAAGCCCTGGGCGGCGAAGAACGCCTCGACCACCGCTGGACGGTAGCGGGGAGCCGCCGCACACAACCACTCGCCGTAGGGAGCGTGCGTACCGTCCAGGTCGATGACGGCCAGAGTCCCACCGGGGCGTAGTACCCGTCGGGCCTGCGCCAGGCCGGGTTCACACCCAGGGCCGAAGAAGTAGGCGATGCGGGCATGCACCAGATCTGCGCTGGAGTCGGCCAGCGGCAGCCGTTGGGCGCCAGCGAGCAGCACCGCGACGTTGGGCAAGTCGCGGATCCGTCTGTGGGCGCGGTCCACCAGCGGGGAATGCGGCTCCACCCCGACCACGCTGCGGGCCCGCTCGGCGAATCGAGGCAGGTGGAAACCGTCTCCGCAGCCGATGTCGACGACGTCCGCGTCGGACCAGTCGACCCGGCCAGCCAACGCTGCCCACAGCGACCCGTCGGCGTCGATCGCCCGGTTCTCTCGCTCGTAGACCTCGGGCCAGTTCCAGATGTTGGGGCTGGGCAGCACGCCGCGGTTGAACACCGATCCAGTGTGCCCGTAGCCAGGCAGACCGTAAGCGGACGGTGTCCCTACGATAGTGTCCCGATGTGGTCGAGGACACGTCGTTCATCCCCGGCTCGGTCTGTTGGATTGATGTGTCGACGACCGATCCGGCCCGCAGCCGGGACTTCTATGCCGGGCTGTTCGGCTGGATCTACCAGATCGACCCGGACCCGAACCGCGGGCACTACACCAACGCGCTGCGCGACGGTCGGCTGGTGGCCGGCCTGGCGGGAGTACCGGTGCCGGCAGGGCAACCGGCGACCTGGACGTTGTACCTGGCCAGCGCCAACATCGCGCACACCGCTGAGGTGTTCGACCAGTGGGGTGGCCGGGTGCTCTATGGACCGGTGGATATCCCCGGGCAGGGCAGCATGCTCATCGGAGCCGACCCGACCGGCGGTGTGATCGGGTTCTGGCAGCCCGGGAGACCATGGACGTTCCACACCACCGACACCGGGGCACTGTTCTGGGCCGAGTTGAACACTCGGGACGGCAAGCAGGCCGACGAGTTCTTCGCGAACTTGTTCGGCTATCGCCAGCAGCAGGTCGGTGACGGCGTAGAAGTGGACTACACCACCTGGTCACGTGGTGAGCAGATGCTGCTAGGCAGGATACAGATGGGCCAGAACTGGTCACCCGACATCGCTGCGCACTGGATGCTGCATTTCGTGGTGGATCCGCAGGCCGGCACCGATGCTGCGGTCAATCGAGTCCTCGAGCTGGGCGGTCGGGTGAATATCTACCCGTATAACAGCGAGTTGGGCCGGATTGCGCTGGTCGCCGACCCGTCTGGGGCCGCCTTCGCACTGATCGACCCAACCGCGCGGCTCGAATCGGCGGGGACCATCGTCGCCGACGCAGACCCATACGACGACTGATCCAGGTGCTCCGGCCCAGGTACTTCGAAATCAGCCGCCGGCCGGAACGAACAGGCTCAGTAGCAGCCAGGCAACGACCGCCGACGGCAGCAGCGAGTCGAGCCGGTCCATCACTCCACCGTGGCCGGGCAGCAAGCTACCCATATCCTTGACGCCGAGATCACGCTTGATCAGGGATTCGATCAGATCCCCGCCAGTAGCCGTGATCACGATCGCCGCCCCGAACAGCACTCCTTGCCACGGCTGCCCGTCGAGCAGGTAAGTCAGCGTCAGGGCACCGGCGGCGGTCCCGGCCACCAGCGATCCGACGAAGCCCTCCCAGGATTTCTTCGGGCTGATCGACGGCGCCATCGGGTGCCGCCCACCCAGCGCGCCCGCGGCGTACCCCCCGATGTCCGAAGCCACCGCCGCGAGCATCAGGCACAGCACCCGCGCGGCGCCGTCGGCAGGAACCACCAGCAGGGTTGCGAAGGCGGCGAATCCGGGCACGTAGGCGGCGGTGAACACCGATGCGCTGACATTCCGGACGTAACCTGCCGCGCCCGTGGAGAAGCGCCACGCCAGGCAGACCAGGACAGTGATCATGAACGCGACCAGTAACCCGTCCCGACCGAAAGGCCAGGACAACCACACCATCGCCTGCCCGCCGAGCAGCACCGGCGGAAGCGCCACCCGGCTACCGGCGCGGCGCAATATCGCGGCGATCTCCCAGCTGGATAGCGCCACCGAGACTGCCACGATCCCGATGAACACCTGGCGCACGGTGAACAAGGCAACCAAGATCCCAGTCCCGAGCAGCAAACCGACGATGATCGCAGCCCACAGGTTCCGACCCGCCCGGGTGGCGGGGGGGCTGTCGGCCGGGTGCACAGCGGCAGGGGGATGCTGGGGCAGTCCGGTGGCGGACACTCAAACCTCGAGCAGCTCGGACTCCTTGTGCTTGACGAGCTCGTCGACCTGCCCCACGTATCGGTGGGTGGTGGTCTCGAGCTCTTTCTCGGCCCGGTTCACCTCGTCCTCCCCGGCCTCACCTTGACGATTGATGCGACCGAGCTCCTCTTTGGCCTTGCGACGGATGTTGCGGATGGACACCTTGGCGTCCTCCCCCTTGGCGTGCGCCACCTTGACCAGATCCCGACGGCGTTCCTGGGACAGCTGCGGGATGAGCACGCGGATGATCACACCGTCGTTGGTGGGGTTGACGCCGAGGTCGGAGTCCCGGATCGCCTTCTCCATGGGGCGCAGTTGGCTGGGATCGTAAGGCTTGATCACAGCCATCCTGGCCTCGGGCACACTCACGCTGGCCAGCTGGATCAGGGGAGTGGCAGCGCCGTAGTAGTCCACCACAATCTTGGAGAACATCGCCGGGCTGGCTCGGCCGGTACGCACCGTGGCGAGCTCCTCCTTGGCAACCGACACGGCCTTGTCCATCTTCTCCTCGGCGTCGAGGAGGGTGTCGTCGATCACGGCTGCTCCTTGTCCGGCACCCGGCGCCCGCCTGGGCGGCATGGCCTGTCCCAGTATCTCCCCTGTGCGCACTGCACGACCCACCGGCCTCACGCCGGGGAGCTGACCAGCGTCCCTATCGGTTCACCCCGCACCGCACGCGCAATGTTGCCCTCGGTGAGCAGATTGAACACGATGATGGGCAGTTTGTTGTCCATACACAGGCTGAAGGCAGTGGCGTCGGCTACCTTGAGTCCCCGTTCGAGTACCTCACGATGAGTGATGTGGCGGAACATCGTGGCCGACGGATCGGTCTTGGGATCGTCGGTGTACACCCCGTTGACCGCTTTGCCCATCAGCAGGACCTCACAACCGATCTCCAGCGCCCGCTGAGCTCCGGTCGTGTCGGTGGAGAAGTAGGGCATTCCAACCCCGGCTCCGAAGATCACCACACGACCCTTCTCGAGGTGTCGGATGGCCCGCCGCGGGATATAGGGCTCGGCGACCTGACCCATGGTGATCGCGGTCTGCACCCGGGTGTCGAGCTTGTGCTCCCGTTCCAGGAAGTCCTGCAGGGCCAGGCAGTTCATCACGGTGCCGAGCATTCCCATGTAATCGGCCCGGGAGCGTTCCATACCGCCCTGCTGCAGTTCTTCGCCGCGGAAGAAGTTCCCGCCCCCGATCACCACGGCCATCTGCACTCCGGTGGCGACCACGTCGGCGATCTGCCGCGCAACGGCCTTCACCACGTCCGGGTCCACCCCGACGCCGCCGCCGCCGAACATCTCACCACCCAGCTTGAGCATCACTCTGCGGTACGCGGGACCCACCAACCGGTCGGCGTTCATCCTGGATCAGGCCTGGCCGACCTCGAAGCGCGCGAACCGTCGCACCGTCACCCCGGCATCGTCCAGAACGGCCTTGACGGTCTTCTTGGAATCCTGCACGGACGACTGCTCCAGCAGCACGGTGTCCTTGAAGAAGCCGTTGAGGCGGCCTTCGATGATCCTCGGCAAGGCTTGCTCAGGCTTGCCCTCCTGACGGGCGGTCTCCTCAGCGATGCGCCGCTCGCTGGTCAGCACGTCCTCAGGCACGTCCTCCCGGGTGACGTAGCGCGGTTTCATCGCCGCCACCTGCATCGCCACGGCCCGCGCCGTCTCGGCCGAGCCACCGTCGTACTCGACCAGCACGCCCACCGCGGGAGGCAGGTCCGAGGCGCGGCGGTGCAGGTAGGTGGCCACCTCACCATCGAAGGACACCACCCGGCGCAGCTGAAGCTTCTCGCCGATCTTGGCCGAGACAGCTTGCACCGCGTCGGCCACCGTGCCGCCGTTCAACTCGGCCTGGGCAAGCGCTTCGGCGTCGGCCGGCCGGGTCTGGATTGCCCCGGCGACGATCTTGCCGGCGAGCTCCTGAAAGTCGGTGCCCTTGGCCACGAAATCAGTCTCGCAGTTGAGCTCGATCATCACGCCACCCTCGGCGGCCACCAGGCCGTTCGCGGTGGTGCGCTCAGCCCGCTTGCCGACGTCCTTGGCACCTTTGATGCGCAGGAGCTCGACCGCTTGGTCAAAGTCGCCGCCGGACTCTTCCAGGGCTTTCTTACAATCCATCATTCCAGCACCGGTCAGGTCCCGGATTCGCTTGACATCGGCGGCGGAGTAGTTCGCCATCGTGACTTTCCGTCCTGTCGTTCTTTGTCTCGTTCTTGTGGATCGCGAGGTGCAGGCTCAGGTATGTGATACGCCGTTGTTCGCAACCGCCGGTTCGGCCTGCTGCGGTGCGGCCTCGCGATCGCCCGGGCTCCCGGAGACCAGTAGCTCCTGCTCCCATTCAGCCAGCGGCTCGCCGGCACCTACACCGGCATCGGGCTTGTCAGAGCCGTCGGCTCCGCTGGAGCGTCCGGCCCGCGACATCAACCCGGCGGCGGTGGCATCGGCAACCACCCGGGTGAGCAGCGCCGCGGAGCGGATCGCGTCGTCGTTGCCCGGGATCGGATAGTCGACCTCGTCGGGGTCGCAGTTAGTGTCCAAAATGGCCACGACCGGGATGCCCAGCTTGCGGGCCTCCCCTACGGCAATCTGTTCCTTTTTTGTGTCCACAATCCACACCGCACTGGGAACGCGCTGCATGTCGCGGATGCCGCCCAGGGTCTTCTCCAGCTTGTCCTTTTCCCGGGTGCGCATCAGGATCTCTTTCTTGGTCAGCCCGGTGAAACCGCCGGTCTGCTCCATGGACTCAAGTTCCTTGAGGCGCTGCAGACGCTTATGCACGGTGGAGAAGTTCGTGAGCATGCCGCCCAGCCAGCGGTGATTCACAAAGGGCATGCCCACCCGCTGCGCGTGGAGCGAGATCGCTTCTTGGGCCTGCTTCTTCGTGCCGATGAACAGGATCGAACCGCCGTGGGCCACGGTTTGCTTGATGAACTCGTAGGCCCGGTCGATGTAGGTCAGCGTCTGCTGCAAGTCAATGATGTAGATTCCGTTGCGCTCGGTGAAGATGTAACGCTTCATCTTCGGATTCCAGCGGCGAGTCTGGTGCCCGAAGTGCACGCCGGAGTCGAGCAACTGTTTCATGGTGACGACGGCCATGGCCGGTGCACACCTCGATGTGTCGGGCGCATCGGCCTCTGCCGGTACGCTCTGGGCGGTTGTCGCGGCGGGCCGGGTCGGACCGCCGCCCTGGCGCCAGGCCGGCGACCGGACTCCGTGCGATCACCGATCGCAACGAAGACCGCCGGACGCCGAGCCCCACCAGACTCGGATAAAACCGTGCCCCGGTAGGGGTAAACGCTGGCGCGCGAAGTCGACCCGTACTCGGGCCGCTCTTGGAGTGTACGGCGTGCCCACGCCCGACCCCAGCCGAGGTGGGGCTGCCGTCCGCAGCTGTCCACACTGCCCCGCCCATCCACAGCCGTTGGCCCTATTGCTGGGCAGCCGGGGCCGGGACCGGGACGCTGTCCGGCGTGTCTCGACTTCTGATCTGCGCCATGCTCGTCACGGTGCTGTCCGGTGGGCTGTCCGGTGGGATGGTGGCCCCGACTGGCTTGGCGGTACGGCCTGGGCTGGACGACGCCGGTGACCAGCCCCAGCCGCGCAGGGGCACGTTCGGCTGGCCGCTGCCCGGCTCCCCGGTCGTGGTTCGACCCTTCCAGGCGCCGGAATTCCCTTTTGGACCGGGGCACCGCGGTGTCGACCTAGCCGCCGTGGGCGGCGCGCCGGTGTTCGCCGCCGGCGGCGGCACGGTGGTGTTCGCGGGAGCAGTAGCCGGCCGCGGTGTCGTATCGGTCGACCACCCAGACGGGCTACGCACGACGTATGAGCCGGTGTCGCCCATCGTCACCGCCGGAGATCGGGTGGCCAAGGGTGAGCAGCTCGGCACCGTGCAGCTCGGCCACCCCGGCTGTGCCGTTACTGCCTGCCTGCACTGGGGCGTTCTCCGCATTGCCGGGCACGACAGGCAGTACCTGGATCCGCTGCGCCTGGTTGTGGCTGCACGGGTACGTTTGCTGCCCATCGATGGCGGGCCCGGGGTTTCAGCCGGCACAAGCGTCGATCATCTTGCTCCGTAACCGGAGCACCGCTCTGGTGTGCAGCTGGCATACCCGAGACTCGGTGACCCCGATGACCCGACCGATCTCGGCGAGGGTGAGGTTCTCGAAGTAGTACAGCGAGACCACCACCCGGTCCCGATCCGTGAGCTGCGAAATCGCCTCCGCGAGTAGGCGCCGGCTCTCAGCCGAATCGAGTACAGCACCCGGGTCGTCGGTTTTGTCGTCAGGCAACGTCTCCGCGAGCGAGGTGCCGCCGCGGCCCACGGCGATGAGTTCGTCCAGTGCAACCACGCTGGTCAACTGCAGCTGAGCGTAGAGCTCTCGCAGTTCGGCAACGGTGATGCCGAGCTCCGCAGCTATCTCGGCATCGCTGGGGGAACGCTGCAATCGACCTTCTAGACGATCCAGCGCACGCTCGACATCTCGAGCCCGGGTGCGCACCGACCGGGGTACCCAATCCTGAGCGCGCAATTCGTCCAGGATCGCTCCCCGAATACGCTGCATCGCGTAAGTTTCGAACTTTAAACCACGCTCGGGCTCATACCGGTCAATGGCGTCCCACAGGCCGAAGATACCCGACTGCACGAGGTCGGCGATGTCAACGTGGGTAGGTAGTCCGGTTCCCACCCGACCGGCGACGTACTTCACCAGCGGCGCGTAGTGCAGGACCAACCGATCGCGCAGCGTGGCGTCCCGCTCGTTGCCGTAGGCCTGCCACAACGCGACGATGCCAGCTTCCACCTGCGCGGCCCTGGCGTCCCCGCTGAGGGATCCAGGAGCGGCCGGGGAAACGGCAGTCAGGATGCGGTCGCGACCCCCAGCATGCTCAGGAACGAGGGTGGCTCCGGTCATGGATCGCCTTCAGCCTCTCGACAGTGACGTGCGTGTAGAGCTGCGTGGTGGCGAGCGTAGCGTGACCGAGCAGCTCCTGAACGGCGCGAAGGTGCGCGCCCCCCTCCAGCAGATGAGTCGCGGCGCTGTGCCGCAACCCGTGCGGGCCCATATCCGGGAGACCCGCCACCGCGCCGAGCACACCGTGCACGACAGCTCGAATGATCCGCTGATCGACCCGTCCACCACGCGCTCCGAGGAACAGCGCCGCGGCTGAATGGGGCTGTACGAGAGCCGGCCGACCCTGGTCGATCCAGCGCAGCAGGGCGCGTTCGGCGGGCAACCCATACGGCACTGCGCGTTCCTTCGAGCCCTTGCCAAGCACCCGGATCAGGCGCCGCTGCTCATCGAGGTCGCCGAGATCAAGCCCGCAGAGCTCGGCGACACGTATCCCGGTCGCGTATAACAATTCCACCACCGCGTGATCACGCACGGCAACCGGATCAGCCTCGGCGGCACCCCGTTGCGCCGCGTGGAGTGCCGCGGCCGCCTGTTCCGGGTGCAGCACCGCGGGCAGTACTCGATGCGGCCGCGGTGCGACCAGCCGCAGCCCCGGGTCGCTGCCCAGCAGGCCCGCCCGGGTGGCCCAGGCGGTGAAGGCGCGGGCCACCGCCCCCCGCCGCGCCAGCGTGTTACGCCGGTGACCGCTGCGGTGCTGCGCCCCTAACCAGCCACGCAGCAGCGTCAGGTCTAGCGCGGTGAGATCGTCGTGGCCCGAACCCACCAGGTAGTGCAGCAGAGCGGTGACGTCGCCGCGGTAGGCCCGCACGGTGTGCGGTGACAGCCCACGCACGGACCGCAGATGGGCCACGAACCGTTCCCGACACGCCGCCAGGTCATCCGGTAGCGAGTCGGGTGCCGGCAGGTCCTCGCTCACCCGCAGGACGCTGCGCTTCCGACGGCTTCAGGTCAAGCACCGCCACGCCTGGAATTCGCAGACACCCGGTACCAGCCGCTCGCTCCGCACCCCACCAACCCCTGCAGTTCCAGCAACGGCAGTGCGGACCGCACCCTATGCAGCGGCACCCCGGAGTCGTGGACCAGCTGTTCGGGGTGCCGGGGAGCCTGCGCGGGCAGTGCTTCGTACACCGCCAGCAGCTCCGGGCTCAGCCCGTCGGTGCGCTGACGCGGGGTGATGAGCGGCGGCGCAAGATCCGTTCCGATCCGTCCCACCGCCTCCACCACCTCTGCTACCCGGGTGACCAACACCGCCTGCTCCTCGCGTACCAGCAGGTGGCAGCCGACCGACAACGCCGACGTGATCGGACCCGGTACCGCCATCACCACTCGTCCCAGCGCGGCCGCGGCGGCCGCGGTGCGCCGGGCGCCGCTGCGCACCCCTGCCTCGACCACGACGGTGCCAGCCGTCAATGCGGCGATCAGGCGGTTGCGGACGAGGAAGCGGTGTCGCGCAGGCCGGGTACCCGGTGGGTACTCACTGATCACCGAGCCACTCTGAGCGATCCGATCCAGCAGTCCTTGATGGCCCGCCGGGTAGGCCTGATCCAGCCCGCACGCCTGCACCGCAACAGTGCGACCCTCGGCTGCCAGCGCGCCGCGATGTGCGGCACCGTCAATACCGAACGCGGCGCCGGAGACCACCGCAAAGCCGTCCTCGGCAAGTTCATAGCCGAATTCGGCGGCGACGTGCTCCCCGTATCCGGTCGCGGCTCGGGCTCCGACCACCGCCACCGCCCGCTCGCCGAGCTCATCGAGGCGTCCGGCTCCCCGCACCCACAGCGCCACCGGGGCGCGCCAGCGCTCGTCGGCCTGAGCAGGGGGCGTGGCGAAACAGGTGAACGTCTCAGCGGGCCACTCCGCGTCCTCCGGAATCACCAGCCGGCCGCCGAGCGCGGCCATCGCGGAAAGGTCGACCTCGGCCCGATCGTCCGCCCAGCGGGCACCGGTCTCGGCGGCCACCCGGTGGGTTACCTGCCCCGCCCGCACCGACCGGGCGGCCCACACCGGGCCCACCTCGGTGATCAGCTCAGACAGCGCCGGAGCGGGGGGCTCGGCGACCCGGTTGAGGTACGCCCTGGCTCGCCGCAATTCCCGCTGCCCCGGCGTCATGCCGCCCTCCGGTCCCGCAACCCCATCGCGACGCTCACATCCTCAACCAGCGGGCGGTCCCGTCCGGCCAGGTCGGCCACGGTCCACGCCAGCCGCAATGTGCGATCCGCTCCCCTGGCGGTCACCAAGCCCCGATGCAGCGCTGCCGCGATCGGCTCGGTCACCGCCCGCGGCAACCGGAACCGCCGGCGCAACACCGGACCGGGCACTTCGGCGTTGCTGTTCCAACCGGTGCCCGCCCACCGCGCCCGGGCGGCAGCGCGGGCCCGCAGCACCCGTTCGCGCACCACCGCGGTGCTCTCCGGCTCTGCATCGGCCTGATCACCCATGTCCTTCACCGGTCGCATCAGCACTCGCAGATCCACCCGGTCCAGCAGCGGCCCGGACAGCCGACCCAGGTACCGCCTGCGGGCCGACGGAACACAAGTGCAGTCCCGCTCGTCAGGTGGAGCGCAGGGGCACGGATTGGCGGCGAGCACGAGCAGGCACCGCGCCGGGTATCTCACCACCCCGTCTCGGCGGGCCAACCGGACCTCGCCATCCTCCAGTGGAGTGCGCAGCGCCTCCAGCGACCGTGGCCCGAACTCGGCGACCTCGTCGAGGAACAGCACCCCACGGTGTGCTCGGCTCACCGCGCCGGGCTTGGCCAGTCCCGAACCACCCCCGACCAGTGCAGCCACCGAGCTGGTGTGATGCGGTGCGACGAACGGGGGCAGCGTGATCAGCGGGGTCTCCGGGGCGAGCAGGCCGGCCACCGAGTGCACCGCGGTCACCTCGAGCGCCTCCTGGTCGGTGAGTGCGGGTAGCAGCCCGACCATCCGCTGGGCCAACATGGTCTTGCCCGTCCCCGGCGGTCCGGTCAACAGCAGATGGTGGCCGCCGGCGGCAGCGACCTCCACTGCCCAGCGGGCGTCGCCCTGTTCCAGCACGTCGCCGAGGTCGGGCATCGCCGCCGGCGGTGCCGGGCGCAGCGGGCCGGGGCACGCCAGCCCGGCCGCGGGATCTCGCAACCAGTTGAGCACTTCCTTCAAGCAGGTCGCACCGTGCACGCGCACCCCGTCGACCAGTGACGCCTCGGCCAGCGAGGCGGTCGGCACCACCACCTGGCCGATGCCTACCTGGCGGGCGGCAAGGACGGCCGGCAGCACCCCGCGTACCGGACGCAACCGGCCATCCAGGGCCAGCTCCCCGATCAGCACCAGTCCGCGCAGCCGCTCGGCCGGGATCCGGCGGTCGGCGGCCAGCAGCGCGCACGCCAGGGCGAGGTCGTAGCTGCTCCCGACCTTGGGCAAGGTGGCCGGCGACAGCGCGAGGGTCATCCGGCGGGGTGGCCACCGCTGGCCCGAATTGAGCACCGCGGCCCGCACCCGGTCCCGCGCCTCGGACAGTGCGGTATCAGGCAGACCGACCATTTGCAGCCCCGGTAGGCCTGGACCGATATGGGCCTCGATCTCCACCAGCACCCCGTCGACCCCATGCAGCGCCACTGCCCAGGCGCTGGCCAGCGACATCAGAACGCACCCTGGAGGTGCTCCACGGTGACCGGCCCGTCCTGCGGGCACAGCACCGCGACGATGTCGAAGCGGATCTCACACCAACCGACCCGGTAAGCCCGCAGCCACGCCGCGGTGACCCGCCTGATCCGGGCTGCTTTCGCCGGCGTCACACCCTCGGCCGGTTCCCCGTACCCCGTCCCCGACCGGGTCTTGACCTCACACACGACGAGGCGCTCGCCGTCAGTGGCAATGAGATCGACCTCGCCATCCCGGCAACGCCAGTTGCGCGAGAGCACCACGAGCCCGGCGCCGGCCAGGTAATCCGCCGCCAGATCCTCGCCCCGCCTACCCAACTCGTCGCTACGGCGATCCGCAGCCTGCGCCGTCGTCTCCATCCCAGCCTCCCCGTTCCTCGACGATCTGAGAGCTGAGACTGCCGGGCTCCAGCGGCGCAGGCCACAACCCGCCGCACCGGCTGTGGACAAAGAGAGGGGTGTGGATAGATGGAGTACCTGGATGCGAGCGGTGCGCACAGTGTCAGGGCGGCGTGCTAGCCCAACCTCCGCTTAATCGCGACACAGCCGTCTGGGAGCAGGTGGAGTGGCCACCACCGGTGGACCTCGACGCGCGATGGTGCACAGCCGGTCAGGTCGGACCCGGCGTCAGCCGAGGCCCGTCGACTTCGTGAGGGCGGTCGCGAGGGCGTCCACCAGCACGTCGCAAGTCATCCCCGCCGAGGCCACGGAGTCCCAGCTGGTACCTGGACCGCTTCTCCGGCTCCGGTGTCATCGCTGATCTTATTTGTCCCCAGCAAGTGGAGCACCATGGCGAAGAGGCGAGCGAAGGTTGATCTTCGCTGACCTACTTGATGCCGCCACCTTCGATTACACCGTCACCAACCCTCGCGCTCGTTCCAAGAAGTCTCCGACAGCTGGCAGCTTGGCGTGCGGCGTCATCTGGTGATAGAGATTGCGGATCAGGTCAGCAAGGCGCGGGGAGTCCAGGCTCTCGATCAGCTGGATTGCTTCCATACCGTGGCTGGCCGCGACGTCCAGGTCGCGCTGTTTCCCCGGCCGAGCCCGAACGTCAGCCAAGGCGATGAGATAACCGGCCTGACCACCAACGGGAAGTGAGTCGTCGTACATGGCGATGCCATTCTTGAGCACCACCGCAGCCTGCTCCGTGTGCCCCAGCTGCCGTAGGGAGTTTCCGACCTCGCAGGTCATGTTCGCCGGGTTCACCCAATACAGCCAGGACGGCCCGGCATCTGGCGTCAGTCGCTCGATCTGCGTGTTCAATTTGGAAACCACAGCGACGCAACCTGGCACGTCACCCACTATCGCTAAGGCATACGCTTGGCGACCGTACAGTTCTGCCAGCAAGCTCGGGATCTGTTGGCCCCGCATACCGGCAAGAGCTGTTTCGATCAGCGTTACGGCCTGGGCGGGCTGCCCCTGACGGGCGGCCTGTTCGGCCATGCAACTCAAGACGTGGGCATCCAACGGCCGGTCGTCGGCGCTGTGAGTCGCGCGCAGGGCTGCGACATAGCAACGCTGTGCCAGCGCGTGGTGCCCGTCATCGTACGCGGCCCAGCCGCACAGCTGTCCTAGTTCGGCGAGCGCGACGAACAGCATCCGCCCGGTGCGCTCGTCATACACGGCTTGGTCGAGCAACCCGGCAACCCAGCTGAACTCGTGCTGAGCTAGAGAAAGCACACCGCCGCCACCGGCAATGTCGTCCATCTTCCGTAGCTCGGCAATCATGGCCGTGAGCTGGCGCACCATGTCGGTCGAGATACGACGCCCGGACAACCCGGACACGAGTGGCTCCGGCTCGTGCACCAACCACTGATGTGCCGGAGCAGTCAAGGCCGTTCCTGTCACTGACAGGAACGCTCGGCGCTTCACCCCACCACCACCGCTCAATATGACGACTGCGTCGACGGTACCCCGGTGGTTCCATGGTGTCGTAAGCACGGGATCGTGCTCACGACCGTCGGACAGCTCGTCAGCCGCACCCATATCACGCAGCTGACCGGCCACGCCCTCCATCTGTCCTGCGGCGAGCATGGTGTCCAGCTCGTCAACCGACACGGTCAGGGCCTCGGCTAGCTTCGGCCGGCACCACGGCTGCGGTGTCGTCTCACTGCTTCCCAGCGCACCACCGTCGAACGCTCAACGTCGAGCAGCTCGGCGAGCTGTTCCTGCGTATAGCCAATCACTCTGCGGCGCTCAGCTAATGCGCGGCGTTTCGCTGGCACAGCGGTACAACTCCTCCCGGAAGAAAGATCCAGCGTAGCGGCCTGCTGGCAGCACGCAGCGGTGCCCGCTCGCCGGTGATCCGCCCAACTCAGCCCCGCCGCGTCACGGATGCGCCAGAGGGCGCTGGCTGCCTCACCGATGCTGTAGCCCCACTGGGGATAACCGTCTTGAGTCGTGACCATGGCCCCCAGGGCCGGGTTGAACGCTGGGCTGGTGTGTCCCTCCTGCGGGACTGCCCCCTTCACCGGTCCGCGTCCCCGGTCCTGGGTGCCGTCCACAGAAGAACATCACACAGACGGGCTGAGAGCACGTGGAACACAAGGGCATCCAGCCAAACCAAGGCGCAACGATCATCTTCACCGTAACGGCGTCGATGGTTCACAGCAGCGCGGCATTGAGGACAGCATCCGGTCAGCGGTGCCTTGCCCGGAGATCGTGGCTGGTAACGGTCATGACTGACGGGAGCTATCTGCTGATGGCTTACCCGCGGGGGGAACCGACGGCCTTTGTGGTTGCGAAGGATGCCGTAGGACTGCAACGGGAGCTGGCGGCGGCTTTCGGGAGTGCCCAGCTGGCACATCGCGCTGATGAGGGTGAGGCTCTGTGATCCGAGAAGATCGGGAGCTACTCGCCGAACTGGCTCAGCTCAACACTGCTGTGGCACCGTTGGCCATGTGCATTATGGACGGTACTGCCAGTGCTGCCGAACAGCAGAACTTCGCCCGGCGCCTGATTGCGGTGGGGGAACGGCCAGGGCCACGTCATGATTACTTAGCGTGATATGTCGTTGCGCTGGGCGGCGTATTTGTGGGTGTGTGTTGGGTCGTTGTGGGTGTCGGCAATGGTGTTTATGGAGGCGGGGTTCCTGTCGGCGCAT
>JBOHHF010000447.1:0-11149 GCA_050700495.1 Pseudonocardiaceae bacterium
GCGCAGGGTCGAGCAACACCGCCGTCTCATTGCGTGACGGGCCGCCTGTGCGGCGCGAGACTCGCGCCACCATCCGTCACCCGCTTCCATCCAGCCGATCGCCGTCAATGGCTACCCTCGGTTACCGTCTCGGCGATCGACGTGGCCTCCCGGGCCCCGGCGACCAGCGCGGTGCAGCAGTGCACGATCCACCGGCCGACCGCCTCAGCACCGCCACCCGCGAAGCCGACCGCCGCGACTCGATACTCCCGCTCGCGGCGCAGATGACCGACTTCCGGCACCACCAGTCCCTTGGGATCCAACCCACTGGCAACCACGGTGAGCCGGGCCGCGGCGCGGGCGACCACGCCATTGCCCTGCGTGAAGGGCGCCAGTGCCAGCAGTTCGCCGTGCACCACCGCGACGAGCACCGGCGCGGCAACCTGGCTCCCCCCGGCGATCAGCCGGGCCAGTGCGTCGAGCCGGGCGGTGATCTCGGGCGACGAGCGTGGCTGGCCCAGCTGCGGACCGGCTGACAGGTCTGCCGCGGCGAGCACATGCAGCCGGGCCAAGGCCTGCAACGGAGCCCGCTGCCAGGTGCCCAGCAGCCCACCCAGAGCCTGCGCCACCCGCAGGGCGCCGGCCAGCACCGGGTCGTCCACCGACCCGTCGGGAGGCAACATGGTGCTGCCGCCGTCCAGCGCGGCAGAGGCCCGGGCCGCCCGCACCGACGCCTCGGCCGCGGTGATTGGCCAGCCACGCCGGTTAGCGGGGTGCCGGTGCACCTTGGTCACCCCGTCACGGGCCCGCGTGACGGCTTCCGCAACTCCGGGCAGGTCCATCAGCGGGGCCAACGGGTCTGCAGGCATCCCGGCAGTCTCGCAGCCGATGCGCTTGACCTGACTGTGGCGTGACGGTGGTGAGCTGTCAGTCGGGATGGCCACCCCGAAAAAGCGTTGCGCGCTTGATCCGGGTCGCTGGTCAGCAACGTACGCGGCGTCGTCAGCCCGCAGCTCACTGCCGCGTGTAGTTGCGCGGGTCTGAACTCGGCATCCGCTACCGACGCCGGATGGTTGACCCACCGAGTGGGTAACGAGAAGAGCAGTCGGCCAAATCCACGCCTCGCCTCCGCTGCAGCAAATGCCAGATCGCGCCGAGTTCAGCGACAACCCGGACTGCTTGCGTGCCGGTCGTGATCCCACCGAGGAGGAACGGCAGCGCTGGCTTCCTGCTCGATGACCTTGAGCAGCAATACCATTACTTGTAGGCGCCGCAACAGTGCTCCGCCGGTCGCATGCCGATCGCGCCAAGCCCGGCCAGGACCGGCCAACGTGTCATGCGCCCGTCACTTGGTCGTTCACTGTGCGACAGTGAGTGATCGAGACAGTCCCCGATCTCGAGAGGTCCACTGGTCGTACTAGTCCATTCGAGCGGCTACCCTCGGCGCGGATCGTGTCCACGGACTCAGCGGCCGGGGATACGGATTTCGTGCAACGCGCCCTCGATCACGCCCAGGAGGTGAGTCCTGCACTCGGTCTCACCTCGCGGGGTCGGGAGTTCGTCGCCGATCCGCACACCCTCAAGACCAGCGCGGGTGGGCGGGCGGTCAATCTGCAGCTCGTGGTCGACGCCCTCAAGCTGACCCCACCCAATCCGAGCCTTCTCGCCGCCCGCGACGCAATCTTCCTCGCGCTCGACCATACCCACGCAGCCGGCGACGCCGTGGCGGATGTCGCAGCGACGCTGCCCGACGACCTTGAGCGGCCGCTACGGGATCGGACCGGTCCTGAGCTGGAGCGTCACCGTGCTCCCACTGGCTACCACCCGGCCGACCGGGGGTGACTGCTGGTAGACCCAGGCGCCCGGGCCGGACATGCCGGTGGTCCTCGGGCTGAGGCCGGCCTCGACGATCCTCGGAATCGCCACCGTGGAGACCAGTTCGCGGACGTTGGGCACCCTCGTCGGGAGCACCTGGCGGATGCGGCGCTGGCACACGGCGCAGAACGGCTGCCCCAGGTCGCGCATCCGGCAGCGGAACTCCGGGCGGTAGGCGTCGCAGTGGAAGTAGTGGGCACCTTCGAACGCGCCGACCGTGCCGACGGGCACCGGGCTGGGCTGGGTGTCGCGCCTGGTGCAGTCGGCATTGCGGGTCGTGGGCACCGGGGTGGTGGCCCGGATCAGGCTGCGCCACTTGATCGTGGTCCGGGTGGAGGCGACCGTCACGTTGGGCTCCGCCGGCTCGACCGCAGGGTGGTTGTTCCGGTCGGTCTCCAGCCCGTCGCAGCGGAAGCAGTCGTACTCGTCGGCCAGGCCGAAGGCAGAGTGGCCCAACTCGTGCATGGCGATCTCCTCGGCACCCGCCGCCAGGGAAAAGACCGCGACCGCGCCGCCGGAGCCGCCGTACACCATCGAGTTCACGATCAGCAGGATCGCGTTCCACTCCGGCACCTGCGCATCGGCCACGGAGATCGCGGTGCCGTCGTTGGCCACGAGCAGCCGCCGGATACCGGCGTTGCAGAACGCCGAGTCGAAGTAGGTGCGCACGGCCGTCCCCGGGCCGCCGCACGCGACCGCGTCGTCGGCGCCGCTGTCGGTCGAGGTCACGTCGACGCGGTGCACGTTGATCACCGACTGGCGCGAGCTGAACGGCGCGGTTCCCAAGAGCAGGTTCGCGACGCGCAGCACGTCGGCCGCGTACTGCGCCATCTGGTCGCTGCGGTAGCCGTCCCCCAGGAAGACCAGGTTCCACAGGGTGGCATTGGGCCCCCGATCGATGATCTTGGTCACCCCGAGCACGCTGCCGTCGGCGGTCGTCATCGCGTGTCCCCCTCCAGATTCGTGCCGAGCGGGACGCGGAGAATCTCGTTTGCGGCCGCACGCAGCCCTGCCGGGCCGGGCGAGCTGCCGAACAGGGCGAGGTGGTCGGCCTCGCCGAGGTCGGGCACGAGCACGACGAACAGGCCGGACGGGCGCTCCACGGGGGCGCGGACGATGCCCTGCGCCGGGTCGTCGGAGAAGACCTCGACGCCGCGCCGGACCGGGTCGGCCAGCACCTGGCGATGCAGCGTGGCACCGCCGGTGTCGCGCACCTCGGCCCACAGGCCCTGGTGCTCCTCGGCGCCTTCGAGCCTGTCGGTGGGCGGCGCGTGCATGTTCACCCGCCGCGCCGAGACCAGCCGGACGTCGTCGCCGACGTACTCGAAGATCATGCGAACCGCGCCGCGCGGCTGCTGCTCCTCCTCCAGTGACCCTGCCTGCTCTTGCTCGCTCATCATGACCTCCGTTCAGAGTCCGCGACCGTCGCCGGCTCACTGGCAACCACGGTGAGTCGGGCCGCGGCGCGGGTGATCACACCATTGCCCTGCGTAAAGGGGCCAGTGCCAGCAGTTTCACCATGCACCACCGCGACGAGCACCGACGCGGCGGGGCCAGCGGATCTGCAGCCACTCGGCGACACTACGGCGTGTCTTACTGCGGTACTCGGCCACGGCCGGCCGTTGAACGGAATCAGCTACCCTGTGGCCCGGCCACCGATGGTATCGGCGTGAGCACCTGAAGGGGATTGCTGTGAGTCAAGTTGCCGACAAGATCACCTTTCCGCCGGTCGTCTATGTGCCGTGTTCTCCACTTAACCCAGAGGATGAGGAGCTGAGCGTCGACCTACGTCGGACGCGTGATGGGAAACTCGCTCTGCTGGTGTACTCGGCGTTGGATCGATTGGTCACATGCTGCGGTGAGCAACAACCCTGGGTGGTGTTGCCTACTGCGAATCTGGAGAAGATCCGGGAGAATACGGACTTTGAGCTGATTCTGCTCGATATCGAGATTCCCCACGAACTTCGGCGTCTTGCTGAGTCGAACTCATGACCAGCGGATTCCAAGCCGATCCAGCGGCCATGGAGACCATGGCGAGCACGCTGCGAAATGCCGCTCGCACGCTGGATTCGGCGGGAAGTAGTGCACCCGACGCTCCTGACGCCGGAGACGTGACGGCCCATATCGCCGCAGTCATCGGGTATCTTACGAATTCTGCGGGCGAGCTGGTCGTCGGTGTGGCGGCGGCGAGCAATGCGGTAACCCAAGGTGGTGATTGCTACCTCGAGGTCGAGGACTCCGCCAGTCGGAGCTTTCAGGAACTACGCTAGGCCAAGGGGATACGATGCCGATCAACACCAAGATCGAGGGAGATCCGGAGAGCATTCGAGCGACAGCACGATGGTTACGGGACAACCTGGCCTCAGGCGTTCATGATTGTGTGACGCAGATTTACAAGACACGGGACAATGCGGAGTGGAGCTGGCAGGGCGAGGCCGGTTCAGGGTTCCGGAGCAAGATGAGCACCGGTGGGAAGAAGGCCGACGAGCTGGTTGTCGACGCCGACCGCGCCGGGCGGTCCTTCGACGTGTTTGCTGATGACCTGCAGACGGCACAAGTCGGTATGGGGCGGGCTCGGGAGATCGCCGGCACGGCAGGTCTTCAGATCAACGGGGATGAGATTTTCGAACCAGTGCCCGCGCCCACCGCACCGCAGGCACTTCCTACCGACGGGTCAGCATCCCCGGATGCGGTCACGGCGTATCACAATGCTGTGGCGGCTCAGCAGGCGTATGCGCTGAAAGTCAGCGCATACAACCAAGCAGCCGAGGAAGCGGACCGATCTCGGGGCATCGTGGACGCGGCCAAGGCCATCGGTAAGAACACCTGGGACGACATCACGGGTAAGGCGCCATTGCAGGCTGCGGACTTCGTCAGTGGTGCCGTCGTCGGCGGCCTTGCCGCCAAACACACCAGTATCCTGAAGCAGCAGGCAAACCGACTTATGGACGAGTCGAAGCTGGCTGCCCAGAGATACCTCAAGTCGCCCGGCGGCTCAGCCGAGGCACGGTTCCAGAACGCTAGGGCGTACGAGAAGTTCCTGGAAGCCGACGAGGCGACGCGCCGGGCCGGTTCCATCGGCCGAAGAATCGCCAGCAAGCTTCCCATCATCGGACTGGGTGTCACTGCGGCCGGCGTCGGCTATGACATCTCCCAGGGCAAACCAGCTGGTAAGGCGATCGTCTCGGGCGTCGGCGGAGCGCTTGCCGCAGCCGGCACCGGCGCTGTCATGGGAACGGCGATCGGTGGTCCGATCGGCACGGTCGTCGGTGCCGGCGTCGGAATTGCCGTGGGAGTGGTGACGAGTGGCGTTATAGACTGGGGATACGATCAGCTCCCGCAAGGCGTCAAAGATGGCATCGAAAACGGCGTGAAGACCGTCGGAAACGCTGTTGGTGATGCTGGCAAGGCGGTCGGGAGTGGCGTCAAGAAGGTATGGGATTCCGTCTTCTAGCGTGAGAGGCCTCATGATGCACTCAGGCCGGCGAGCCGCCGGCGGCGTGGTCGGCACGGGCAAGGACACGCATCTGCTGCCGTGGCCCGAGGAATGGCCCGCGCCCCGACCCAAACTCTGGCTGATGCTGACCGCCGGATATCTGGGTGTTCTCACGCTGCTGGCCTGTGGGCTCGGGGCTTGGGCGCTGCTGTCCGGCCAGCCCGGACCGGCGATTCTCTTACTCGGCGGTGGAATCTATCTCGGCTTCGTGGCGAGTCTGGGCCTGTGGCTGTTGCGTACTCGCAGGCGCATGTCGCCGAAGGCGATCACGTTGCGCATCACGGGCTCTGACGAGGACGGTGTCCTCGTCGCCTACTCCAGCTTGCTGTACCGCTGGCTCGCAACAATGATGCTGCTGACCCTCGCCGTGCTCGCCGGCGTGGTGCTGAGCGGGTTGGCAGGCTGGGCGATACCTCCGTTCAGCGCTCCGCCGGGCATCATCTCCGTCGTCGTCTTGAGCGCTGCCGGGCTGTATTGCCTGTGGATCGTGATCGAGATGGCCAGCGGGCGACTGGCACGTGGCTGTGTCGTGCTCAGCCCACAAGGCATCTATCACCGCAGCCTGACCTTCGAGCACTTCGCGCCGTGGTGTGCCGTGCATACGATATCGGCCGAGGACGTCAGTGGCCCGCTGGTCGTGGCGAAGGCGTCTCCGTCCGATCACACCCGGGTACGCCGGACGAGCCGGGTAGGCAAGCAGCAGGAATTCCAGTTGTTGCCTTACGTGGCGGTGCGCGGCCGATCGCTTGCGATGGATCCGGCTGTGCTGTACCACGCATTGCGGTACTACCATGCCCACCCCGAGGCCAGACCGGAGCTGGCGACCGATGCTGGCTTGCAGCGAATTCGAACCGCAAACCTGCTAGTTTAGGGACCTCATGGAACCGGGTACTGGTTGGCTGGCATTTCCGGCAGTCTCGCAGCCGGTATGCGTTACCTGTCTGCGGCGTGACGGTGGTGAGTTGTCAGTTGCAATGGCATCGTTCTGCCGCCAGTACCTGTGCAGCTTGACGACCTCGTCATGCCGGTCGAGCTGTTGCAGGACGTCGAACTTGGCCAACATCAATTCGTAGGCGAACGGGTGGCGCTACTGACGTTCCTGTGGGTAGCTGTTCATGATCGTTGAGGGCGCACGCCGTGTCCTGTTTAGAGTTTCTGGCCTACCAGAGCTGGAAACGATCATGACGGGAACGGTGTGCGTACGAACAGCCCATCAACCCAGCAAGCTGAGGACGGGACTTCCCTGCCGCATCCCGGAACATCCGCAACCGGGCACCGGGTGTCAATTCGTTGCTCATCTCGTTGCTCATCGCCTCGGTTCCTCCTTCCCGGCAAAAAGGGTACATCTGTACCCATAGCTCTGGAGGACCAGACATCACGCGGGATCGACACCAAACTACCTCGGCACCCACGGCACGAACGTGAATGTCCGGAACTCCGCCACGGGGTTTGATCCGCGGGTAGGTCGTGCAGTTCACGGAACAGGCGCAGGTACGGGCGTGCGGCCGGTGCGGTCATCCGGGCCCCGGCGTCGCTGGGCACCACGGCGTACGCGACGCCGGGCTGAGGCTCGAGAACCCACCGAACAGCTGACGTTGCCGGCGCCGAGCCTCGTGCTAGGCAGTCGCGACCAGGCCGTCCCGAGTGGTGAAGTGGTAGATCAGCATGCGGGGGCTCGTGCCCCGCGCCAATGTCAGACCCGACAACTCGCCACGGAGCACTCATCCGCGCAGGCCGCCAGCAGGTCTGCCCGGCGTTCGGGCTGCGGCCGCCGATCCACTTCCGTACGTTTTTCACGTAATAACCAGTACGTCTACCGTTCTCGGCATGAGAGTTGTGTTCATTCACGGCGCCTTCGTCCGCGATGGCGCCTGGTGGTGGGCGCCCACCGCTTCCTTGCTCGCCAAGCACGGCATCACCAGCGATGCGGTGGTTTTACCCTCGTGCGGCGAGACCGGCACCCCGCCGACCGGCAGCGGCCCAACGTTGACCGACGACGCCGCCGCTGCGACGGCCGTGCTCGACCAGGGCGGTCCGGCCGTGGTGGTGGCCCTTTCCTACGGCGGGATGGTCGCTACGCAGGCCGCTGACCACCCAGCAGTCAGGCACCTGGTCTACATCAGCTCGTTCCTGCCGAACATCGGTGACAGCGTCGTCGCACTCGCCAGCACCACGAATCCCGTGCCAGTGCAACCGCACCCCGACGGGTCGGTCAGCGTGCGCGTCGACGACCGGGCGGTCTTCGACAACCGGTTCCTGCACGACGTCACCGATGCTGGCCTGGTCCGCGAAGCGCATGCCCGCCTGACCGCACAATCATCAGCTGTCTTCAGCGCCGAAGTGACCGCGGCTGCCTGGCAGAACATCCCGTCCACCTACCTTGTCTGCGCTGACGACCGCAGCACCAGCCCCGCCCTGCAACGCGTACACGCCGTCCGCGCTACCCACACGGTCGAACTCCCCACGGGTCACCACCCGTTCCTGTCCCGACCTGACCTCGTTGCCGCGAGCATCCGCAACATCGCCTCCGCAGATTGAGCGGATTGGTGACGCCCGCAGAGCCCAGCCGTCTCACTCGACGAACCCCCACCGGCACTCCACCAGTGTCAATGTCTGAGCTCGTCTGCACTGGTGAGCTGGGGTTATGGGCTCTTGTGCAGGCCGGAGCCACCCTCGGCTCTGTCGGTGGGGTTGTGCCTTACGACAGGTCCGGGGAGCAAACCAGCTAACTCCGCCGCCCCGGCCGACCCACGCCAACCTGCCGAGCAACAACCGTCGGCGGGAGTGCCGACGTCAATCGAACAACGGGATCTGAGCCGGATCGATGGTCATCAACACCTTGCGGACGCGCGCCTCGTCCCAACCGTCGCGGACGGCAGCGGCCAGCGCACGTGAGCGTTCCGCCCGTTCCGGACGGGACAGACCAGACCAGCGCCTGACCCACCAGCGTCGGCCTCCACCGCGCCCCCGGCTGGCCATCCGACGCAGATTGTCTGCCTGCGTGGAAGGCCAGACATGGCCGACGGTGGGCTCCGGGTGAGCGCGGCAGCAGATCGGGTTGTCACACACGATATTCTCGACCACCTCACCGAACTCGATCGGCACGCCGAGCCGGTAGGCGACGGCATATCGGTGCGGCTTGACGGTTCGCTCCTGGCCCTCGCGTGTGATCGAGAATCTCCCGTATCCGTCGTCGCCGATCGCTGATGTCCAGATCGAGCAGTAGTCCCCAGGTCCTTCCACGATCTTCGCCTCGAACCAGGCGATCTCGGCCGCATGGATCACCGGGTCGACGACCAAAGGTTCGGTGATGAATTCGGCGACCATGGGATTACTGCGCAGCGCGGACGTACCGACCACCGACCCGCTGCGACGCGCGCCGCAAGCGGCCGGTGACATAGCTGACGATGCCCGCGCAGCCGGCGATCATGACGAGGGCTATTCCAACGTTGCCCACCTGGTGCAGCTGCCCGATGGCGACCGCCAGCGGCAAGCTCACCAATCCACCGACGGTGAACACCAGAGTCCGGCGAGGCAGCCTCGGCACCAGCCGCGCGCGGGTGAGTCGAGCGAGAAACCAACCACCGACCGCCCCGAACAGAGCCAGCACAGGCGCGCCAGCCAGCCAGGGGCTACCAGCGGCGAACGCCTGCCCGGTGAGCACCGCAATCAGCCCGGCCACCGCGGCGCCGAGGTAGGCTCCGGCCGCTGCCGCGCGAATCAGACCGCCAAAGCGGATCCCCCACGTACGGTTCGCATGGCGGCCGAGCGTACGCCGGACCCCCGACAACTCCGCCACGATACGTAGTGAGGTCACCGGGCCGGGGTGCGTCGGTGATGACGCAGCTTCGCCGAAGTCGATCCCCATCCAGCGCTTCTCAGAGATCGTAGCGTTGACCGGTGAGCGAATCGACGTCGTGCAGGCGCAGCGACGGAGGCACCTCGCCATCACGGCCTTCGAGCTTCCTTCGGTCGACGAGCGGTAGGAGATTGCGACCGGGCGTCCTGAAACGCTCACCGACGGTCGCCCGCTCACCGCCCTTGTCGATGAGCGCCTCTTCCAGCGCCACGGAGTTGGCGAACGCCCAGCTCCACAGGAGCTGCCGTTTTCGCAACTCGTCGCCGACGTAGTTCGACGCGGGCTTGCCAACGTCGAACTCGACGAAGACCCTCGAGAGCTCCTCGGCCTGCGCGGCTAGATCCTTCAGCGCCCTCGCGCTCTCCTCGGTCGTGAGCAACAGGGCGGACCAGCGTGCGACGAGCAACCGGAAACTGTGGACGACGTCGAGCAAGACAACATGGACCAGCCGCCGCCACTGCTCGTCCTGGGCGAGCGTCCGGAGACGTGCTGGTCGGAGATTTCGAACTCGGGCACCGGGCGCAACTCCCCACCGTGTACCAGGAACCACATGATCCGGCGCTGGGCGATTGGCGCCCGCGCGACGGCGTTGTACGCAACCAATCGGACGATGGTCAGGCGTCGTTCTTCCTCACGTCGGCGTGCATCGTTGTGCCGCTCCTCCTGGCTACGCAGCCACCGCTCGATGATCGTCACCGTGATGACGGCGAAGACCGCACTCGAGACGAGGCCTCATTACCGCGATCGAGGACTACCTGAAAGTCAACAACGACAACCCGAAACCATTCGTGTGGACCGCCACCGCCGAGCAGATCCTCGCCAAGGTCGCCCGCGGACGGGTGGCCCTTCAACAAGTGTAAATTCAATAATGAGACACCACACTAGCTGCACGCTTTTGCAATTTTGTCCTCAATCGAACTCGCCCGGCCGCCGGGAACCGAAGGGCCGGCTGGTCAGCGGGTGAGGGTGGTGAGGCAAGGTGTGCCAGGCGGGGGTGGGGACGGTCAGGGCGGGGCCGGTGCGGTTCTTGGAGTCGCGGACCAGTACGGCGTCCGGCGTGGGGGCGACCTCGACGCTGCGTTGCCCGTGCTGTGCGGCCAATCTCTTCGCCTTGTCCATCGCTACCACCGAGAAGTCGATCGCGGTGACCTGCCAGCCGCGGTCGGCCAGCCAGACCGCGTTGCGGCCTTCACCCGACGCCAGATCGAGCGCTGTTCCCGGCGGCAGGTCTCGCATGTGCTGCCGAACCCACTGGTTGGGTCCGGCTTTCCAGATCAGCTCCGAGGTGCGGTAGCGCTCGTCCCAGTCATGGGCACTCAGCAAAGCATCCATCATGGTTCTCCTTCGAGGATCGATCCCGTCTCCCGGCTTCAGAACACGCTCTCAACGCCAGGCTCAGGCGGGTCCGGCGAGTTGTCTCTGCTCGTCTTGACGGCGTGCTGGGCTTGTTCCTGCACCAGGTCCTGGTGCATCGCCATGGCCGCGGCTGCTCCGGCGCCGGCCGCAGTGATCACCTGTGCCTTGGGATTGACCACGTTGCCGGCCGCCCACACGCCTGGTGTGCTGGTCGCTCCGGTCTCATTGACAACGATGTGCCCGTAGTCGTCGGTGTCACAGCCCAGCTTGCTGACCACGTCAGTTCTGGGGACGAACCGGGGAAAGATGAAGACCGCGGCCCTGGGTACCGCGACGGAGTCGTCGGTGGTCTGGACTGCGCGCAGCGTGTCGTCGTGCACCAGGAGCTCTTTTACCTCGCCGGGCACGATCCGGATGTCCATGGCCGTCAACTGCTCACGCTCAGCGTTGGACAGTGCATAGGTGTGCTCGTGCGACACGAAGTCGCTTGAGAGGAGAGGGAACTACTTATGAAGGGCGGTTAATGCCGAGGGTAGAGTACCTGGGTTAGTGCGCAAGGCCCATCCCCGCTCCAGCGTGCGTCA
>JBOHHF010000448.1:0-7645 GCA_050700495.1 Pseudonocardiaceae bacterium
GGTCATGGTGTCCAGGCTGGAGGTCGCGTCGTCGAGGATGAGCACCCGGTAGGGGTGTGCGAACGCCCTGGCCAGGCCGAGCCGCTGCATCTCACCCCCGGACAGCGGGGCCGCGGTCAGCGGCGTCTGGTACCCCTGCGGCAGTCTCTCGATGAAGGTGTCCGCGCGGGCGGTGGTGGCGGCCTGACGGACCCTCGCCTGGGTGCGATTGCGCGAACCGAAGTTGATCACTTCCTCGATCGTGTCACCAACCAGCGCTGGCCGCTCGAAAGCAAAGCCCACCGCGCCGCGCAGCTCCTTCCGGGACAGCTCGGGCAGCGCCACACCGTCGAGCAACACCTGGCCCTGCTCCGGATCGGTGAGCCGACCGGCCAGCGCGGCGAGCACAGACTTGCCCGCCCCAGACTGACCGACCACGGCCACCGTCGCACCAGCCGGGACGACGAGGTCCAGCCCGTCGATGACCCCGGACATCTGGATACCGCGGAACTCGAGCCGGCCACCTCCGCCACCTCGATAAGACGAGTCTGGCAGCACCGCGGACCCGTATCGGGTCACCGGTTCGGTGAGCACCTCAGCCGCGCGCCGGCCGCCGGCCCGGGCTCGGGTGAGCTTGTTGAGGAAACCCACCGCCGAGCCGAGGCCGGCGGCCAACACCGCATACCGGCTCGCGGCGTAGAGCTCACCGACAGTCAGGCGGCCGGCGACCACACCGAGCCCGGCGACACCGACGACGACCAGCGGCAGCAGCGGTCCGATCACAGCGGTCTGGCCGACCACCCGCACCTGGTTGTGCCACATCCGCGCGCCATGCTCACGCAGCCCGGACAGTGGCTGCAGGATCCGTCCTCGTTCATACTCGATGCTGCCGGCGGCGGCGATCGTGCGGGCCCCGGACAGCGCATCGACCAGCCGCGCGGCGATCTGTCCTTGGCTGTGCAGGTAGTGCCGGATGGTCTCGGAGTTGTCCCGGACGAAGACCCGCAGCAGCCCGGTCATCGCCACGACTCCGACCAGCGCGGTGAGCCCCACCCACGGGTCGATCAAGGTCAGAGCGACGATACTGCCGACCGGGGGGATCAGGCCGGCACCGACCATGATCGTGGTAACCCCGATTTGACCAGCTTCGCTGGCGTTGCGGGTCACCCGGGTCACCAGGTCTCCGGATTCGAAGCGGCGAGTGGCTGCCGGCCCGATCGCGATCACATGCTGGATCAGCGTCGTGCGCAACCAAGCTGTGCACCGGGCGTTGCTCGCTCCGGTGGCGATGTCGCCGACCACTTTCCCGCCTACCATGAGGGCGATCAGCCCCGCGCAAGCCAGGAGGGTCCACGTGAGGGTGCCGCCACCGGGCAGCGCATCGAGGGCCCGGCCGAGTGCAGTGGGCAGCAGGATTTCCGCGCCTACGGTGACCAGGGTGGCCAGCGCCAGTATCCAGGTCCACAGTCCACCGCGCCGACCCGTCGACAGCAGCAAGCGGTCTGCTTGTCTCCACTCTGCTCGTCTGCACTTCGAAGTTCGTCTGCGTTTCGAATCGGGCGAACGCGCAGGCAACCCGGTCGGATCGCTGTTCACGCGGCCTCCGCATCGTCGCTACGGCTAGCTCTTCTGGTCTAGTGGATCATTGGGTGGTCCGGGGCAACGCCGGCTGCCCCGGACCACCCTGCGATGAAATCAGTTGCCGCAGAGCAGCAGGCTGATGCTGCTTCCGTCGCAGTCGTCGTAGCAGTCGCGGCCGCCGCGTGGGGCGTCGGCGGACAGCTCCAGGGCCTGCAGGTCGAGAAGTGCCATTGTTTTCACCTCCCTCCATAGGTAGACGCGGACACAAGCCCGTTCCCCCCCGTCAGCACCGCCGGCACGGGGGCAACGTGCGGCGCGGACTGACGGGGTTCGAAGAGGAACGGGAGACCGATGGGGTGCTCGTGCACAGCCGCACCCAGCGCAAGCAGGACACCTGCGGCCCCGCTCGCCAGATCCATCGACAGCCGCAGCAGCTGCTCACCGGGAAAGGCGAGATGGCCTTGGTAGTCGACGCGATGCCAGCCCAAGCGCTGGACCTGTGCAGCGACCTCGGGATTCCAGATCGCCTGCCCAGGTGGATAGGCCCGGCTGAGGTACAGGATGATCCCGGCCCGGCCGCTGAACAACCCCGGCTGGATGTAGAAGGGGACCCGCGCGACTCTGCGAATAGCAGCCGCGGCGTGGGCGAATTCCTCATCGGAACGGTGCGTGAGGTATTCGTCGAGGACCATGCCAAGGCCCGCGCTGCCACGATCGAGGTAGGGCATCGCCCGCCAGCCTTCGTTGACCAGCATCGAGCCGTCGTCGCGCATCAGGCACCGACGCAGGTCCTGGCGAAGCGCAGTCGCGGCCAGTTGGAGAAATCCGCGGTCACCGGTGTGCTCGTAGAGCCGCAGGAACATCAGCGCCGGACCCGAAGAACCCTGCATCAGCCCGGCGTAGGGATGATCCCCGCCGCTGATCGTGCCGACGCTGTCGGCGGCACCCAGCCGGTCGGCGACCATCTCGGCGACGCGCAGTGCGTGCTCGAACAGCGCGGGTTCCCCGGTCGAGCCCGCGAAGTGGGCCAGGTTGAGCGCGATACCGGCGAGGCCGCCGGACAGGTCCGTGCCGAGCCGGTCGCACTGCTCACTGAGACAGAAGTCGATCAGGTCGAGGGCAGCTTGCCGATACCCCAGCTCCGCCAGCACGTATGCCACGCCGTGCAGCCCGTCGTAGAGACCCAGCCGCGCTCCACGTGCCGCCGCGGCGGCACGCTCGAGCAGCCAGTGTTCCCCTGCGGGGTACCGATTGGCCCCAGTGGTCGACAGCGCATAGAGCACGCCTGCCGCACCGTGGGCGATGTTGATGCCACCGGAACTGAATTGAGCGATATCACCGGGAAAGAGCCGGTCGGCGCGCTTGGGAGTAGCACTGGCCAGGATCCCCGCCACTATCGAGTCCCGGGCGTGGATCCAGCCGGTTGTCCCGGACGGTAGTGCCGCGAGCTGCCTGGCGCGCCGCCGCGGTGTGTGCGGGTCGGCACGGCTGGCTCCGGTGATCGTTTGTATGGCCTCGGACAGGAAAGCCGGCGGCACGGGGAAGTGTTCGACGATGACCTCGACGAAGTCTTGCGGCTTCCCAGCGTCGAGCCGGATCATGGCGGTCAACGGTAGGAATAGCGCCAAACGCAGACAGGCCAGGGAATACCGGTCGATGTCGAATCCGGTCCGGTCCGGCGGGGAGGCGAAGCCCGGGCTGCCCAGAGTGGGGCGGCGCGCCTCGTCGATGCTTGTCGCGACCTCGAAGTCGATCAGCGCAATCCGACCGTCGTCACGGACGATGACGTTGAACAGGTGCAGGTCACCGTGAACGATCCCGCGGCCATGAATGGCAGTGACGATGTCTTCGACTCGGGCGCACACCTGCAACGCCCATTCTGTGTGGGCTGCCAACTCTGCTGGCCCGGCAGCGGGGTCGCTCATCGGGTAGCGCTGCGTGAAAACCTTGTTCAGCGGCGTTCCCTCGACGAACTTCAGGGCGAGGAAGTGGTGCTCCCCCAAGGTGAAGTGGTCGTGGACTGTGGGCACCCCTTCGATTCCCGCAAGGTGTTCGAGCGTCTCCCGTTCACGCTGCAGCCGCTGGACCGCGTCGGCGCCGTCTGCCGCGAGACCGGCATGTGGCCGCGCCTCCTTGAGCACCACGCGAGCGCCGGTCCGCTGGTCCCGTGCGTCGTAGAGCCCCCCGCCGTTGGAGAAGTGCAAAACCTGCTCGATGCGGTAAGGCAGGTTCGCGACTGTGGTGGCGTTGCGAGCTGCGAGCTGAGGAACAAGCAGGTCCGGCAATGTCACCCACGGCGGAGTGGCGAATACCGCCTCCCTGCGATCAGGCACCAGCGCACCAGTGGGGTCTTCGATGGCCGGAACCCGGTCACCCCGCGCCGACAGGCAGTGTCGCAGCGCGAAACCGCCGTAACGGACGTAGAGTGGGCCGTCGTTCCAGCGCAGATCGCTGAGGATGTACGGGCCTGGCTCGCCGGCCAACCGGTCACCCAGATCGTGCAGGATCATTCCCAGCGCGTCGACGTCGGCCGGGTAGATCGTGACGAACTTGCCGCTGGACCCCCGAGGTGCGTACTTCGCGTTCCGCATGTGGACGACGTTTCGAGAGGCCAGGAACTTGAAGTGGATCTGGCGCGGGACGCAGTAGGCCCACACGGTCTCCAGAATTCGTTCCGCGTTGTCCAGGCACGCCGACGCGTGAACCTTCCAGCCCTGCTGGGGCACTGAAGCGCCAACCGGATTCATGACCACCCAATTGTCGGCGATCCGGCGTTCCCAGCCGTCGGGAACCGGACGTTGTGCGGCATCGAAGGACTCCGAGCGGCTCGGCCCGATCATCGAATCGTAAAACAACGGATCCGCGATGCAGTACACCTCGTAACCGTCGTCCACCAGATCCCCCTTGCGCCATCGACCATCGCTATGCACAAATGTTCGCGCCACAGCGACCTTGCGACAAGTGGTGTTCGTCAGGCCTTCGATGTGAAGGAATCACTGGTGTCCCAGTGATGAATACCGGCGTGCTCAGCTCACGCAGCTGGGTCCGAGCAGGGCCTTGAGACCGCCCATCAGTGCGCTGCTCGGCGTCACCGGCTGCCCGGTAACCGCCGGTCCGACGCCGGCAGGGCCGCCGGCGGGGTGAGGTCGGGCACCACGAGATCGTTGGCGATCAGCGAGATCCGGTCGTCCCGTGTGGTCACCCGTGCCTTGACCAGCACAAGTGCGTCCTCGGCGACGTTCACCCCGACCACTGAGTAGGCCTTGGGGAAGAACAGCACCTCGATCCCGGCGGCGAGGTCCTCAAGCTGGGCGGCCGCCCACGGCTCGCCGTAGCGGTTCACCCGTCGGGTCACGCTCGCGAGGATCCCCCCGACAATTACCTGGGTGCCGTCATTCACCGCGCCGTCCAGGATCGACGCGATCGGGGTGTCGGACTGGCGAGCCAGGACGTGCTCCGCCCCGAGCAGGGGGTGCCCGGACACGTAGAGACCGAGCATGTCCCGTTCCAGCGCGAGTTGATGCTTGGTGTCCCACTGGTCAGGGGGCACCGGTACATCAAACAGTCCAGCACAGGCACCACCGCCGGCTTGATCGCCAAACAGGTCGAACTGTCCGATCGCCTCGGCGCGCTTGGACTCCATGACCACGTCGATCGCTTCGCCATGCACCAGGTGCAGACCTTTGCGGGGGTGGCCCAGCGAGTCAAAGGCGCCGGCCTTGATCAGCGACTCGACGACCTTCCGGTTGCAGGCCACTGCGTCGACCTTGCGAAGGAAATCGGAGAAGTCGGTATAGGAGCCCTTCTCGGCACGGGCCCGGGTGATCGCGTCGACGACGTTGCCGCCCACGTTTCGGATGGCGCCGAGACCGAACCGGATGTCCCTGCCGACCGCGGTGAAGTCCCGCTCGGAGGAGTTCACATCCGGCGGCAGTACTGTGATGCGCATCTTGCGGCACTCTGCAAGGTAAATGGCGGTCTTGCCCTTGTCTTCCCCCACGCTGGTCAGCAGCGCCGCCATGTACTCCGAAGGGTGGTTGGCCTTCAGGTAGGCGGTCCAGTAGGAAACCAGCCCGTACCCCGCTGTATGTGCACGGTTGAAGGCGTAGCCGGAAAACGGGAGCAGGGTTCCCCACAGTGTCTTGATCGCGGCCGCCGAATAACCGGCGTCGCGCATCCCACCGGAGAAGGTTTCGTATTCTTTGTCGAGAATCTCCTTCTTCTTCTTACCCATTGCTCGGCGCAGCAGATCGGCCTTACCCAGCGAATACCCGGCTACCCGCTGGGCTATTACCATGACCTGCTCCTGATAGACGATCAGCCCGAAGGTCTCGTCCAGGATGTCCGCCAGGGTTTCGGCCAGCTCCGGATGAATGGGCCGCACCTGCTGGCGGCCGTTCTTGCGGTCGGCGTAGTCGTTGTGCGCGTTGGCGCCCATCGGGCCGGGCCGATACAGCGCCAGCACGGCGGAGATGTCCTCGAAGGTGGTGGGCACCATACGGCGCAACAGATCCCGCATCGGGCCCCCGTCGAGCTGGAACACTCCGAGGGTGTCGCCACGGGCCAGCAGCTCGTAGGCCTTTGCGTCGTCGAGCTCTAGCGTGTCCAAGTCCAGCGATGGCTTGCCGTTGAGTTCGATGCTGCGTAGTGCGTCACCGATGACGGTGAGGTTGCGCAACCCCAGGAAGTCCATCTTGAGCAGCCCGAGCGCCTCGCAGGCGCCCATGTCGAACTGCGTGATGATCGCACCGTCGGAGTCCCTGCGCTGGATCGGGATGACGTCGATCAAAGGCTCGCTGGACATGATCACACCAGCCGCATGCACGCCCCACTGCCGTTTGAGGCCCTCCAGCCCACGGGCGGTGTCGATGATCTCTTTGGCTTGGGGGTCGGCCTCGTACAGCGCCCGGACCTCGGCGGCCTCAGCGTAGCGCTTGTGATTCGTATCGAAGATCCCGTTCAGCGGGATATCCATACCCATCACCGGCGCCGGCATCGCCTTGGTGATCCGGTCGGCCACCGAGTAGCCGGGTTGGCCGTAAAGCACCCTGGCGGAATCCTTGATCGCCGCCTTGGCCTTGATCGTCGAATAAGTGATGATCTGCGCGACGCGGTTTTCGCCGTACTTCTGGGTGACGTAGCGGATCATGTCGCCGCGCCGGCGCTCGTCGAAGTCCATGTCGATGTCGGGTGCTGAGGGCCGTTCCGGGTTGAGGAACCGCTCGAAGATCAGCTTGTGCCGGATCGGGTCAAGATCGGTGATTCCCATCGCGTAAGCCACCAGGCAACCCGCCACCGACCCGCGGCCGGGACCCACCCGGATGCCGTTGTCCCTGGCGTACCGAACGAGGTCGGCAGTGACCAGAAAGTAGCCGGGGTAACCCTTCTGGCAGATCACGCCGACCTCGTACTCGGCCTGGCTGCGATGGGTGTCGGGCACGCCGCCGGGGAAGCGTTGCTGCAGGCCCCGTTCGACTTCCTTGACCAGCCAGCTGGCTTCGCTCTCCCCCTCTGGTACGGGAAACCGGGGCATCAGATCGCGGCCCTCGGTGAACTCCACGTGCACCCGTTCGGCAATGCCCAGAGTGTTGTCGCAAGCCTCCGGGAACTCGCCGTCCCACTGCTCGCGCATCTGCGCCGGGGACTTGAGGTAGAAGTTCTGGGCGTCGAATGTGAACCGGTGGGGATCCGACATGGTCTTGCCGGTCTGCACGCACAGCAGCACCTCATGCGGCTTGGCGTCCTCGGCGTAGGTGTAGTGCAGGTCGTTGGTGGCCAGTCCGGGCAGGTCGAGGGTCTTCTTGAGCCGGACGAGATCGTCGCGGACCCGGCGCTCGATCTCGATGCCGTGGTCCATCAACTCGCAGAAGAAGTTCTCCCGACCGAAGATGTCCCGGTAGTCGGCGGCGGCCTGGCAAGCGGCATCGAACTTGCCCTGCTGCAGCAGCCGCTGCACCGCACCCGACGGGCAGCCGGTGGTGGCGATGATCCCCTTGCCGTAGGTCTGCAGCAGTTCGCGGTCCATCCGGGGCTTGTAGTAGTAACCCTCCAGGCTGGCCAGGCTGGAGAGCCGGAACAGGTTGTG
>JBOHHF010000449.1:0-7812 GCA_050700495.1 Pseudonocardiaceae bacterium
GCGGCTGCCGGCCAGCACGCATCTGGACTTCCAGAGCGCGAATGGCGTCTACTACTGGGAGATCTTCTTCCATGCCCCCATCCTCATCGCGCAGGCGCTCAACAACGCCCAGCGGTTCGAGGACGCGCGGCAGTGGTACGAGTACGTCTTCGATCCCACGGAGTCGGCCAGGTACTGGCGGTTCCTGCCGTTCCTGGCGGTCGACACGCGCGCCCTGGTCGACAGCTGCCGCGGCGATGTGCAGGAGCTGAGCCGGCTGGGACTCGACGTCACCGGCCTGCAGCGGGGTCTCGACCCGGTTCTCGCCGCATTGGAGAGACTCGCCCCGGCGTTCCAGCAGAGTCGTGCGCTCACCGCGAAAGAAGACACCGACCTGACGACCGTGGTGTCGTCGAAGGCTGATCTCGCGGAGACCTTGCGGGCTCTCGCGGACTCGCGGCTGCCAGCGAAGACGGCGCCGGCGATCCGCGCCACCGTGGCCAGCTTGCAGGAGAGAATTGCCATCATCGCCGGGCTCAAGCGGCAGTACGACCTGATGGGTGATCACGAAAGCCTGGTCAAGGCCTACCTTGAGGACCCGTTTGACCCGCACGCGATCGCGGATCTGCGCCCGCTCGCCCACCGTCGCGCGGTGGTGATGGGATACATCGACAACCTGCTCGACTGGGGCGACATGCTCTTTCGCCAATACACGGCGGAGAGCATCGACGAGGCCCGGATGCTCTACATCTTCGCCTACGACCTGCTCGGGGAACGGCGCGAGAGTCTCGGCGCGCGGGCGTTGCCACCGGCACAGCGGGTGGGAGAGCTCACGCACGAGCGGGGAAAGTATGACCTCGAGTTGAGGGGCGATGACATCCTGCTGGCAGACGTGAGTGAGGTGCATCGCAGCGTCGCGAACCCGTACTTCTTCATCCCGCCCAACAGTGCATTCGGCGATTACTGGGTCCGCGTCGAGGACCGGCTGCGCAAGATCAGGCAGTCGCTGAACATCATGGGCATCAGCCAGCCGGTCCCGCTGTTCGAGCCACCGATCGACCCGATGGCGCTGGTCCGCAGCGTCGCCTCCGGCGCCGAGCTGACGTCGGTGACCTCCAGTGCGGTCACCGTCGCGCCCTACCGCTTCGCCGTCGTGTTCCGGAAAGCCCAGGAACTCGTCGACAAGCTCCGCCAGTTCGGGACCGACCTGCTCAGCGTCCTGGAGCGGTGTGACGCCGAGGAGCTCAGCCTCCTGCTGAACCGGCAGGAAGCCGTCATCCTGGCCATGACGCGCAGCATCAAGGAAACCCAGGTGCAGATCGCCACGGAGCAACTCCGGGAGTTGGAGGCGAGCCGGGACGCCGCGAACCAACGGGTGAGTCATTACCAGAGGCTGGTTACCGAAGGGCTCTCCGCGCTGGAGCAGGCCCAGATCGATGCCATGACCACGGCTTTCCAGGCACACATGGCTTCGGCTGGGCTCAAGGCCGCCTCGGCCATCGCGTTCGCCGTGCCCCGGGTCAAGATCGGTCCCTTCATCATCGGCACCGAGTTCGGTGGCGACCAGCTCGGGGAGATAGTCGACAAGGCAGCCGAGATAGCGGAGTCTTTCGGCGAGGCCTTCAGTGTCCAGGGCGAACTGCTGGGCGTCCGCGCCCAAAATCAACGCAGTACGGAGGACTGGACGCACCAGCTGAACGTGGCCCTCGGCGACCTGGAACAGATCGGTCACCAGCTGACCAGCGCCGGGCATCAGCTGGCGATCGCCCGGCGGGAGGCGGAGATACTCGCGCAGGAGATCGCGCACAACGAGTCGGTCGCGACGTTCATGACGGGCAAGTTCGCCAATGCGCAGCTCTACCAGTGGATGTCCGGGCGGCTGTCGGGGCTGTACTTCCAGGCGTATGGCATGGCGTATGACATGGCGAAGTCGGCGCAACGGGCCTTCCAGTTCGAGCGCGGCATGGGCGAGGGCGAGGTCATCTACATCCAGCCGCTGTACTGGGAGAGCCGGCGCAACGGCCTACTGGCCGGCGAGAGCCTCGGGTTGGACCTCGAACGGTTGGGCAAGGCCTACCTCGACACCGGTGGTCGCGGTCTGGAGATCACGAAACGGATCTCCCTGCTCGAGCTGGATCCGGTCGCGCTGCTGCGGCTGAGCAGCAGCGGTGTCGGTGAGTTCGCGCTGACCGAAGCCCTGTTCGACTATGACTTCCCCGGGCATTTCCGCCGCCAGATCCGCACCATGACGGTCACCTTCGAGGGCACCGACGCACCCGTCCAGCTCAACGCCACGCTGACCCAGGTCGGTCACAAGACCGTCATGACGGCTGACCCGAAGGCGGTGAAGCATCTGCTCGAGCCGAAGGGCCTGGCCCCGGACACGCTGCGCAGTGACTGGCGGTCCAACCAGCAGATCGCGCTGTCGCACGTCGAAGCCGAGGACAACAACGGCCTGTTCGAGCTGCGCTTCGACGACGATCGCTACCTGCCGTTCGAGGGCACCGGTGCGGTGTCCACCTGGCGCCTGGCGCTGGGCGGCAAGCGGCCCAGCGACCTGCGCGATGTCACCATCACCCTCAAGTACACCGCCGAGCACGGCGGCGAGGTGTTCGCCAACGCGGTGAAGGGCATGCTCAAGCCGTACCCGGCGGCCCGCTTCTTCGACGTGGCGCATGAGTTTCCGCAGGAGTGGGAGGAGTTCCTGGGCAACGGCGAGCAGAACCTCGTGCTCCCGTTCATCCCGGAGATGTTCCCGAGCATGAGCAGTCGCCAGATCACCGGAATCTATCCCAAGTACGAGCTTGCGAACGGCACTGCTGCGCGCTTCGTGCTCAACGGGGACCGCAAGCTCACGCTGAACGAGGGCAAGCTGCTGCCCACACCAGGACTGCGCGTCAGCGGTAGCGGGGTGCCGAGCTGGTACCTCGTCCTCGACGGCGACAAGGAGGCGTTGCGCAACCTCGGCCTGGTGCTGACGTACCAGGCCAGCGTTCAGTAGCGCGGCATCGGCAGGTTTAGGAGGTCGGACGCCATGACGAGTGGGATAAGGAGTAAGAGGCGCACTTCGCAGCGCAAGAAAAGGGCGAGCAGTGCTACGACGACGCCTGCTGCGCCCCCGCCAGATGATGGAGCGGCTCCCGCGCCGGGCACGCTGCTGCTGCTGCCCCCGCCGCCCAGGCGGCAGCCGCCAGCGGTGAACGTCCTGCCACCCGGGACCACCCCGTTCCTCATCGAGATCGAGAAGGATGAGGACGGCGACACCAAAACCGTTCGGGCACATTCGCTGGAAACCGCGGAGTTCCTCTGGCAGCGGACCAAGCGGGAGATGATGGCCGCCAAGGCGATCATCCCGCCCCACCCCGATCGACTCAAGGCCGCTGGCCCCGCAGTGGAGGGGGCGTTCACTCGTTACGCGGCGAGAAAGACAGAAATCCAGGAGAAGCAGAAGCAGCTTCCCGACCTGCTTAAGGCGATCCAGGATCGAAGCGCGTACCTCTCGGCTGCGGAAATCGAAGAGTTCCGAAAGCTGCACGAGGACTGCAAGGATCTGCTCGCGAAGACCTCGGGACAGGCCCCAGTGACGGCCTTCGAGCAGGAAACAGCGTTATCACGTTTCACCGCCTTGGAGGCCAAAGCCACCGAACTGCAGAAGAACGCCGGGTTGGCGGAGCTCACGACGCTGATGGAGGAAGTGATAAAGCTCGACCAGGACATCGACCCAGACGCTCACGTGAGCTTTCAGACACTTCATGAACAATGCCGGGTTCAGTTCGACGCTATGTCGAAGGACGTACCGTTGGCGGCCGACGACCGGACCAAAGCCAACACGGCGTTGGATGGGACGCGAGACCGTGCAGAGGAGCTGCAGCAGCAGGCCGAGGTGACACGCCGTAACAAGACAGCCCGAACCGCACTGTTCGGACGGGCCAAGGTGGCAATTCCGCTCGCTTTCAAACCTTTCAAGGGGAGTCCAACGGCGGACCATGTACTGGACGCCCTCGAGTTTGACAAGGAGGAGCTGGCCCGGCTGGGAGGCGGGATGGCCGACGCGCTCGCGGTACTCCAGAAAGAGAAGCGGCCGACCACCGAGCATGTCGGTGACATGCGCACCAAACTCGAGCTGCTCGAGTCACGGGTGACCGAGTCGCGCGGATTTCTCAACAACATCCTTCCCCGGACACCTAGTGAACTGGAGAAGTCCACGGACGTCAACCTCGTTAACAGCGCCATGCGCCGCGACTGGGGGAATTTTGTGAAGGAGGCCGGCAAGCTGGATCGTAATCTGGACGGCTGCCGGAAGTTGATCACCAGTATCCGCGCGGAAATCGACCGCAAGACACCGATATCAGATGAGGATCTTCTCAAGCTCCTCAACCACGCGGATCGGAAGCGCCCTTTAAAAGAGATCCCGAAAGCGCTTCTTGAAGCGGCCGGCAATAACCGGGTCGTGCTCAAGCAGTGTCTTGAGATCGAGTGGCGAGAAGCGGTTCTCGAGCGGCTTTTGAAGCTGGCCGACGTGCCCCGGAGACTTCCTGGTCTGCTGGACACCGCACGAAAGCCCCCGCTCAACCTCAATTCGGCACAGGTGGAGGAGGTGCTCAGGACGTATAAGGGGAGCACCGCAGATGCTGAGAAACTCTTCACGAATATCGATGTGAAGCTTCAGAACACGGGAAACGACGCGACGTGGTTCCTCAGTGGCGCGGGCGGGCAGACGCTGAGTGACCTGGCCCGCCTCCTGCGTCATGGGGATGCCCGGATATGGACCGGCGACACGTGCCCGGCACCGAAGTACGGGCCCTTGGCCGGACCAGCCGTCGCGTTCGCCCATATCACGAATTACGCGGTCCCTATGGTAGGGGCAAGCAGGCCGCCGCCCGGCGGGTATGCTGGCAACCGGTCCTACGGCAACGGAGGTATCGCTCCGGATATGGCGCTGCCGAGCCGGACCGTGGACAACCAAGAGATCACCTACAGAGAGTACGACATCCGTCCTTACTACCCCGGGGTCAACCGGGGGGCGGAACGCGTCGTCGTCGGTTCCGATGGCCGCAAGTACTACACCACCGATCACTACCACTCCTTCAGGTTGATCCCATGAACGCAGCGCAGATCAATGACCTCCTGTCGCTCGGGCGACCCGCCTTCAGCGTCACCGAGGCCGGCGCCGCCGAGATCGGCGACCTCACCCGGGCGCTCGCTCAGGAAAATCCGTCCGCTGCTGTGCGGCGCGTGCGCGGTTCGCGAGCCCGCACGATGAGCGACTTCTTCGACGAGATGGCCGCCACCCTGCAGTTCCCGGCGTACTTCGGGGCCAACTGGCACGCCCTCTACGACTGCTTGGCCGACTTGGGCTGGCTGCCGGCCACCGCTTACCTGCTGGTGATCGAGGACGCCGACCTGCTGCTGGTGGAGGAACCGGACGAGATTCTCACCGAGTGCCTGCGCGTGCTGGCCAACGGCGCTGCGGCCTGGCAGGGTCCGCAGGACGCGGAGCCGCCGCCGTCGGCGATCCCGTTCCAGATCGTGCTGCAAGCACCGGCCGACGGCCGGATCGCCCGATCGTTGCGCGCCAGCGGCACCGCGTTCGAGGTCATCTGATCACTGCCCAGGCGGAGGTCCGACCTCCCGCCGGTCGCGGGCATGCGCCCCGGCAACTGGGACGCATTGGCGGACTACCTGTGGAACGGCCGCTACGACCTCGGTCACGAGCAGGTGGCGCTGGTGTGGACGGACGCCGACCAGATCGTGCACGGCGACCTGCAGGACTTCCTGGACGGGCTCCGGGTGCTTACCGGCGTCGCGGACAGCGTCCGGCAGGGGGCCTCCGGATCCTCGCCGCCGATTACCTTGCTGATCTTCCTCGTGGGTGATGGGCCCGAGTTCCGGCGCCTCGCGACGTGAGCGCGCGGAGCGGCCGGCGCCCCGAAGCCATGACAGTCCTGCCCGGCAGGGGCTGGCGGGTCAGGGGGTACCGGCACCTCGCCGGACGCCGTGGCTCAGGTATCAAACTGGTATCGTCCCCGATATGGCGATGACGTTGCGGCTCACCGACGACGAAACCCAGGCACTGCGTGCGCAGGCCGAATCCGAGCACCGTTCCATGCAGGACGTGGCCCGGTCAGCTGTGCGCGAGTACGTGCAGCGGCGCTGCGCCGCCGCGCAGGTCGACGGAGCACTGCACGTGTTGATCCCGCGCTACACCGGCCTGCTCGAGCGGCTCGGCAACGCGTGACACAGCACCTCACGCTTGGTCTGCTCCTGCGGGTCGCCGAGCAGGCGTGCGCAACGCCGGTACAGGTCCGTGACTACGGGCTACTCGAGTCGGCGCTCGCCCGCCCCGCGGCCACGGTGTTCGGCGCCGACGCGTACCCCACCGCGCACGGCAAAGCGGCAGCGCTGCTGCATTCACTCACCAGCAATCATGCCCTCGTCGACGGCAACAAGCGGCTGGCGTGGGCAGCCGCAGCCGTATTTCTGTGGATCAACGGCCACGACCTCGACGCGCCCGAGGACGGCGCGTTCGACCTGATGATCACCGTGGCCGACGGGTCACTGGCCGACGTGGAGAAGATCGCCGAGCGCTTGGCTGGATGGAGCCGGCCGCGCTAACGACCTCGTTCAGTGGACTGACAGCCATCCCCGGCAGTTGACTTCCCTCACCGGCCACCAGGAGCCGTCTCCAGCGTGGCGTTCAATCGTGCTGCAGACCTTGCACAATTACTCGGATCGGGAGGCCGCCGAGGCGGGGCGGTGTGACCTGCGGTGGAAGGTCGCGACCGGGATCCTGCGGGGCCGCGGGAAACGCGCGGCGGATTCCACGATCCTGGCCGATGCGGTCGCGACCCAGGACACCACCACCCAGCTGATCGCAGCGATCCGGCGGGTAGCCCGGCAGCTGCCCGGCGCCAGGGAGCAGATCGCGGCGGTGTGCACCGGCCATGACTAACCTGATCGGGCGGGCCACACCCGCCCGATCAGCGCTACTCGCGTGGCGACTTTCGGCGCGCTGTGCCGCGACTGCCCCCTGCGCGCCCAGTCGTTGGAAGTGGCTCAGTTCGCCTCCACTTGGGGCGGCGGCCTTCTCGATGGGTGCCTGTAGCGTTGTCGCGTGCCACGGCCGGTTGCCTACATCGCGGAGCTGCTGCCACCGAGCGCAGAGCTGATCGACAAGATCCACCGTAAGCACAGCGTGACACTGGACGAGGTTCGCGAGGCGGTCATCCTCGCTGACGTGGAGTCTTCCGTTTGGGACTGGCACCCTGATCCGGCGCGGGGCTGGCGACTGCTCGTGACCGCAAAGACCTACGTCGGACGTAGACTGCTCGTCGTCCTGTACCCGGTCGACGAGGCAGCGGGAACGTGGCGGCTCGGAACAGCGATGGACGACGATGGATAACCGTATCGGGGCTGACAGACGGCACTCAGGGGAGCACGATGTCCCCGTGAGAGACGAGGTGGACGACACCGATATGTCCGCGGCGGAGTTCCGCGCGGCCAGAGACAGCGGCACTCCCACACAGGTCGTCAGGTCGCGCGAAGAATTCGACGCACACTCCCGCCACGGTGGTGCCACGTTCGAGGTCTATGAGGACCGTACCGGCAAGTTCCGATTCCGACTCAGGGCGAGCACCGGTCAGGTGGTTGCGACTAGCGAGGCATACGGGACCAAGGCCGCAGCCAGGAGGGGTGCTGAGTCGGTCCAATCGGCGGCGTACAGCGCGTTGATCGTGGAAGCCGCTTGCTGATTCCGCTGTGTAACAAGAACGACGAGATCAGATCTTCTGGGAGGCCAGCAGACCGCCTGAGGAGCACCTCGAAACGCACTGA
>JBOHHF010000450.1:0-11808 GCA_050700495.1 Pseudonocardiaceae bacterium
AAAGGTACCGCGCGCACAGTCACCGCATCAAACGAACTACCGACCACGGCCAACTCCATAACGGTCCAGCAAAGATCCACATCTTCAAGGTCCCGCGCCTAACTTAGCGGCATTGGGCCAGAACCACTCCATATCTCCGTCCGGTCCTCGTGGATGGGAGGCACCGCAAAGGGTGCGCATCGGGCAGCCGAGCGGAACGTTGCGGTCTCGTCGGTCGATAGCGTGCCGCTGTCTGGCAAGCGGGAACCACACGAAAGGTCTGGGTTCGGGGTACGGCCCGGTCACAGCATGGGATAGAACGATAACGATGTCACCCCGATGATCAGTCGCGAACTCGGCGAGGCAGCCACCCCGCCGATAATGAGCCAACCGATTGACCCGTCGGCACGCAATACATCCGTTCGGGGGGCGATGGCACCTATCGGCGTGGCCTTTGTTCTTCGTGGTCGTATGGTCCGCTGGAATCTGCCACGGGAGGTCTTTCATGCGCGATCTCGAGCCGACGATACGCAGCCGGGAACTCGGCGACGGGCTGCGTCGGGCCATCGAGCGGGCCGGGCTGAACGGCAAGCAGGCGGCCCACCTGCTCGGCTGGTCACCGAGCTGGGTGTCGCGGCTGCTGTCGGGCAAGCGCAGCCCCAGCGCGCTGGACGTCGCGGCCATCCTCGGGTTGTGCCGGGTGAAAGGTGAGGAGCGCGACCGGCTACTCGCGCTCTGCCAGGAGCAGCACACCCCGGGCTGGCTCCAGCAGCACGGTTCGCGGCTGCCCAAGCAGCTCGTGACACTGATCGACCACGAGAACCGGGCAGTGACCTACAGCGATATCCAGCCGATGCTGGTGCCTGGTCTCTTGCAGACCAGTGACTACGCCCGAGCGGTGCTCAGCAGCATCGCCAATGTGCCGGCGGCTGAGGTCGATGATCGGGTGGCCGCCCGGCTGGCCCGGCAGAGCCTGTTCGGCCGGGCGCGGCTAGCGCGGTTCACCTTCTACGTCCACGAGTCCGTGCTGCGCACACCGGTCGGCGGGCCGGCGGTGATGTCCGAGCAGCTGCACCACCTGCTGCGGATGGCGGTCCGCCCGTACATCACCCTGCGGGTGATCCCGGTCGCGCTCGGCGCGCACGCCGCGTCGGCTGGACCGTTCATTGTCATGGAGTTCACCGAGTTCCAGCCGGTGGTGTACCTGGAGAGCGAGACCTCCAGCCTGTTCCTGGAGAAGCCGGTGGAGACTGCCGCCTACCAGCGCATCCTCGGGGCGCTGGCCGAGACCACGCTGGGCGAGGGAGAATCCAAGGAGCTGATTGCCACCCTGGCAACCGAGCTCTACGCCGACCGAGAGGACCATGATGAGCGCCCCTGAGCTGGACGGCATCGTCTGGCACACGAGCAGCTACAGCGGAGAGGGAAGCGCCTGCGTCGAGGTCGGCTGGCGGACGAGCAGCTACAGCGGTAGCGGCAGCGCCTGCGTCGAGGTCGCGCCCGCCCCGGCCGGTGTCCTGGTACGCGACTCCAAGGACGCCGATAGCCCGGTGCTGGCCGTCACCACCACCGCCTGGCGGGCCTTTCTCACCACCGTCACCCCCTGACCGCGCCACCCAACAGTGCCCGAAGACCCATCTGTCGACCGCAAGCACGCCCCTCGGTACGCGGCAACGAGGGGCTGATCCGGCGTGTCATGGACGAGCCCGCCAGCAACAACCCCGCCGACCACTGAGACTGCTGTGAGGAACCGCTCGTGATCGCGCTGCCCCAACCGCCCACGCACCTGCTGACCGTCGCGGAGTTACCCCCAGCTCGGCGGAACCACCGCCCGCTACATCGGCTGCAGGAGACCGCTGCGCACACCTGTTGCGGTCCGCACCCCGGGACGGCTCCGGCGTCTGCCGGCCACCGGACCGCAGATCATGTGATGGTGTGCGAGCGGTCCGGTACTGCACCGACACGCGGGGAGCGCTCGCATGCAGGTCAGCACCCCTTTGCGCCATCGTCTTGCGGTGGGCTTGCGGCGTGTCGTGGTGGGCTGCTGACACCTCTCGCGCGGCCCGGTATACTCGCAGGTCACAGGCTCGTTTTTCCGCGAGCCATTCCGGCCCTCGTGGCCGGACCCCATTGAGGCCCTTTCTGCGCTGGTGGCAGGAATCCGCGGCGGCGCTGATTCCGGCCCTCGTGGCCGGACCCCATTGAGGCAACGTAGCTGACAATGAGTGTCCAGACTTCTGTTGAACCTGATTCCGGCCCTCGTGGCCGGACCCCATTGAGGCTCCGGGATGAGGTCCACGACCTGGATCGGGCGGGTGGCCTGATTCCGGCCCTCGTGGCCGGACTCCATTGAGGCCGGAACTGGGTCGAGTACTCGTTGAGGGCTGCAACCTGGTGCGGCAGGACCGGATGGCCCGGATCTACCCCGTCAGCTGGCGCCGGGCGCGCCTCGCCGTGTTCGGCCCGCTGGTCGCCCTGTGGCGTCGCGACCGGCCGGCCGCGCAAGCCGTGCTGCTGCACGAGGTGGCCCACGCCCGCACCGGGGACCACCTGTTCCTGGGGTTGGGCAGCCCGTTCGTCGCGCTGGTCAACCTGTGGTTGCCGCTGCTGGCCGTGTTCGGAGTGCTGCCGGTTGTTGGGTTTGCGCTGGTGCAGTACCCGACGACGGGTGAGCTCGCCAGCCAGCTCCTGCTGCTCCTGACGCTGGCGCCCCGGACGCTGCTGCTCCCGGTGGCCGCGCTGTGGGCGGCCGAGCTGTCGGCCGACCGATACGTCGTCGACAGTGGGCGACAGGCCGGGCTGCGCAGCGCGCTCGGCACCCAAGATCACGGCGGGAACCGCTACCTGCGCTCGCTCACCCACCTCTCGCACCCACCGCGTGCGCTGCGGCTGTGGGCGATCCGCGGCGGACCTCGCCGGGACGTGGTGCTGCTGGCGTCGTGGCCGCTGCTGGTCCTGGCCCTGCTGCTGGTGATCCTGGTGAGCGCCGTCCCCGCCTGGTTCCTGCTGGGCTACTCCGGCCCTGAGGTTGTCGAGGCGGCGCTGCGCAACAGCGGCGTCTTCCTGTCTGATAGCTCCCGGATCTGGGGATCCGCCGCGTTGCTGCTGCTGATCTGGCCCGTGGCGGCGCGGCGGTGGACGCGCTGGTGGGCCGGCCGCGCCGCCGATCGGTCGAGCGTGCCCGTGCCCGCGAGCGCGGCGTTGCTGGTCACGATGGTGCTGTTGGCCCTGCTACTGCTCGCCTCTTGAGTGCTCCGCACGGCACTGTTGCACGGCGGGAAGCGGCAGCGACAAGGTCGACTCTGTGTCATCGGTGTGGATGCGTGTCGGCAATGAGGCGCGTCATGGACGAACCGGTCAGCCAAGAGGGAAGCTAAGCACCATGGGCGGGCATCGCATCCTGCCCGCCGACGCCCGCTTCGTCGTCGTCCGCGATGACGAAGCAACAATTCAGCTGACCACCGAGACTGCCGTGAGGAACCGCCCGTGACCGCGCTGCCCGAACCGCCCGCTCACCTGCTGACCGTCGCGGAGTACGCCCAGCTCGGCGAGACCACCACCGGCTACACCGAGCTGCAGGAAGGCAACCTGATCATGTCGCCGAGCTCGTCGCCGCGTCACATGATCGCCTCGGGCCGATTGCTGCTGCAGGTGCAATCCCAACTGCCTGACGATCTATGCGCGGTGCAGGAAGTCGACATCGATTTGGAGCTGGCCCCCGCCGATCAGCCCGGCGTGGTGCGCCGGCCCGATCTCGTCGTGGTCGGCTACAAGGCAATCGACCGGGTGGACAGCGACGGTGGGCTGCTGCGGGCCAGCGACGTCCTGGTTGTCGTGGAGATCGTCTCACCCGGTTCGCGACGCCTCGATCACGTCGTCAAGCGGCACGAGTACGCCGACGCCAGCATCGCGCACTACTGGATTGTGGACCTCGATGAGCTGGTGACATTGCTGGACTGCCACCTCGCCGGATCACTCGGCTACGCCGACGGTGGCAGCATCACCGGCACCTTCACCACCACCGCACCATGCCCGATCCGCCTGGAGCTCGACCGGCTACTGCGTTGAGGAACCCACACACGCTTCACAGCGGTCGCACATCCGCAACGAGATCGGGTGTGCATACCGAGGCCGTATCCCGCATGCCGCGATGTCAAATTTTCTACAAAACGTTCACTCGATGAGGCGAAAATGCGCGGCGCGCGATTCGCTCGTTTCGCGCATAGCTGCTATCGTGCGAACGTCGCAACTATAGAGAAAGGACAACTAATGATTGTTCCTGCTCTCGACCAGCGGGCCACAAGATATACACTGGCACACGCTTACTGGCTCGGGAAGGCCGCGAGGCTGGCCTATGCAGATGGACCCGAGATTCAAGCCGAAACCGCACGATGGAGTTTTGATCGATTTCAGTTCTTCTATGCGAAACATCAATTACCGTTCCCACTGGAAGACACCCAAGCCTATATAATAGCTAGCGATCACATGATTATTGGGGCGTTTCGTGGAACCGAGCCGAGTAAGATTAACGACTGGCTATCTGACGCTAACACACCTGCAGTTCCCGGGCCTACAAAGAATGGTCTAGTTCACCTTGGTTTCAACCTGGCGCTTGCGTCCATCTATCCAGAAGTCAAGGATAAAATCAAAGAATTCCGCACGAACAACCAGACCTTGTGGTTCACTGGTCACAGCCTCGGGGGTGCCTTGGCCATGCTGGCAGGGGCCCGGATGTACTTCGAAGATCCAAAACTGCTTGCGAACGGAGTCTACACGTTCGGCCAGCCGCGCACGTGTGATCGCCTGCTGGCGAGCGCCTACGACTCGGCCTTCAAATCCCGCGTCTTCCGGTTCGTCAACAACAATGACATCGTCGCACAGGCGCCTCCCGAGCCCGTCTTCCATCATGTTAAAAGTATGATGTACTTCGACGCGAACGGGAAACTGCACGAAGAAATCTCTTTCGCGAGTGGCCTCAAGGATAGATTCAAAGGTCTCACAGCCGACATGTTCGCGCCAGGAACTGATGGCATCAGGGATCATTCGATGGATATATACCTGACGAACCTTGAGAAGAATCTCGACTAACAGTCCGGGTCAGTCGTCGGGCAGACGAGCGGGTCGTAGTCCTTGGTGAGCCGACTTGTCATAAACTTACCGGTGGGTGACTCCTCGGGCTTGAGCCATCGCGCGAGCGCCACGATCGCCACACTCGCCGCTCCGCCGCAACGAAGCGTCAGAGCCGCGGACTGGGCGTTGCCGCCGCTGGTCCAGGTGTCCTCGATCAGCAGGACGTGACGACCTCGCACGTGACTTTTCGCGGCGAGCGCGAACCGGTCGGCGCTGGTCACGCGCTGCTCCGGGTCCGTACTCTCACCGGTCACGAGCTCGATCTCGGGTAGCGCCACTCCCGCCCGCTTCGCCACCACATGCAGCGGATGCTCGCCGGTCCGGTCGGTCCGCACGGAGGGCACGAACGCCCAAGCATCGACGTCGTGGCCGAGCCGGTGCTCGATGCACCTTCCGTGGAGATCCAGAACAGCGAGCAGCAGCACGCTGAGCAAGGTCTGGTTATGCCTAGCGGGCGCTTCGAGGTCCTTGTAGCTGTGCATGAGGTAACCGGATTGGCGTCCCCGAATCCCATAGCAGACGCAGACGACGAGGTCCGCGAGATCGTCGCCGAACTGCTGCTGGTCACGCCAGCAGCGCAGGCACAGGTCGAAGGCAGGCTTGATCGGCGTCGCACACACCGCACACGTCACGTGGGGCTCGCGCACCACGTTGCGCAGGTAGCCGCCGACCTCCGTGATCAGCCGCTCGCGGATTGTTCTGCGCCCGGTGACGGACAGGCGGCCCCCAAGGCTCATCCCTCGACGGCGAGCACGCCAGTCAGGACGTCGTCGAGATCGGGACGCAGCGCGGCGACGACATCCAGCACCTCGTCCACGCCGGACACAACGTGCACACCCGGCCGGTGTTGCAGCGCTGCGGCCCACTCGTTCACCCGCACCACGCAGTCACGCAGGATCACCGGACGACCATGCTCGACACCCACCCGCGCCTGGATTCGGGCACCGCTGGTCTCCCCCGCCTCGACCACGATCGTGGCTCGACCATAACCGCTCATCGTGGCGTTGCGCAGGGGGAATGACTTCTTGGTCGCCGCGGTATCGGGCCAGAACTGGGAGAGCACCAAGCCTTCGCATGCGATGCGCTCCTGCAGGTCACGGTTCGCGGCGGGGTAGACGCGGTTGATGCCGGTACCGAGCACGGCGACCGTCCGCCCTCCGGCGTCCAGCGCCGCGGTATGAGCAGCGGTGTCGATGCCTGCTGCCAAGCCGGACACGACCGTGATCCCGGCCGACACCAGTGCTGCCGACACCTCGGCTGCCCAATCCAGGCTGTGGCCGGAGGCTCGACGAGACCCGACCACTGACACCGCCGGCTCACCGGGGCCCAGCGTGCCCCGGCTGAAGAGCACGGGCGGCACCTGGTGGATCTCGCGCAGCTGGGCTGGGTACGAGGCGTCGCGGAAGGTGTGCACGCCCAGCCCCGCGGCCCGCCAGCCGGCGATCTGGCGAGCGGCCTCGGCGATCTGGGCAGGTGTGTCAGTGTCGAAGAGCGACTGCTCGTGCCGCGCGTCCCACACCGCCCGCGCACTGCCCGCCTCGATGATCTCCGCGACGACTCCTGGCCACGACACGGCCTGCGGCCGCTCTCGCACCAGGGCGACCAGGGTCGCCCGCTCCTGGTCATCCCATGGCGGCATCCGGCGCAGCCTAGAGGTACCAATAATGGTCACAACCGGCCTCCCGTTCATGACGACTCGGATTCAGTTTATCGAACATAAGTTCGAAACACAGAACGCGCCCGGACACATCCACCGGCCGGTGCTGAAACCTAGCCGGCGGGGTTGGCATCGGTTACGAGCAGCTCAGCATGGGGTTGGCGGTACTTGAAGAGCCACCTACTCGGGCGGCTACGGTCGGGCGCATGAGCGACGAGCTGGTGCACCTGGCTGTGCGGTCCGGGATCGCCACGATCACGCTGGACTCTCCCGCTAACCGCAACGCGCTGTCAGCACGGCTGCGCGGGCAGCTGCTGGACGCGCTGGAGCGCAGCGCTAGCGACGACGCCGTGCGGGTGGTGGTGCTCGACCACACCGGGCCGGTGTTCTGCGCCGGGATGGACCTCACCGAGCCCCCGGACGCCGTCAAGGAGCTCCCCCGCATCCTGGAGCGGATCTGGACTCATCCGAAGCCGGTCATCGCCAAGCTGGCCGGGCACGCCCGCGCCGGTGGGATCGGCCTGACAGCGGCCGCCGACATCGCCGTCGCCGCACCCGACGTCACTTTCGCGTTCAGCGAGGTGCGCCTCGGTGTGGTGCCAGCAGTGATCTCGGTGACCGTGCTACCCCGGCTGCTGCCCCGCGCGGCGCACGAGCTGCTGCTCACCGGGGAGACCTTCGACGCCACCCGGGCCGTCGCCGTCGGCCTGCTCAACAGCGCGGTAGCAGCCGAGCAGCTCGACGCCGAGGTGGACCGCTACACCGCAATGCTCGTCAAGGGCGGCCCCGAGGCGCTGGCACTCACCAAGCAGCTGTTGCGCGCGCCGACGATGGCGGGGGACTTCGCGGCGATGCTCGAACTGTCGGCGGCGCGGTTCGCCTCCGCAGAGGGCCAGGAAGGAATCCGCGCCTTCACCGAGAAGCGCCCGGCGTCCTGGGTTCCGGCCAGCTGATCACACCGGGGACATTCGGCTCCGTATGGCGGTCAGCGCGATCACGCGTCCGCGAGCAGCACGGACAGCGAGCTGACCGCGGCTGCGTCATCAAGCACTGCGAGCACGGCGCGGTAGCTATCGGGGTCGGCGGCGTCGAGCTGGCGGTGTCCGACCCAGATCAGCACGTGCTCGCCAGCGGGCTGCCAGGACAGATCGAGCAGGCAGTCGTACAGCGCGTCAAGGTTGCGGCCGTACCAGGCCGGGAAGCTCATCGCACGTCCGATCACATCCAGCGCAGCGGCCTTGCGGTCACCGGGCCAACAAGGTAGGCCAACGCCCCCCGTTCCCGGGCCTCGGCGAGCGCGCGGGCGGCATCGGGAACGTGGCGCACCCCGAGCCTCACCGCCGAGGATCGACCACGACGAAGGACTCGTAGCGGTCACCGGTGTAGTACAGCTCGGCGGTGTCATCGGGGACCGGGTCACTGGGGACCGGGCCGCCGGTGACGAGGCGGCGGGCGCCCCGGTCGGACTCTCCCGGGGTCGGGACCGTGTACTCCCGGTAGAAGCCGGGCTGCTGCTTCGGCAGCCGCTCCTCCCGGTTGCCGAACACCGTCCCGTCCTGCCGGTAAGGGAAAGGGCCACCATCCTGGATCAGCTGCCACACCTGTGTGGCCTGCGGCGGTAGCTGCGACAGCGCCCGCACCTGCAGGCCAGCCGCCGAGGCGACCGCGGCCGGCCGGTCAACGATGGTTGGTCTGGCCAGCACCTGCTGCCCGAGCCAGCCGCCGGTCACCAGCACCAGCAGACCGATCAGCGCGGCGCTGACCCGACGGCGGGAGTTCACCGGCGCTCCTCGACGTCCGCTGTGTCGACGGCATAGCGATGATCGAGCCGGTCAAAGGCCAGGCTAGACACCCGGTCGAGGACCCGAGCGGCCCACCAGCAGACCGGCAGCAGCACCAGCATGAGCAACGCCACTTGAAAGGCGAGCCCGAGCTGGATAAGCCACAGCTCCACCCCATCCCACCAGCGAATCGCGGCGTCCCAGCCAGCCCACAGCACCAGCGCAGGGTAGCTCGACTGGATGTGCCCGCCGACGGCCGCCATTAGGTTGGGCGCATGTTCGCCGTCTATGCCGCCGAGCCGAATCGAGAAAACCCGCTGGCCTCGCTGCGCATCGGGGACCGTCCCGACCCGGAAGTGCCCGACGGTCACGTGGCGGTCACGGTGCGAGCAGCCAGCCTGAACCTGCACGATCTGTGGACGCTGCGGGGAGTGGGCATCAAACCCGAGCAGTTCCCGATGATCCTGGGTTGTGACGGCGCTGGCGTGCTGCCCGACGGCTCCGCGGTGGTGATCTACCCGGTGGTGACCAGCCCGGGCTGGACCGGCGACGAGACCCTGGACCCGCGCCGCACGTTGCTCACCGAGAAACTGCAGGGCAGCTTCGCTGACACCGTCGTGGTGCCGGAGCGCAATGTGCTGCCCAAACCAGCGTCGCTGACCTTCCCGGAGGCGGCCTGCTTGGGCACCGCCTGGCTGACCGCCTACCGGATGCTGTTCGTCAAGTCCGGCCTGCGACCCGGGCAGACCATGCTCGTGCAGGGCGCCTCGGGTGGGGTGTCCACGGCCCTGATCCAGCTCGGCCGGGCCACCGGAATGCGGGTGTGGGTGACCGGGCGCACCGCGGATAAGCGCGAGCTGGCCCGCTCACTGGGTGCGTACGAGACCTTCGAACCCGGCGCTCGGCTGCCCGATCGGGTGGATGCGGTGTTCGAGACCGTCGGCAAGGCCACCTGGTCCCATTCGGCGAGGTCACTCAAGCCGGGCGGGATCATCGTCTGCTCCGGCGCCACCACCGGAGACGCCGACCATGCCGAGCTGCAGCGGCTGTTCTTCCTGCAGCTGCGGATGGTCGGCTCCACCATGGGCACCCGCGACGAGCTGCGCGACCTGCTGTGCTTCCTGGACGTCACCGGAGTGCGCCCGCACATCGGCGCCGAGCTGCCCATGCCGGACGCCAAGCAGGGCTTCACAGCGATGCTCGCCGGCGACACTGCCGGCAAGATCGTCTTCACTCGCTGATCCTACGGGCGCAGACCGTCCAGCAGTCGGGCCGGAATGATCGTGATCGGGAAGGGCCGCTCAGTGGTGAACTTCTCGTCCCCGCAGGTTCTCGCCACCTCTCGGTAGCGACCCGGCGAGTCGAGCTCAAAGGCGGTCAGCCCACCCGGCGGCTCCGGATCGATCACCCAGTACGACGCAGCTCCCATCCGCTCGTACGCCGCCTTCTTGTTGTTCAGGTCGTTGAGCGCGGTGCTCGCGGACAGTACCTCGACCGCGAGCACCGGCGCCACCGGCAGGTTCTTCGGCGTGAGGTCAACGTAGCGGGCCACCAGGATGTCGGGCTGGAGCTCGTTGCGGACCGAGGTGCGCACGCCGAAGGGCGCCGAGAGCACCCGGAACTCAGGCGGGCACGCATTCCAGAGCTGTACGAACAGAGCACCACCGCTCTGCTGGTGGTTCCAGCCGGGGGCCGGGGTCACGATGAGCACCCCGTCGATGAGTTCATAGCGGTGGCCGTCATCGGGCATTGCCTCCAGGTCGTGCACCGTGAACGGGCGACCTGCGGCGACACCAGCGAAACCCGGGTCAGCGCTCATAGCTGTCATGGTCCACCCCCCTGCTCGTCAAGCCAACCCTGCCAACACACACCGACAGTTTCGGTGCGCCCGACTCTCCTGCGTTCTGGGGGCCAGATTGCAGTATCCACGGCCTGATGAGTGCAATCTGGCCCCCAGAACGCGAGCGCACTACTTGCGGTCGGTGGTGGAGAGGGCGGCTACGAAGGCCTCCTGGGGGACTTCGACGCGGCCGATCGTTTTCATGCGCTTCTTGCCCTCCTTCTGCTTCTCCAGCAGTTTGCGCTTGCGGGTGATGTCGCCGCCGTAGCACTTGGCCAGCACGTCCTTGCGGATCGCGCGGATCGTCTCCCGGGCGATGATCCGAGAGCCGACCGCGGCCTGGATCGGCACCTCGAACTGCTGGCGCGGGATGAGCTCGCGCAATTTGGTCGCCATCGAGGTGCCGTAGCCGTAGGCGGCCTCGCGGTGCACGATCGCCGAGAACGCATCCACCGGCTCGCCCTGCAGCAAGATGTCTACTTTTACCAGCTCAGCGGCCTGCTCGCCGGACTCCTCATAGTCCATCGAGGCGTAGCCGCGGGTGCGGGACTTCAGCGCGTCGAAGAAGTCGAACATGATCTCGGCCATCGGCAGGGTGTAGCGCATCTCCACCCGTGAAGCCGACAGGTAGTCCATCCCCAGCAGGGTGCCGCGACGACCTTGGCAGAGCTCCATGATCGTGCCGACGAACTCCGACGGGGCGATGACGGTGCAGCGGACCACCGGCTCGTGCACTTCGGCGACTTTTCCGTCGGGCCAGTCCGCGGGGTTGGTGACAATCTGCTCGGTGGCGTCGTCGCGCACCACCCGGTAGACCACGTTGGGTGCGGTGGAGATGAGGTCCAGGCCGAACTCACGCTGCATCCGGTCCCGGGTGATCTCCAGATGCAACAGGCCGAGAAACCCGCAGCGGAAACCGAACCCCAGCGCTGCGGAGGTCTCCGGCTCATAGCTCAGCGCGGCATCATTGAGCCGCAGCTTGTCCAGGGCGTCGCGCAGCTCCGGGTAGTCCGAGCCGTCCATCGGGTACAGCCCGGCGAACACCATCGGCTTGGGGGTGCGGTAGCCGGGCAGCGCCTCGGTGGCGCCCTTGCGCTCGCTGGTGACGGTGTCCCCGACCCGGGACTGCCGGACGTCCTTGACTCCGGTCATGAGGTAACCGACCTCGCCCACGCCCAAGCCGTCACACGGCTTCTGATCGGGCGAGATGATGCCGACCTCGAGTAATTCGTGGGTGGTGTTGGTGGCCATCATCCGGATCCGATCCCGCGGGGTGATCCGGCCGTCCATCACCCGGATGTAGGTGACCACGCCTCGGTAGGAGTCGTAGACCGAGTCGAAGATCATCGCTCGGATGGGCGCGGCAGCGTCACCGACAGGTGCTGGGACCACGCGGACCACCTCGTCGAGCAGCTCCCGCA
>JBOHHF010000451.1:0-14220 GCA_050700495.1 Pseudonocardiaceae bacterium
CCTCACGTTCGCTCGGCGGAGCGGCCGGAGCTGCGCACGGAGTTCCCGTTCATGCTGCCGCGGGGGTACGTCGACGGCTCGGGCAGCGTGCACCGCAGTGGTGTCATGCGCCTTGCCACCGCACGCGACGAGCTGGTGCCGTTGCGCGACGACCGGGTGCGGGAGAACCCGGCCTACCTCTCGGTGGTGCTGCTCGCCCGGGTCGTTACCCGCATCGGGACTATCGACGACATCCACGCCGGTATCGTCGAGGACCTTTTCGCCTCGGATCTCGCGTTCTTGCAGGACCTCTACAAGCGGGTCAACGCGGAGGGACACACGCACGCCGCGGTGACCTGCCCGTCCTGCCGGCACGACTTCGACATCGACCTCGCCGGCGGTGCCCCGGGGGAATCGTGACGTACGAGACCGAGCGGCTGCTCGAGGAGGTCTCGTACGTCGCCTACCACTTCCACTGGCCACTCGGCGAGATCCTCGACCTCGAGCACCCCGACCGGTGCCGCTTCGTCGAGGAGATCGGTCGGATCAACAAGCGGCTGACGACGGGACGGTGAGCAGTGAAGCTGCGGGACCTGTTCCGGCGGCGCACGGACGCGCCGGATCTGCCGGCGCCCGCGCCGGTCCGACGCCCGGACTGGCCAACCATGCCGCCGGTGCAACGGGCCGTCAGCTCCCCTGACCTGATCACGGCTCCCGACCGGTTCACCGACGGCCTCGTCTCCTGGCGCAACCCGTCGCGCGGCGGCACTCTCGGCCACTACGTAACCCCCGACGCGCCGGCCGGGGTGAGTGCTGGGCTCGCCGCGGCCTCCCCGCGCGGCGAGCTGCCCGCGCCCGCGCGGCCATGGTGGTGGCTACGGCCGCCGGGTGTGCAACGCCGCGTCCCGGCCTCAGCGCCGCCGCCGACTAGCCCTGCTGTTCCCGAACTCGACAGCAGCGCTGTTCAAGGGCGGCCGAACAGCTCCGCTGCCGAGTTCGGGGGGCTGAGTGCACCCGAGATCCGGCCACCACCACCGGTCGTCCCGGTGTATCCGCTGGCGGGGCACTCCCTCGTGAGCGCGGCGGGCGCCGAGCCGCCGGCACCACGATTGGCCCTGCCCGCCGTGCCGCCCGTCCCGGACAGCCCAGCGGCTCCTCCGGACCCGTCGATCGCCGCCACCGACTTGCCGGCCGGCGACTCGCCGCGGGAAACCCCGCCGCGGGAAACCCCACTGCCGTCGGTCATCGAACCACGACCCAGACCAGCGCTAGAGGCATCCGCGGAGCCCGCGGTCACCTCGTCGCCCGCCAGCCGGCCGGATCTGCCCGTTGCCCGCCGCCTCGGCCTGGGTGTGCCGCTGCAGCGGATCCCCGACGCGGGAGGCGAACCGTCAGCCGACGCCGCCACGGTGGTGCAACGTCAGGTCGAGGCCGGTGCCCAATCGATGGACGTCACACCGCTGGTGTCCGCCTCCCCGCCGGTGGAGTCTGCGGCCGCTCAACCCGCGGGAGGATCCCATACGACCAGACCGAATCCGTCGTCTAAGTCATCGACGCGGCCAGCCGAGCCGAGTCTTCCTGCCCAACGCGCGGTCGACATCCCACCGCAGCCTGGCTTACCCCCGGTGTCGCGACCCTCCACCGGACCGGCTGGTGCGACGGTGCTGGCAGCGGTTCCGACGGGAGATGCGCCGTCCACGGCGCAACGCCAGGTTGATGCCGAGCCACTGGACGTCGCGCCGCTGGTGTCCGACTCCCCGCCGATCGCGTCTGTGGCAGCAGCGTCGATGCCATCCGGCGCTGCGGCGATTCCCTCGGAGGCGACACCCTCAGAGGCGACACCCTCGGCCCCACTCGCGGCAGGTTTCGGTACGACCGGACCGAGCCCTTCGCCTGGGCCACCGACGCGGCCGACCGAGCCGGGCCGTCTTGTCCAACGCGCGGTCGACATGCCGCCCCTGCCGATCCCAGCGGCTCCGACGGAAGAGGTGCCGTCCACGGTGCAACGCCAGGTCGATGCCGAGCCACTGGACGTCGCGCCGCTGGTGTCCGACTCCCCGCCGATCGCCTCTGTGGCCGCGGAGCCGGACATGCCCATGCCACCAGCCGTCGCCCGGCCACAGACGCCGGACCCGCCACCGTCGAACCACCTGCCGGACCCTTCAGCAACAGCACACTCCGACAGCGGGGCTCCGGCCGTCGTGGGTTTGGTCGGCGACCGCCCCATCGAGCCCATCATCTCTGACTACGCCACAGCCGATTCCGCCGCCGCACCGGCGGCCGAGCAGATCCGCCGGCCAGTTGTACCGCGTCGCGCGGCCAGCACGGGCGTTCCGGGCGTCGCCGCCGTTCAGTCCGCCGCCGTGCAGTCCGCCGCCGTGCAGTCCACGGTGCAGCGCAGCATGGGCGCAGCCACCACACCGGCAGCGACGTGGCTACCCGGTGTGCTCCCGGTGAGCCGGTCATCGCCCGGCGTCGACCGGCCGGCGTCGCCGGCCCTACCCGTCCAGGTCGCCGCACCCATCGCAGCCGAGACCATCCCTCCGGGGCTGACCACCCAGCTGGTCGTGCAGCGGGCCGACGACGCCGGAGAACACGCCGCAACAACCAGCCCCACGACAGCAACCAGCCCAGCCGGGGAGACCCCGCCAGCACCATCCGCCGGCCCGACCTCACCGACCGAAGTGGACACGTTGGTCCGCCGCCTGTACGACCCGATCGTCCGGCGCCTCAAAGCCGAGCTACAGCTCGACCGGGAACGCGCCGGACATTCCCTCGATCTCCGGCATTAGTCATTAAGGAGCACCCATGGCAAACGAGGAACCCGCCGTCAGTGTGTGTTTCGTCGTGTCGATCGACTCCACGGGCCTCGGCGTCTTCAACAGCTGTGAGGGACTGGGCTGCGAAGTCGTCATCGAGCAGCGCGAGGAGGGCGGCAACAACGACTTCGTGTGGCAGCTGCCGACCAGAATCAAGTACCCGAACGTCAAACTCTCCCGCCCATTGACCAAGGACACCAAGGCGGTCGCCAAGTGGTTCACACAGGCCGTGGAGGGCAGCAAGGAAACCAAGAAGACCGGCCTGATCCAGGCTATGACCGCCGACAACACGGTAGTCGCCAGCTGGGGATTGCGCGACGTGGTCCCGGTGCGCTGGACCGGGCCGTCGCTGAACCCCGAATCGCCGAAGGTCGCCACCGAGACCATCGAGATCGCCCACCACGGCTTCATCAGCTGAGCCATCCGACGCCACACCCAGGAGCAGCGCATGCCTGAACCGCCTCAACCGATTGCGCTGGCCGCCACCACCGCTAAATCTAAATCCAAGTCGGGCGGCGGCGAGCCGACGCTGCAGCACGCGTTTCTCGAGCTTCACGAGCCGCCGGTGGGCCGGAAGAATATGAAAGCTGGAGCATTAATCGACACCATCGAGTTCCAGTTCAACCCGAAGGAACTCTCCGTCGGCAAGGGCGCGACGTGGAGCAGCAAAACGCAGAAGAACGGCACTGTGCCCCAGTTCGAGGGACCGGAGCCATCCAAGCTCACGCTGGAGATGTTTCTCGACGCCAGCGACACCCAACGCGACTCCGTGGTCACGACCTTCGAGAAACTGCTGTCCTGTTGCTTGGCAACCTCCGACAGCAGCATCAGGAATAAACCGAATCCACCGTGGGTGATCTTCCACTGGGGCTCGCTGAGGAGCTTCACCGGCTACATCGCCTCTGTCAACATCAAGTACACCCTGTTCACGCGGAACGGCCTGCCGATCCGAGGCACCGCGACCGTCACCCTCCAGGAGATCCCCAAGGCGAAGAAGGGACAGAACCCGACGTCCGGCGCGCTGTCCGCGCACCGGGTGCACACCGTCCGGACCGGGGACACCCTGGCGTCCATCGCCTGGCACGAATACGGCGATCCGATCATGTGGCGGGCGATCGCCACCGCCAACCGCATCGACGATCCGATGCGGCTACGAGCCGGCTCGTCCCTGCTCATCCCCGCGGCCGAAGATCTTCCCAGCTGAGGCGAGTGATCCGATGCCCACCATGGAGTTCACCAATCAGTTGCTCGTCGCAGTCGACGACAACCCGCTACCCGATCACATCGCGGTATTGCTGACCCAGGGTGTCGTGGACGACAGCCGCATCCTCCCCGATCTGTTCGAGCTGCGATTCCGGGACTCCGACCACGCCGTACTCGAGGAGGCGCGCATCACGATCGGCTCGCCGGTCACGCTGTCGGTGGCGTCCAACGAGAACACCACGCCGGTAGCACTACTCGCCGGCGAGGTCACCGCACTGGAGAAGGAGTTCGATGGCACTGGCACGTTTACCGTGGTGCGCGGGCTGGACAAGTCCCACCGGCTGACCCGAGGCCGGCGGGTGGCGAGCTACTGCCAGATGACGGTATCCGACGTGGTCCGCAAGGTCGCCCGCACCGCGGGCCTGGACGTGGGCAAGATCGACCCGACGACCGCGGTGCACCCGCAGATCTCGCAGGGCAACCTCACCGACTGGATGTTTCTGACGCAGCTGGCCGCCGACGTCGGCGCCGGCATCGCGATCGTGGACGGCAAGCTGGAGTTCCGCCGTCCGAAATCCGCTGGCGCCGCGCCCGACACCACCGTCTCGGCGACCGACAACGTGATGGTGCTGGAACTCGGCCGCAACGTTCTGCGAATGCGGGCCGTGGTCACCTCCGCGGAGCAGGTCCCGGACGTGCAGGTCCGGGGCTGGGACGCGCGCGCCAAGCGTGCGGTCATCGGCAAGGCGACCGCGAAGACGGTCTCCGCCGAGGTCGGCGCCAAGCCCGATGAGCTCGCCGCCACCTTCCACGCGCAGCCGCTGGTGGCCACCGACTCTCCCTACATTGCGCAGAGCGAGGTGGACGACGCCGCCAAGGCACTGGCCGAGCAGGTGGCCGGCGGGTTCGCCGAGCTCGAGGTGGTCATGCGCGGCAACCCGAAGGTGCGCGCGGGCACCGCGATCACGCTGGCCGGCGCGGGAGCGCCGTTCGAGGGCAAGTACACCGTGAGCGCCAGCCGGCACGTGTTCGACCCCGAGACCGGCTACACGACCTGGGTCACCGTCAGCGGTGCGCAGGACCGCACCCTGCTCGGGCTCACCGGCTCCCACCTCGGCGGCGCCGCCGGCTCCTCCGGTGTGGTGATCGGACAGGTGTCAGACAATCGTGACCCCGACCAGCTGGGCCGGGTCAGGCTGATCTTTCCGTGGCTGCACGACGAGTTCGTCAGTGGCTGGGCGCGCACCGTGCAGGTCGGCGCGGGCAAGGACCGTGGCGCACTGATCGTGCCCGAGGTGGGCGATGAGGTACTGGTGGCCTTCGAGCAAGGCAGTTTCCAGCGGCCCTATGTCCTCGGCGGCCTGCACAACGGGGTCGATACCCCACCCAAGGGCGACGTCGAACTCATCGATTCCAGCTCCGGTGCCATCGACCGGCGGGCCTTCGTCTCCCGCACCGGCCACGCCCTGGAGATGTTCGAGACGGCGTCCGGTGCGCACGGCATCAAGATCCGTACCGGCGACGGCAAGCTCATCCTCGACCTCGACCAGAAGAAGACCACGATCACGGTGCACAGCGACGGCACGGTCACCGTCGAGGCCCGCAACGGCGTCACGGTGGACGCCGGGACCGGCAGCCTGCGGCTGACCGGGCAGGACGTCAGTATCACCGCCAAGACCGGGGTGAGCGTGCAGGGCAAGACGGTGAGCGTGAACGGCTCGGCGAGCACCGAAGTCAAAGGCGGGGCGAGCTGCAGCATCCAGGCCGGCATCGTCCGGATCAACTGAGCTGGATTAACGGCGGAGGAGGGCGCGATGCCACCAGCAGCGCGAGTCGGCGACCCGACGGGGGACCTGCCCGAGGGTCCGCAGCAGCACCCCTCCCCGGGCGTGATCGGACTACCCGGAGTACCGACAGTGCTGATCAACGGCCGTCCAGCGGCGACCGTCGGCACGCTGCATACCTGCTCGTTTCCACCACCAGCGGTTCATCCCCCGAACGCAATCGTGCCGCCAGGCTGCCCGACCGTGTTGATCGGCGGGCAGCCAGCAGCCCGAGTGGGCGACCTGTCCCTGTGCGGAGCGACGATCACCGCGGGCTGCAACACCGTCCTGATCGGCGGGTGAGGGGCAATGGCGGAGCAGTTCATCGGTGCCGGCTGGCAGTTCCCGCTGCGCACCGACCGGACCGGGAGCATCGCACTGGTCACCCGGGAGCGCGAGATCGAGGAGAGCATCCGCCTGATCCTGGCCACCGCGCCCGGCGAACGGCCGATGCGCCCCGAATTCGGCTGCGCCATCCACGACTTCGTCTTCGCCCCGGCCGACGCGAGCACTGCGGGACAGCTCGCGTTCGAGGTGCGCGCCGCGCTGGACAGCTGGGAGCCGCGGATCGACCTCGTCGACGTCGAAATCCGATTCGACGCGGTCGACCAGGGCACGCTCTACATCGACGTCCACTACGCGATCCGCGGCACCAACAACCCGCGCAACCTGGTCTTCCCGTTCTACGTGATCCCGCCGCACGAGCACGCCGACACCGCTGGAGGCGGATCGTGACGCTGCCCGCACCGAACCTGGACGACCGTGACTTCCAGGACCTGGTCGACGACGCGCGGCGCTACGTGCAGCGCCGCTGCCCGGAGTGGAGTGATCACAACGTCTCCGACCCGGGCATCACCCTGATCGAGACCTATGCGATGGTCGTCGACCAGCTGCTCTACCGGCTCAACCGGGTGCCCGACCGGCTCTACGTGAAGTTCCTCGAGCTGCTCGGAATGCCCCTGTACCCACCGACCCCCGCGGTCGCCGGAACCACTTTCTGGCTGTCCGCCCCGCGCGAGAAGGACACCATCACGGTGCCGGCTGGCACCGAGGTCGCCACCCAGCGCACCGAAACCGAGGAGTCGCTGTCGTTCACCACCACCGAGAACCTGGACATCGTGGCCTGCTCGCTAACAGGAATTGCCACCGTCACCGGCGAGCGCGATGCCCAGCCGGTGGACCGGGCCAGGATGCTGAGCCGGGAGGAGCCGTTCGCGTGCTTCTCGGCGAGACCGGTGTACAACGACGCACTGCTGATCGGGCTGTCCGTTGCGGTGCCCCGCTGCGCGGTGGCGCTGCGGTTCGACTGCCAGGTCGAGGGTGTCGGTGTCGACCCGCGCCAGCCACCGCTGGTCTGGGAAGCTTGGACTGGCAACCGGTGGGACTTCTGTGAGCTCGAACGTGACGGCACGGGTGGGCTCAACCGGCCAGGTGACGTGGTAGTGCACGTCCCGGCGCAGCACACCACCTCGGTCATCGCTCACCAGGCGGCCGGCTGGCTGCGCTGCCGGGTGGTGCCCGCCGCGCCGGAGCAGCCGTTCTACACCGCGTCACCGCGGATCCACCGGGCGAGCGCCTTCACCGTAGGCGGCACGATCGATGCCGCCTACAGCGAGACCATCCACGACGAGCTGCCCGGGCAGTCCCAGGCAGTGCCCGGCCAGGGCCTCCCGCTGGCCCATCACCCAGTCATCTCCGGTCCCGAGCCGCTCGTGCTGCACGTAGGGGCGGGCGAGGACCAGCAGGAGTGGCGGCAGGTCCCGCACTTCGCCGCGAGCGGCCCGAGCGACCGCCACTTCGTCCTCGACCCGATCAGTGGCGAGATCATGTTCGGTCCGGGAGTCCGGCAACCCGACGGCCAGATCCGGCAGTACGGCGCGATCCCACCAATGGGCGCCGCAATCAAGATCCCGTCCTACCGGGTCGGCGGCGGCCGTCGTGGCAACGTGGCCCGGGGCGCGATCACCGCGCTGCGCGCGTCGGTGCCCTATGTCGCGCGGGTGGAGAACCGCAGGCCCGCCTCCGGTGGTGTCGATGGTGAGGACGTGGAGAACGCCAAGCGGCGCGCGCCGCTGTTCCTGCGGGCGCGGCGGCGGGCAGTCACGGCGTTGGATTACGAGTCGCTGGCGTGCGAGGCTGATCCGCGGGCCGTCCGGGTGCGGTGCATCGCCGGGCACGGGGGCGACCCGGCGGTGGTCCGGCTGGTGGTGGTGCCCGCGCTAGCGGGCGAGCCCTGCGCACCGGTGCCGTTCGTGGCGCTCCAGCCCCGTCCGGAAGTCCTCGCCGCGATCGCGAGCTACCTCGACGAGCGGCGCGTGCTCGGCACCCGGCTCGTGGTGGAGCCACCGGCCTACCGGTGGATCAGAGCGGTGGTGACGGCCCGGCTCGGGTCGCTCGCCGACCCCGACCGGGTCCTCCAGGACGCGGTGGGTGCGCTGTACCGCGAGCTCCATCCGTTGCACGGTGGGCCAGACGGTTCGGGCTGGCCGTTCGGTCGGACCGTTCAGGCCGGGGAACTGCTGGCCGCGGTGCAGCGGGTGGACGGGGTCGAGGTCGTCGAGGACGTGAAACTCTACCTCGTGGATCCATTCAGCCGCCAACCCGTCGAGGGTGCCCGGCTCAAAGTAGACCTGGAGCCGGGCATGCTGCCCTTCTCGTGCGAGCACGTCGTCGAACGGGTGAACCCATGAGCCGCGGCACCGTCGCCGGCCTGGCCTCGGCGCACCCACTGGGTGAGCTGCTGCCCGGGGTGTACCTGGAGGACTCGCTGGCCCAGCGTTTCACCGAGGGGCTGGACACCGTGCTCGCCCCGGTCTTCCTGACCCTGGACTGCCTCGACGCCTACCTCGACCCATGGCTGACCCCGCGGGATTTTCTGCCCTGGCTGGCCTCGTGGGTGGGCATCGAACTCGACGAGACCTGGCCCGACGCCAGGCGACGGGCGATGGTGGCGGCCGCATCGGGGCTGCACCGGGACCGCGGGACCCACCGTGGCCTGGTCGCCTACCTGCGGGTGCTCACCGGGGGCGAGGTTACGCTGACCGAGAGCGGTGGCACCCGGTGGTCGGTGGAGCCGGGCGCCGCACCACCGGGCACGCCTACTCCCCAACTGGAGGTGACGGTCCGGGTCAGCGACCCGAGCTCGGTCGACCGGGCTCGGCTGGACCGGGCGGTGCGCGATGCCCGGCCGGCCCATCTGCCCTACCAGGTGCACGTGTTGCCATTGCTCGTGAGTGCGTAACAGTGTTAGAACACTGTTACGCACTCACGAGCAATGCGGTGTGATCCGCCGGGACACCCAGCGTGCTGAGCACGTCGGAGTAGTCTCGCCTGGCTCGGGCAGCCGCGGCCGGCTCGCCGGCCTCCACACAGGCCGCGATCAGGACCCGCCACGAGGCGTCGCGGAACGGGTCGATATCCACGCCGCGCCGCGCGGCGTCGATGGCCGACCGGGAGTCCCCGCCGGCCAGCTCCAGCTCAGCAAGGCGCCCGGCCGCGGTCGCCGCCTGCTGCCGCAGCCTCTCGCGAACCTCGGTGACCCACTCCGCAGGGCCGTCCTCGGGCAGCAGCTCTCCGCGATAGGTGGCGACGGCGCGGGTCAACGCGGCGCGCTCGGCGCCAGCGTCACGGACGTACCGTGCCTGCTGCGCCGCCCGCAGTGCGGCCGCGAACTCGACCACGTCGGCCTCGCTGCCCAGCGGCAGGACCAGCGCGTAGGCCTCGCCGTGCCGCTGCAGCGCGCTCAGGCCCGGAGCCAGTAACGAGCGCAGGCTGGACACCGCGACCTGCAGGCTGTGCACGGCCCGGTCGGTCGAGAGATCCGGCCACAGCTGCAGCAGCAGTTCCCGGTGCACCGGCTGTGGCGTGTGAATGGCCAGCAACCGCAGCATCATCGCAGCTCGCGGTCGGATCGCACGCCAGTCCAGGCTGCTGCCGACGACCTCGAACACGAACCCGCCGAGGCATCGCAGCCGTACCGCGGGCAGCGCCGGAACGGTCACCATCGGTCGCTCGGCGGGCGGTGGTGACCTGAGCAACCACGCAGCCAGCGCGTCCGGCCACGGCAGACCGTGCGTCTCGGCCAGGGTCCGAGCCTGTCCGAGGTGCCCAACGCCGAGGTGCCCAACGTCGAGGTGCCCAACGCCGAGTCCAGCGGCCGATCCGGGGTCGGCGGCGGCGAGCGCGAGCGCGGTCAACGCCTGGGCGCCCCAGACACCTGCTGCGCGGCTGAACGACTCGGCGAGGCAGGCCATCGACGCCGCATCCGGTTCGCGTTGCCCCGCGGCGGCGACCGCAGCGAAGGTCAGTGACCACGCCTCGAGGCTGCCGGCATCGAGCGCACGGCAGCGCTCGACCACGTCGCGCCAGGCGACCAGCGCGGGCTCCCCGGCCAGCAGCTGACACAGCGCCCGTGCAGCACAGGCGAGCAGCGTGCCCCACGCATCCCCCGCGCCGTCGCACTCGGCCGCCACCCGCCGGATCTCTTCGGCGTCGCCGGACCGCAACCCACACACCACCCGGGCCTGCCGTGCCAGCCACAGCGCGCCGATGCGCTCGGCGTCGGTGGCCAGCCGCTCGGCCGATCCATCGTCGGTGGCGCCGGACGTCAGGTCGACGACCGCCTGCACGAGCCGGGCCGCTAGCGCGAGCACGCCGTCGCTGTCCGGATCGTCGAGCAGTTCCCGCAGCGTGCTGCCTGCCGCGCGGACGTTGCCCGTCAACAGCGATGCCACCGCGGTACATAACTGGTCCCCCCGGGTCTGCCCGGCTTGAACGGAGCCAGGATGTCGGTGCACCGCGGCCCGCAGCCGGTCCATCCAGTGCAGCTGCGGCTGCGCTCGCCCGTCGGTCCACAGTTCGACCAGCCGGCGGTCCCCGGCCACCCGCTGCCGATCCGCTGGGTCGGGAAACAGGGCCTCGGCGTGGTGGTAGCGCTGGGCGGCCTGGCGCAGCCGTCCCTCTGCCGTGAGCCGCCTGGCGACGGCCATGCTCAGCCAGGGATCCTCGTCGACCACCTGCTGCGTCACCAGCTCATGCCAGACCGTGGTCGGCTCGGCCGAGATCACCCGCGCTCCGTCGTCGCGCAGCAACCGGGTGACCTCCGTCCAGCAGTCCGCCCGCAGGTGAGCGCGGACCGCCTCGCCGAGCGCACCGATCTCCTCCAGCAGCGACGCCGCCTTCGAATACCACAGCTGAGTGTGCTTCGCGCCGAGTGCCTCTAGCAGGGCACCCTCCAAATGGCGCCGCAGGACCTCGTGGTAGCGAAACGTCTGCCCCCCGTCGGTCGAGGTGGTCAACGCCCCAAGACCTTCCAGCTCCCCAAGCCGCTGCTGGGCGTCGGTCGTGCCGAGCAGGCGATCACAACGCTGCGCCGTGAGCACCTCGAACACGCAAGTTCGGGTGAGGAACGTCCGCAACGGTTGGGGAAGCTCCTCAAGCACGGTCCTGGCCAGGTAGGTGCGGGCGAATCGAGGCCCGCCGACCAGCGCGCGCAGCGCCCGGCGCCGGTCGCTCAACGGCCGAGACTGGGTGGACAAGTGAAACAGCTGCAGGCAGGCCGCCCAGCCCTCGGTGCGGCGGGCCAGCGCGGCGATGTCGTCGGGCGGCAGCGGCTCGCGGTAGACGTCCCGGAAGAGCATCTCCACTTCCCACGACCGGAAGCGAAGATCGTCGGCTGTCACGACGGTGATCGGAGCGAGCTCCACCCGGCACAAGTTCAGGTGCGGTGCGCGGCGCGAGGCAAGAACGACCGAGATACCAGGAACGTGACAGAGCAGCATCTCGATGCAGCTCTCGGTCGGCGAGCCGAGCAGCAGGTGCGCGTCGTCGAGGATCAGCGTGACCGGACCCGGCCCGGCTGCCCTGACTGTGTCGAGGAACGGCTCGACACCACCCTGAGCGCTGACCACCTCCTGCTCCTCCCGGAGCACACCGCCGTCGAGCAGCGGGCGAGCGAGCCTGGCCGTGAAATGGGCGGGATCGGCATCCAGGCGGTCGGTCCGGTGCCAGACGATCGGACCCGATGCTTCGCCGCTGTACTGCGCCAGCAGCGTCGTCTTGCCGTAGCCTGCAGGAGCCAGCACGAGTGTCAGGCGCGCCGGAACCCGCAATCGCTTCAGCAGCCGCTCCCGCCGCAATCCCGGCGCCTGCGGCCACCCATTCCGGCTGGGCTCAGGAGCTTCGCTTGGCTCACCCGCCGGGATCGCCTCTCCACCGGCATCCGGAGGTCTGGTCGGCCTTCGATATGACATCGGTCATCGCCTCCTCCGCGTCCATGCGCGCGGTCTCAGCCCAAGCCCACGGTGCGCCTCCCGCCGAAGACCCGGCTGACCGCCGTAAACACTAGAGTCGCGGTAGCGCTGAATACGTACATCGGTCGCTGCGGAGATCCGGTTATCCTGCGGTCGAACCCTAAGCTCGGCATATCCTGGTCGACCGCGGCACCGAGGGACGACGATGACATCGACCAACACGATCCAGCGGGTGAGCGATGCCCAGGGTCGGCCCGTCTGGCTCGTGTCCGGGCACGAGCGGGTCCGGGACCTGCTCGCCGACCCTCGACTGTCCCGCTCGCACCCCAACCCTGGCCACCCGGTCCGCCTCACCCAGCCGGGCCTGTTCGGCGGGGCGATCCCCGATCCGGAAAGGGAGCAGGCCGACCTGCACCGAATGCGCAAGCTACTGACGCCGTCGTTGTCGGCCCGTCGCATGGAGAGCCTGCGGCCCCGCGTCGAGACGATCGTCGACGAACTGCTCGACGAGCTCCACCGTAGCGGTCCCCCGGCCGACTTCCACACCCTCGTCGCGTTTCCCCTGCCGGCACTCGTGGTCTGCGAGTTGCTCGGGGTGCCCGCCGAGGACCGCCAGGATTTCTGCCGGTGGCAGATCGAGGCCAAGCAGGTGAGCAAGCCCGCCGTCGCCCGAGGTGGCCTGCAGTCGCTGTGGCGGTACCTGGGCACCTTGATCGAGCGCAAGCGCTGGATCCGCAGCGACGACGTCATCTCGGATCTGCTGCACGCCGCGAAGCTGGACTCCAAGCTCACGGACGACGGGATCGCCCATCTCGCCGCCGGGCTCCTGTTCGCCGGGCACGCACCCGTCGTCGCCATCATCGATCGGGGCATGCTGCTGCTGCTGACCCACTCCGAGCAGCGGAAGGCGCTGCAGGATGATCCGGCTCTCGCCGCGCCGGCGCTTGAAGAGATCTTCCGCTTCGCCAGCCCGATCGAGCGGCAACGGCCTGCTCGTCGCGGCGGCCTGGCCCGGTACGCCGCGGTCGACGTCGAGGTCGACGGCGTCACCATCCGCGCGGGCGACACCGTGATGTTCGCGGTCCAGGACGCCAACGAGGACGCCGGCGTCTTTCCCGACCCGATGCGCTTCGACATCACCCGCGAACGCAACCCGCACCTTTCGCTGAGCCATGGGGCGCACTTCTGCCTCGGAGCCCAGCTGGCCCGGGTGGAGCTGCAGTACCTGTTCGTCCGCCTGTTCGAACGCTTCCCCACCCTGCACCTCGCCGTCGAACTCGACGAAATCCAACCGGTCCGCGAGGCCGTAGCCGGCGCCGCCAACCACCTCCCGGTCACCTGGTAGGCAGCTCTCCCGACCCGGAGCCGTCTAGTAGTCCTTCTCGACCTAGTCCTCCACAGAGATCTAGTCCTCCACAGAGATACGGTCAGCGGTCGACGTCAACCTCGACAGTTCTTCCGCCATCGTAATCGTGTGGCAAAACGTATCGATCGAGACCTCTCTGTCCCCTAAGTCCTCAAGCGCTTGAACCGTCACCGGATCCCGCATGGCAACACCAAGTTCCTTGGCCCAGCTCATTGCCGACTTAGAATCGGTCATGCTGGCCATCATCTGGGTCCGCTCGTTCTCTGTGCGAGTCGCCTTCACCGCCTCCTGAGCGGTCCGGATCTGGGCCGGTAGGCGGAAGTCGTCAACGATGCGGAGCTTCTCCGAGTCAGTCTCGAGCCACCGAGCGAGAGCGTCCCGTATGCTGCTTCGAGCCCCGGCCAGACTCGGACTCCGACCGTGAACACGAGGCTCTTCGGCGATCTCCACCACCCAAGCCTCGCCATCTCTTTCGTATACCGCTGTGTAAGTTTCGTTCACTTGAACCAACCCTCCCGCTACCAGGACCAGATGCCCAGCGCCGCGTCCGAGTCTAGATGTTCCCGCACGTTGTCCCTAGACCCCCCGCACCGTGCCCTCGGCCGAGCCGCACTCAGCCGGGCGGCTCAAGGTTGCACCTACCGCAGCGTCGACCACGGCCAGAAGCTGGTGACGCCGGGCACGGCGGCCGGTGAGCCGCAGTCCGGGATCGTCAGCAACTACGCAAAGCGGATGACCAGCACGGCCGGCCGAACCTATCCCGGCCCGCATACGTACGT
>JBOHHF010000452.1:0-4001 GCA_050700495.1 Pseudonocardiaceae bacterium
CAACGCCTACTGGCCATGGCCGCCGGGATCTGGCACAACTGGACCACCGGCGTCACCAGCAAACGATCACTGACCGCCTACGACCACTAACACCAACTTCACGGAATCAACCATCTAGCGTCGGTCCAGGCCTCACTGTGGCTGAGCAGGCGCTCACCTACTCGGGCCGTGCCCGGTTCGTACCACCGGCGCTCGTGACCACGTCCGTGCGTTCCGCTGTCATCACCGGCTCGGCGGGCTGCACCCGGCTGTAGCGAGTCCAGCGGGAGTGTCGGGCGGTCCTGTTAGTTTCGGCGGCATGGAGACATCGCTGGCAGGCAAAGTTGCGTTGGTCGCCGGAGCGACCCGGGGAGCGGGACGGGGGATAGCTGTGCAATTAGGTACGGCCGGAGCGACCGTCTACGTTACCGGACGGACGAGCCGGTCCCAGCGATCGGAAATGAACCGGCCGGAGACGATCGAAGAGACCGCAGCTCTGGTGGATGAGGCCGGCGGCCGCGGGATCGCGGTCCAGGTAGACCATCTCGTGCCCGACGAGGTGCGCGCGCTGGTGGCTCGCATTGAAGACGAACAGAGTGGCCTGCACGTTCTGGTGAACGATATCTGGGGCGCCACCAGGATGGAGTGGAACAAATCAGTCTGGGAATCCTCTTTAGATTATGGGCTGCGCAGCCTGCGCCTGGCCGTGGACACGCACGCCATCACCAGCCACTTCGCGATACCGCTGCTCATCAAGATGCCAGGCGGCCTGGTTGTCGAGGTGACTGACGGAACTGATGAGTACAACGCGACCCACTACCGGGTCTCCTTCTTCTACGACCTGGCCAAGGCGTCAGTGAATCGGATGGCGTTCGCGCTGGCGCACGAGTTGCAGCCCTACAGGGCGACGGCCGTGTCACTCACTCCGGGTTGGCTGCGATCAGAGGTCATGCTCGAGAACTACGGCGTCACCGAATCGAACTGGCGTGACGCGACAGCGCGCACGCCCCACTTCGTTATTTCCGAGAGTCCAGCGTTCGTCGGCCGTGCCGTAGCGGCGCTCGCACAAGATCCCAACGTGTCACGTTGGAACGGAAAGTCGCTGTCCAGCGGGCAGCTGGCGAAAATCTACGGCTTCACCGATCTCGACGGCAGCCAGCCCGATTGCTGGAGGTACGTCACCGAAGTTGAGGACGCAGGCAAACCCGCCGACGTAACCGGCTACCGCTGACTTCAGTAAGAGCATCGGGAACCGGTCGGGCGTTGCTCGCCGAGAACTCGGGGCCCCCGCCGCGGCCGCGGCGACGAACCTGTCCGAGTGGGTCGATCCGGTCGGAAGCCGTTCGTATAGAGCGTGAGAAGCCGGCACGGTGCCGGTCGTAACTCAACTCGCCAGGGAGGAACAGTCATGAAGCAGTACCTGCTCAGCATCTACCAGCCCGACGGGGACCCGCCGCCGTCTGAGGTCCTGGATCCGATCATGCGGGACGTCGAGGCCGTGAATGCCGAGCTCAGGACGGCCGGTGCCTGGGTATTCGCTGGAGGCCTGTACCCGCCGAGCACGGCCACCGTGGTGCGACTCAAGGACAATGAGGTGCGCACGACCGACGGCCCGTACATCGAAGGCAAGGAGCACATCGGCGGATTCACGGTCATCCAGGCGCACGATCTCGACGCCGCGCTGGAATGGGGCCGCAAGCTCGCTCAGGCGATCACCCTGCCGATCGAGGTCCGGCCGCTGCAGGACGGAACCTGTGGGTGACGCCCAGCATGCCGGAGGTGCCCGCATCGCTCACCCGAGCTCGATGAGGTTCCCGGGCCCGCTGGGTACCGGTCCATCGCTGCGATCTCGACTACGGCATCCCACACGACCCAGTCCATGGCACCGGGTCAGGTCCCCTGGCGGTGTAAAGCCCGCCACAGGTTGCCCCCGACGCCTTCATTCCGGTTGGTCGGCGGGCATATGCTGCGTGGGGCGCTGCGCTCGGCGGTGGTGAGCGCGTCCGGCGGCGGCTGCAGTAGTAGCCTTGGCAGGTCTGTCCAGGGAGGCCCGGTGTCACGTCGAGTGGTCGGCGTCACTCTGGATAATCTCGATCTACTGCCCAAGAAGTGCCGTCGTTGTGTGTTCTGGGAGCTCGCCCCGCATATCCGTGAGCAGGCCGAGGACTTCGGTCAGATCGAACTGGAGAAAGAAGCCTGGGTCTCCAGCGTGTTGCTGGAGTGGGGTTCGTGCGGGCGGATCGCGATGTCCGGGGACGTGCCGGTCGGCTACGCGTTGTATGCCCCTCCGGCCGCAGTGCCGCGGGCTGCGGCGTTTCCCACCTCACCGGTCAGTGCCGATGCCGTGTTGCTCACTGCGCTGAAGGTGCTGCCGGAGTTCGGTGGTGGCGGCCTGGGCCGGATGTTGGTGCAGGCGGTCGCCAAGGACCTCACCCGGCGCGGCGTGAAGGCCATCGAGGCCTTCGGCGACGCCCGGCCGGACCAGGACTCCAGCTGCGTGATTCCAGCCGAGTTCTTGGCGCAGGTGGGGTTCAAGACAGTGCACGCGCACCCGCGTTGGCCCCGGCTCCGCCTGGAACTCCGTACCGCGCTGACCTGGAAGGAAGACGTCGAGGCGGCCTTGGAACGGCTGCTGACGTCGGTGACGATCCACACCGCCGAACCCAGCCTGCGTCCGGTCTGAGAGCGCGCCACACCATGTAAGCCCTCCACGTGACCGACGCTGTCGGAGTGATGGGGCACCATGAGCGGGCAGACACGGGAGGCAGGATGAGCAGCGGATTGGAGACGCGGCCGGGCGCCACCACACTTGGTCTCGACGACCTTGTCGAGCTGGTCTGGAACGGGCACATCCGGGTTCCGCACTTCCACATCGTCATCAAGGAGTTGTGACCATGACCACCACCCGCGTCGCGCCCCCCGTGGCACTGCCGATGCGACTTACCATAAGTCCTCCCGCAGCGGCGGCACCGGCAACTGCGTCGTGATTGGCCGCGCAGGCGACTGGGTCGGTATCCAAGACACCAAGCAAGGTCCCGACAGCACCCGGCGGACCACCCTGGCCCTACCCGCCCCTACCTTCTGCGCCTTCCTCGACGCGGTGAGAACCGGCACGCTGCACTGATCCCCGAGCCAAACCTCCTGGCCTGCCACGACCATCGACGGCAGATCCCGGATCACCTCACCGTATGACCTCGATGCCCGGTGGGGCGTCAAGCGCGACACGTTCTGGAACGGCTACAAGGTGCACGTCACCGAGACCTGCGACACCAGCGCTGCCGCCGGCAACAGCAACGACGGTGACGGTGAGGCCATCACGCCGCCGCACCTGATCACGAACGTGGAGACCACGGACGCGACCGTGCCCGACAACCAGATGACCGAGCCGATCCACACCCGCCTGGCCGGGCGGGGCCTGCTGCCAGCCGAGCACTACGTGGACTCGGGCTACCCCTCGGCGGAACTTCTGGTGTCCTCGCTGGCCAGCTTCGGCATCTCGCTGGTCACCCCGATGCTGGCCGATACCTCACCGCAGGCCAGGGCAGATGCCGGATACGACCGTTCCGCCTTCGCCATCGACTTCGACGCGCAGCAGGCCACCTGCCCCCAAGGCCACGCCAGCAGCCACTGGAACCCCGTCTGCCAGCGCGGCACCAGCACAATCGTGATCACCTTCGCGAAGCGCACCTGCGGGCTCTGTCCGGTACGAGCCCAGTGCACCACCTCAACGTCCAGGCGCCGACAGCTCACCGTGCACCCCCGCGAGGTCCACCAAGCCCAACTCGCCGCCCGGGCCGCCCAGGTCACCAAGGATTTCCAGGCCAGATACGCGTTACGCGCCGGCGTCGAAGGCACCATCCGCCAGGGCGTGGCGGTCACCGGCATGCGGCACGCCCGCTACCGGGGACTAGCCAGGACCCGCCTCGAACATGCCAGCGCCGCCGTCGCGGTCAACCTGATCCGGCTACACGCCTGGTGGAACGGCCACCCACTCGACCGGACCCGCACCAGCCACCTCGCCC
>JBOHHF010000453.1:0-2733 GCA_050700495.1 Pseudonocardiaceae bacterium
CGTCATGTCATCGAGCAAGAACACCAGTCGCGGCAGGCCGGCCTCACTGGCGGCCTCGAACTCCAGCTCGGTGTAGGACAGCTCCGGACGGTCCCGTACCGGCGAGCCGTACCGGAACCCCACAATGACGACGTACACATCCGCAGCCCGCACCACCTTGCGACACACCTCGCTGGGGGCTGCTCATCCCGGGCGGCGAAATAGGCCATGTCGGTGACCGCGTCACCGGCCCGCAGCACCGCCCGCTCCGCCGCGGCCACAAAGGACCCACCGCTGGGCAGCCACCGCAGCTCCGAGGTGTGGCTCACGAAGACCCGCCGCGGCTGCCCACGGTGCACAAGCATGCCACCCACCACCACGGATGGGTGACCGGCGATCAGCCCTCAAGACGCCCGACCATCGGCGACCGCGTCCGGCACAGCGCAGCCGGCGGCTCACGCGAGCCCCTCCAGTGCCTGCAACAAGCTGGCTGACCTCTGGCGTCGTGAACTCGACGTCAGCGACATCCGCCGTCACTGCAAACGTCGTTGGTGTCGAGTTCACGACGCGCACAATCGCTGCGCAGGTAGTGCCGGGTATTTCAGGACGTTGAGGGAACTTCCGGTGCCGATCACTTGGCCTCGTCAGGAGGTCGTGCGCCGACCGTCGGCCGCGAGTGGTGCCGGGATCGATCAATCCCAGCGGCCCGGCGACGGCGGGTCGCGGTGTCCTCGTCGAGCTGGGGCGGGCCACCTCGTGCTGGCCTAGCGCCCGCAGGTCGGCGGCGAGGTTGTGGGCCGAGGCCACGCTGTTGCGCACGTCCTCGCGTTCAAGGTCGACCTCACCGTCGAACACACGGAACTTCTCGGTCATGGTTTCCTCCTGAGCGCGGTGGGCATGGTGTGGATCACCAGCCACAGCTCGGGCAGCTCGACGGCGATGAAAATCCAGCTCGACGTCTCGTCCGTATACGGATGGAAAGGGCGATCAGGCGTCGAGGTGACCGGTTTCGACGGTGAAGACGCTCCACTCGGCGGGACTGACCGCGAGCACAGGGCTGGAATCGCCGCGTCGATCTGCTGCCGGGTCGCGGCGGGCAGAGCGTCGTAGTGCTCGATCGCGATCTCCTACCAACGGAGGAGAGAACCGTGACAGCTACAGCTGAACCCAACTACCGTTCTCGCGCACATACCAGCCGGTGTCCACCCCGGCCCGCGCCTGCACGACCAGCTCGTGCTCCCGCTCGGTCAGTGGATTGGCGCACATCACGGCGATCCCCCACCACCGATCCAGCACCGCACCGACGTCGCCAAGATCAAAGTCAACGTCGGCGTGGCACGCAGCGCTGGCCACAACTCAATATGAGAGCTGTTGCGCCGCCCAAGAACCCGCTCATCGGTGTACGAGGCACACAGACCGCTATGTGCTCCAATAGCGGTCGTCTCGGCAGTTCAGCACAGGCTGTTTCCTAGTGTCACGAACTCAGCGCAATGAGCGCGACTGGCGCCGGAGCTGCGCCTGCGGTCATGGCGCGAGATAGCGCTCCAGCGCCTCCCGGGCAAGATCGGACACCGATCGGCCTTCGGCGCGGGCACGTTCCTCGGCGCGACGACGAGTCTGCTCGGGCACCCGGAACGACACCCGCGGCGAGTGCTCACCCGCAGGGGTGTCATCAGTCAGCGGACGTCGGCCCCGGCGGGCATACACATCGGCGACGGCGCGCTCGACGTAGTCGGTGTCGATGCGGCGGTTCTGGCTATCGCGCACGTCCTCGCGTTCAAGGTCGACCTCACCGTCGAGCACGCGGAACTTCTCGGTCATGGTTTCCTCCTGAGCGCGGTGGGCATGACGTGGATCACCAGCCACAGGTCGGGCAGCTCGACGGCGATGACCTCCAGCTCGACGTCACGGTCGTCGGGTCCGACCCACTCGATGCGGGCGTCGAGGTCATCGGTGGGCGGGTAGTGGGTGCAGGGAGCGGTCTCGATCACGTACAGGACGTGGGCGCGGCCGATCCGGTGCTTGCGCGCCGACTGCGCGAACTTGATGTCCTGCACATCCCCATTATGTCAGACAAAATAGATCGGTCGCCAGCCGCCTGGTAGGACAGCGCCTCAGGATGAGCCGCAGCGATCGCAGCGCTGGGTTCTCCGAACTCACCGTGCCGCACCCTGAGCCGACTCGGCTCGCGGTAGTTCGACCAGGGCCTGATACACCACCGTGTGCAGCGTCTCCGGGCTGCAGACCTTCACCACCGTCACACCGGCGTCGAGCAACCGGACCCGAAACGCCTCCTGCCGTTGACCGTGTTCCGCATCAACAAGCAGAGCCCTCGGGCCTTCCGTCATGTCGTCGAGCAGGAACACCAACCGGGGCAGGCCGGCCTCGCCAGCGGCCTCGAACTCCAGCTCGGTGTAGGACAGCTCCGGACGGTCCCGTACCGGCGAGCCGTACCAGAAACCGACGATGACGACGTACACATCCGCAGCCCGCACCGCCTTGCGACACACCTCGCTGGGCTGCTCATCTCGGGCGACGAAGTAGGCCATGTCGCTGACCGCGTCACCGGCCCGCAACACTGCCTGCTCGGCCGCGTCCACGAAGGACCCGCCACTGGGCAGCCGGCACAGCTCGGAGGTATGGCTCACGAAGACCCGCCGTGGCTGCCCCACGGTGCGCAAGCATGCCACCCACCGTCACGGATGGGTGACCGGCGATCAGCCCTCAAGACGCCCGACCATCGGCGACCGCATC
>JBOHHF010000454.1:0-1523 GCA_050700495.1 Pseudonocardiaceae bacterium
TCGCACGGCGAGGTGGTGCGGATCTACCTCGGCCCGCTGCCCGTGTACGTGGTCACCAGCCCCGAGCTGGCTTGGCAGGTACTGGCCACCAACGCCGACAGCTTCGACAAAGGGATACTCTTCGACAAGCTACGCCCGCTGTCCGGCAACGGTCTGGCCAACTCGAATGGCGATTTTCACCGGCGGCAACGTCGCCTGGTGCAGCCGGCGTTTCACCGGAAACGAATCGCCGGTTACGTCCACACCATGGCACGGACAGCGTCGGACCTGGTCGAGTCCTGGCGGCCGGGTGAGGTCGTCGCGGTGGACAAGCGAATGGAAGATGTCGCGCTCACCGTCGTCGGGCGAACCCTTTTCTCGGCCGAGCTAGGTCGAGCTGCGATCGCCGAGGTCCAGCGGTCGATGCCGATCCTGACCAAGTACCTGGCGGTTCGTGCCTTCTCACCCCAGTGGCTACCCATTCCGGCCAACCGGCGGTTCGACGAGGCCGCCGCCCGGTTCCGGCGGGTCGTGGCCGAGGTCATCGCGGCGGCACGCGCCGAGGGCAAAGACCACGGTGACCTGCTGTCCATGCTGCTGCTGGCCCGGGACGAGGACACCGGCGAGCACATGAGCGACCAGCAGATCCACGACGAGATCGTCACGATCCTGACCGCCGGCACCGAAACCACCGCCGTGGCCCTGGCCTGGTTGTTCCACGAGCTCGGCCAGCACCCCGAGGTCCAGCAACGCTTCCACGCCGAGATCGACCACGCGCTCGCCGACCGCAGGGCCAATGACCTCGGCTTAGACGACATTCCCAAACTGCACTACACCCAACGGATCATCAACGAAGTCCTGCGCAAATACCCGATACTGATCCTGATGCGCCGAACACGTACCGACGTCGAACTGGGCGGTGTTCACCTTCAGCCGGGCACCGAGGTCGCCCTCAGCCAGTACGCACTCCATCACAATCCACACCTCTACCCCGATCCCGCACGCTTCGACCCGGACCGATGGCTGCCCGACCGGGCCGCGAGGCTGCCGAAGGGCGCGTTCATCCCCTTCGGCGCCGGCCTTCATCACTGCCCCGGATACTCCTTTGCGGAGACCGAAATAGCCATCGTGGCGGCGACGGTGGCCGCACGGTGGCAGCTGGCACCGGTAGCCGGCAAGCCCGTGCGCCCGAGGATGGCCGTGACGATGCATCCCAACCAGTTACCCATGATCACTATGCCGCGACACACGTGAGGCGACCACAGCGGGTCTTGGTTACCCGAAGTGTCCGTTTAGTCACCGGTTGTTATAGCCTTGACCTTCCTCGACTTCTGATCCTTGGAAGGTTCTCCCGTGCACCTGCTGCCAACGCTGACGTGCTCGCTGCTCGCCTGCTTCGCCCTGCTCGCCGGCGGTGTCACCGCGCCGCAGGCCGCCGCCGCGTCCCCGGTGAGTTGTTCGGAGATCGACCTGCCGGTGTCGGTCCCGACCCCCCGCGAGACCGTGCACGGCCAGCTCTGCATGCCTGCGGGCAGTATCTCTCC
>JBOHHF010000455.1:0-13241 GCA_050700495.1 Pseudonocardiaceae bacterium
GGCTGGAACCGCTGGTAGCCATCGGCTCGCAACTCGCGCTGTGCGCGGTGGTGCGTGCGGTGGCGACCCGCCGGGTGTTGCCGCTGGCGCTGGGTGTGCTCGCGGCCGCCTTCACCGTCGCCGCGACGCCGACCGGTTTCATCGCGGTCGCACCGTTGCTGGTGGCGGTGCGACCATTGGTGCGATTGCTGCGCCAGCACGCCTCCGTCTCCGGTCGGCCCGCTGTGATCGGGCCGATTCTCGGTGCCGGGTTGCTGGTGCTGGTGGCGATCTTTGCCGATCAGACGCTGCAAGGGGTGCTGGAAGCCACCCGGCTTCGCACCGAAATCGGTCCCAGCCTGTCCTGGTTCCAGGAGGCCACCCGCTACCAGTACCTGTTCAGTGACACCCCGGACGGGGCACTGGCCCGCCGCTTCCCGGTGGTGCTGTTGGTGCTGTGCCTGGGAACCTGCCTGGTGGTGCTGCTGCGCCGGGGAGGCATCCCGGGCGCCGGGCTGGGCCCGAGCCGGCAGCTGATCGCCACCGCGGGGGTGTCGCTGGCGCTGCTGGCGCTGACTCCGACCAAGTGGACCCATCACTTCGGTGCGCTCGCCTCGATCGGCGCCGCGCTGGCCGCGCTCACCGCGCTGGCCACTAGCTCGACCGTGCTGCGTTCGGCGCGTAACCGGTGGTGGTTCCTGTCCGGCCTGCTGGTGATCCTGGCGCTGTCCTCGACCGGGCCCAACGCACCGTGGTACGTCTCGCAGTACGGGGTGCCGTGGTTCGACAAGCCCCCGTCGGTGAACGGCTTTCAAGCGAGCACGCTGCTGACCGTGGCGGCCGTGCTGGCCGGGCTGATCGCGGTGGTCGAAGGGCTACGGCACGAACCGGGCGCACCGCCGCCACCCCCACCCGACCGTGGCCCCAACAGTGGCAGGGGAGGGCGGCGACGGGCGTTGCTGATCGGCTCGGCTCCCCTGGCGGTGTTCTGTGGTCTGCTGGTACTCGCCGAAGTCGGCGCGATGGTCAAGGCGATGCACAAGCAGCGTGACGGCTACAGCATGGCCGCCGCCAACATCGCCCATATCACCGGACACAGTTGCAACCTCACCGACGCCGTGTCCGTCGAGCCGCAACGCGGTGCCGGTGCGCTGCGCGCGGTGCGCGGGACGCTGCTCGCGGACATCCCGCTACGGCGTGGCTTCGAACTCAACCGGCTCCCCGCTGCTGCGTCCACCAACAGGACGGACACCAACGGGGCCGACAGGCAACGTGGCGACATTCGAGGAGACCGCGTTCCCGAGTCCGACGGGACCAACCCGGTTGACCCGCCGCCGTCCGGACTCGGTCGCGGCGAGATTCCGATCTGGAGCAGCTTCTCCACCGATGGCCCTGGCACCGGCGACATGCGCACCACCTGGTATGCCCTGCCCGGCGGGGCCGGCCAGGGCCGCAACGCGCCGGTGGTGATCTCTGTCGCCGGGAACCTGTCCCCCACCACCCCGCTGGTCGCAGAGTTCGCCCGTCGGGCCGAGCGAGGGTTCCAGATCGTCGATCAGATCCCCATCGGCGGGCGAGCCACCGCCAACGGGCCGGGATGGCGAGACTACCGTCTCGGGCTGGCCGGCCGGCCCGCTGCCGGGGCGGACATGGTGCGGCTGATCGCCACCGACACCGACGTCACCGAAGAGGGTTGGCTGGCGTTCTCCGCACCCAGGGTGCCCGTGCTGAGCTCGATGACCGATTTGGTGACCCCGACGCCTCCGGTGTTCTTGGACTGGCCGGTGGGCTTCGTTCATCCGTGCGTGCGGCCGTTCGAGGTCCACAACGGCATCGCCGAGGTGCCCCAGTACCGGCTGCTACCCGACGCGCTGCTGGCTAACTACAGCAAGAGCTGGTCAGCAGGGGACGCCGGCGGCCCGATCGGCTGGTTGCAGATTCTCGCTACCGAGCAGGAGGTGCCGAGCTACCTCAAGGAGAACTGGGACACCGACTGGGGCAAGCTCATGGTCATCCAGCCTCGGGTACGTGACGCCGAGGCACCCGCACTGAGGACCGGCACCGAGGTGCGCAGCGGCTGGTGGTCACCGGGGCCGTTGCGCAGTGGTGGCCAGACCGCGGAGATCTCCCAACTGGGCCGCTGACTTCACCTGGGGACGTACGGACCTGAGTTTCCGGGGTACCGAGGTTCCAGGGCCACTGACTTTCACGAGACCGTTGACGTCAACGGCCACTGGAGTCAGAAGGGCCCCTCGCGGAAACGAGGGGGAGGTGTTCCGCGAGGGGCGGCGGATCCGGCTGGGGGTCCCGAACCCGCACCTCATTGTGCCACCTTTGGACTCATCCATGCGAGTGATCCCCCGGCGTGGCGTACAGACTTTCCCCGGCGCGTCGCGGCTTGTACTCGTCCGGGCCGGTAGGGATCAGTGCCGGAAGATCACCGTGCGTTGTACAATAAAATTGATACTCGTAGCTGTTGCTTGTGCGACGACGAACGCGGCAGTGATCTCACCCTGTATCGGCGGCAGCAACGCGAGCATCGCGGCGTTCATGCCGACCTGAACGACGAAGGTGATCCCGTACAGCGTCATGACCGAAGCGAGCTGCACACCGCCACCGCGGCCCTGGAAGGTCCACCGGCGGTTGATCAGGTAGGCGGTCGTGGTCCCGGCGATGAATCCCAGCGCCTTGGCCCAGTGCACCCACAGGCCGGCGGCCAGCAACGCCTGGTAGCTGCCGTAGTCCACCAGGGCGGCGACGCCGCCGACGAGTACGAATCGGGTGAGCTGAGCGGTCAGGCTCCGACGCGCCGCGAGCTGGGGGGCGGCCAATCTGCGCTCCTTGTGGGCTGCTCAACGGTAGTGGTCAGGCTGAGTAGGGTACGCGGTCATCAAGGCGTCAACGCGCTGCAGGTCGACAGCGCCCGAGCCAGGGGCTGGTCGTGGCGCGACATCCCACCCCCCGACCCGACGACACCACCACCCGGCACATCCCCACCGGCCTCCCCGGTAGGCAGGACACTGCTGAGCTCGACAGCCAGCGACGGAGGAGCGGGGCTTGCCCGGTTCACTGAAGAGCCGATTGACCGGATCTGATCCCGGCGTCATGCTCGGTCGCGGGGGTCACCTTTCCAACGCGGCGCGGTGTCATCCGGTCGGGGGACCACCCTGCCCGGCAGCGGTCAGGGTGCCACTGAGCAATGAACAGGTGTGTATGAGGCAGCCTTCACCGGAAGCGTCGGGCGCAGCAGACACGCTCCTGAACGTCGCGGCCACCTGCGTCGGCACCAGGGCCCTCGGACCGGGTTTCCGCTCCGTTGTCTGGGTTCAGGGATGCCCCTTCCGCTGCCCGAACTGCATCGCTCCAGAATGGATCCCGACGCAGGTGGCCGAGCTGGTCGATCCCGTCTGTCTCGTGGCCGAGCTCCTTGGCGATCCGAAGGTTGACGGGCTGACGTTCTCGGGCGGGGAACCGATGGCGCAGCCTGCGGGGCTGGCGATGGTCGCGCGACTGGCCCGTCAGATCAGAGATCTGTCCGTCGTGTGCTTCACCGGCTACCGCCTAGAACAGCTCCGCTCCTGGACTGCCGAGCCGGCGGTGTCCGACCTGCTCGCCGAGGTCGACGTCCTGATCGACGGACGGTATGTGTCGGCCCGCAACGACGGGAAGGGCCTTCGCGGAAGCACCAATCAACGGGTTCACTACTTGACCGATCGGCTCCGGCACACTGAGCACGAGTTCGAAACTGGCGCTCGAACGGCGGAAATCAGAGTCCGCGACGGTGCGATGATACTGGTCGGAGTGCCACCATCGGGTCTGCTCGGAGCGTTCGATCTGGCTGCCGACCGGGTCCGAGCAAATGTCCACGCGCCCCATGCGGGGCCCGGCCGGCGGCGGTCTGAGGGTAGCGACCGCTCCGCACCGGCAGGAAAAGGGGTCTCACGTTGAGCGGAAAGAAGCACTATCACATCGACATGTCCGAATGGTTCAGACAGCGAATTCGTCAACCATTGATGCGCGTCCTCGAGCCGGCGGTCCTCGACCGTCTGCGCGAGCAGACCCGCGCCGAGATCGAGCGTGATCTCGCCGCCGTACACGCGCGTCAGGCAAATGTTGAGCAGCTGGTCCAGGGTCTCAGCGAGCAGACCCGTGCCGTGGAGGAGCAGACCAACCGGCGGTTGCGGGACCAGCTGTCCGGCATGGAACGGCGGCTGCGCGAGGTCGACGCACAGCTCCGGACCGAGGTCACCGGCTTGCTGTCCGAGCAGGACCAGCGGCTGCGAGCGGAGATCGTCCAGGAGCGTCAGCAACGGAAGGCCGAGGTCCAGAGCCTGCGAGCCGAGCTCACCGCGGACAAGGAGCGAGCCGCTACCAGCGCGCGGGCATGGCTCACCGACGCCCGCGCGATGCGCGACCTGATCGAGCAGACGTTGCCGCACGAACGGTACGCGCCGGGACGACTACGTCAGCTGGACACCCGTCTCGGCACGGCGGCGGCCAACCTTGATCAAGGTATGTTCGAGGCCGCCCTTGCTGGCGGCCAGGACGCCTTCCACGAGCTCAGCGAGCTCCGCCTCGACATCGAGCTGCGGCATCGTGAATGGTCCGTGCTCAGGACCGCGGCGTCCGAGGCGCTCATCGTCCTTCAAGCCATGATCGAGCAGAGCGCGCACCAGCCGGTCCGCGACGAGGAGGGCCGCCAGCTACCCGGCGTCAACATGGATGTCGACCACTGGTCGCGAGGCGAGTTGGGGCAGCTCCGGGCGGAGGTCGGTGCGTCGCTGTCCGCGGTACTAACCGATGCGGTGTCGATGTCGGTCGATGAGCTGCGGGCCGTCATCGAGACCGACGCACCACGCTACCAACGCCGGCTGGACGAGACTGTGGAGCAGGCCGAGGAGCGCCTGATCGCCTCGCAGCTCCGGGTCAATGTCGCCGACGAGGTGGTGACCACGCTGGACGAGGTCGCCGGTTACCTGCTCGACGGTGGCCAGTACGCGGGCAAGGACCAGCGGGAGGCGTTCTACGCGACGATGACCCACCCCAACGGCAACGAGATCGTCGTCGAGGTCGCCCCCGAACCCGGCGGATCGTCCGGCAGCAGGTTGCGGGTCCTGTCCTACGACCACGATGTCGGGGCGGAGGAGCAGCGTCGTGCACGGGCCACGGAGATCGCCCGCCAGCTCAGGATGCGTGGCCTGCAGGTGGGCGACCCGGATACCGAGCCGGGAGAGCCCGACCCGGTCCTGATCAAGGCGCTTAGGGCCGGGGAGCTCCCGGCAGCTCGCCGCCCTGCTACCCAGGAGCCGGAACTCGGTACCGGCCGCGCGCCGGCCTGACCCGAGGAGCAACTGGTGCGTGCTGACTCTCTGGGCGTCACCGAGCGATTGACCACCCTGCGGCTGCCGATCGGCTCGCCGCTGCTGGTGTTGCACGGCCGAGGTGTCACCGATCGCTTCGTCGGCCTCGACTTCCGGATCTCGACCCTGGAGCAGATGCTCTGGACGCTGCTACGCGACGGCGGATTCGCGCGGGTCGTCTTCAGCCACCCGCAGTGGCCGGTGTACTTCTTGGACGCCGACTCACGGGACATGTCGCGACGTTCGCCCAAGGCGCCTCCCGGACGGCCCAGCCGCATGCAGCACTTCGCCGGTCCGCTCGACCAGACGGTTCTCGTGCAGCGCGGAGACGACCACCGTCAAGATGGCCCGGGCCAGGCCACCGAATCTGCCAGCCGCGCTGGGCTGTCCGACGAACATGCCGTGAGCCTGCTCAGCACCTACCTCGGGAGCACGACCGTGCGAACGGCGGTGGTCTTCGTCGACGCCGAACAGTGGCTTCGGCACACCGCGGCAGCCCGCAGCTTCGCTCTCGCAGTCGCCGGATCGCTGGAAAACCCAGTCAACGCCAACCTTTGCGTCATGGTTTTCCGGCACAACACGATGGGGGAGGTACGTGCTTTCGTCCAGAGCTTAGGGCAGTACCCCGGTTTGGAGAGCCACCTCGCCCACCTTGACGGCTCGGTCGCCAGCACCTTCGCCATCGATCACCCACAGCCGGCGGAGCTGGGGCGGCTGGTGCACCTGACCCGCCTGCGGGCCGGCCTGTCGATCGACGACTGGCGCGCACTTCCGGCCGTCGTACGTGACATGTCCTCGGCCCGGGTGCCGCTGCGCGAGTGGGACGGGCGGCTCGGTGAGCTGGCCCGCGATGGAACGGCGTTGAGCGGTGTCGTGTTGCGACAACGAGGCTGGGTGTCGGCAGTGCTTCCCGGCGGCAGCAGTGTCTGGGACCGGCTCGCCGCGATGCCCGGGTTGGCCGCCGTGAAGCAGCACCTCGAGCGGCTGCGATCGAGGCTCGTTGCCGACGCCGCCCTGCGCGCCCAGGGTCGTGCTCGAGTCACCCAGCCCAACACCCTGCACCTGGTGTTCACCGGAAACCCCGGAACGGGCAAGACCACGGTGGCCGCGTTGGTCGGCGAGATGTACCGCGACCTCGGCCTGCTCACCAGCGGCCACGTGATCTCAGCGAAGGGCTCGGATCTCATCGCCGGCTTTGTGGGCCAGACCACCGGCGCGGTGCGGCAAGCGGTTGAACGGGCGCGAGGAGGGGTGCTGCTGATCGACGAGGCGTATCAGCTCAGCGACCAGCTGCAGGGTTTCGGCCGTGACGCGATCAACATGTTGGTTCAGCTGATGGACGAGGAGCGCGACCACCTCGTCGTCATCGCCGCCGGCTACCCGGACAAGATGACCGAGTTCCTCGGATCGAACCCCGGACTGCCCAGCCGGTTCCCCGAGGCGAACGTCATCAGTTTCCCGGACTACGAACCCGAGGAACTGCTCCGCATCCTGCTCGGCATGCTGGCTGACCAGGGGGTCAGCTGGACCAGCGAGTTGGAGGAGCAGCTGCGCACGGTGACCCACGGCATGCACGCCAGCCGGCAACGAGACTTCGGCAACGCCCGAACGATGCGCAATCTCGGCCACGAGCTGTACACCGAATGGGCTTACCGGGTCGGCGGGGTGGTCGACCAGCCGCTGCGCCCGGAGGACCTCCCAGCCAAATATCGCACCTACCTGACCGACCGGCCGCTGCCCTCGGTCAAGGAGGTGCTGGCCGAACTCGACTCGATGGTCGGCCTGGCCGGGGTCAAGGAGCTGATCCACGGCCTGCTGCAGCGACTGCAGCTCAACCAGCGTCGCGCCGCCGCCGGCCTGCGGACTGCCGACGTGATCGCCCCGCACCTGCTGTTCGTCGGGCCGCCCGGCACCGGCAAGACGACGGTCGCCCGCCTCATGGGGAGGTTGTTCCAAGCCATCGGGCTGCTACGCAAGGGGCACGTGCGGGAGGTGTCGCGCTCCGAGTTGGTCGCCGAATATCGCGGACAGACCGCACCGAAAACGAAGCAGGCCGTGTATTCAGCGCTGGACGGGGTGCTTTTTATAGACGAGGCCTACGACCTTGCCGAGGGGTCGCGCTTGGGCGACTGGGGAAGGGAGGCGATCGCGACGCTGATCAAGGAGATGGAGGATGCGCGTGGGCGTCTCGTCGTGATCGCCGCCGGGTATCCCGACAAAATGGATGAGTTCCTGGCCAGCAACCCGGGTCTGCGCTCGCGGTTCACCGAACGGGTCGAGTTCCCGGACTACTCGGTTCCGGAGCTCGTGGAGATCCTGTGCAGGAGCGCCGCCGAGGAGGACTTCGCACTTACCGATGGGGTCGCGGAACGAGCGGCGGCGTGGCTGTCCGCGAAGCGGCAGATGCGTCCCGCCGAGTTCGGCAACGCCCGCGCCGTGCGCGGCCTGCTCGGCGAGATACAGCGACGGCTCGCCCGCCGAGTGCTCGCGGCGGAGCTGGGTGACGAGGCACTGCGCACAATCGAGCCTGAGGACGTCCCCGATGTCCAGCGCTGACCAGCTGGCCGTCGAGACTGCCCGAGCGCAGGGAGGCGAGCGGTGCCCCGTCTGCGAGCTACCGATCAACTCGGCTCTGGCGTGCTCCCGCTGCCAGTGGCCGTTGCGCGGTGACTACCGACTCGGCGAGCTCACCGAGGAGATCGTGCGCCTGTTCGAGGAGCAGTTGCAGACGGCCCAACGCCGGTTCGACCTGGCCGCTGCGGTGCGCGTCGCCCGAGCCGGCGACCGCCTCCAGCTCGCCGAGCTGGAGGCGCTGATCCGTGGCGGGACCCCGGATCCCGCCGAACGGGACGCCGCGTTGCGGGACGCCCCGGTGGCCGGGGTCCCGTCGACGCCTTCGGCGCACGGTGTCCGGACCGCCCGGGATCTCCTCAGCAGGCTCCCGAGCGAGTCGGGCGCGGTGATCATCAGGGTCGACGACGAAGGAGTGCTGGCTTCGATCTTCGAGCGGGCGCCAGGCGGTGAGCTGCGCGAGCGCGCCGAACTCGGGGCGTGGCCGTGGCCCACGGTGCTTCCCGCCCTGTCCACCAACCCTGTCGAGCGCCGGTTCCAGCTCGCCGGCGGCATCGGGCGACACCCGGTCGATCCGGCCGCGGTCGAGGAGTCCCTGCGGAGCTGGCTGACCGCCATGGACGACTTGCCGCCCCGCGTCGGCGTGTTCAGCACGTTGCCCGGTTGGGTCGTCCCGAGCCAGGTGGTCGACGAGCTGCAGCGGCGCTGCTCGGCGGAGGTCCTCGCCCCGGACCCAGCCGGCGCCCCGCGCCCCGCCGTGATCCGCTGCCCGGCGGAGATTACCGCAGTGTCGATCGCCGACGCGCCACTCAGAGGGCACTGTGCGACCGTGGCCTGCGGCGGGATCGACGGTTCGCTGCGGGTGTGGTCGGTCCCGTCGGGGGAATCACTGGCGGACCCGGTGTTCGAGCCGGGCCGGATCACGGCCATCGAAGTGTCGGACCAGGGTGTGCTGGTCAGCGGTGGCTGGGACGGCGGTGTCCGGGTGCGCAGGATCGGCGAGGACGCGCAACCGAGGCTGCTGCACGGGCACAGCGGCCGGGTCAACGCAGTGCAGCTTCGTGGCGATGTGGTGTTCAGCATCGGTGACGACGGGCGGGTCCGTCGCAGCACGCTGCGCGGGACAGCGGAGGACACTCCCGGCGCCTTCCCGCTGCGGGTCGGGTTGTCCGGCAACGCTCTGCTTGCCGTGACCGCCGACGGCGGTCTGCTGGTGACCGGCGGCGGTGATGCCGTGGTGCGGGTGTGGCACGGTGCGACCGCCGAACGCCTGGCGGAGATCAGCACGGACGCGACGGTGTCCGCGTTGGCCTTCGACCCGGCCCAGCGGCGGCTGGCGATCGGCGGTGCCGATGGCACCGTCCGCATCTACGACATAGCCACCCAGCGGCAGCGCGACGATCTGACCGGGCATGCGGGACCGGTTCGCGCGATCGCGCTGCGGCGCGGTATGGCGCTCACCGGCGATGAGTCCGGGTGTATCCGGCGCTGGCGGACCACATCAGAGCGCACGCTCGGGCCGGCAGAGGTCATCGGCACGCACGGCGGGCCGATCCGAGGTCTTGCCACGCTGACCGAGGAGCTCGTGATCAGCGCAGGCCACGGCCGACTGATCCGGGTCTGGTCCCTCCCGCCGGTCGGCAGCCACTCGCGGATCAAGGAGCCAAAATGACCAAACCCACCCTCGCCACACTCCTTGCGCAGAGCCGGCGGTTCGAATGGGAGCTCTCGTCACGGTGCACCGTCGCTGAGGTGAAAAAGACGCTCAGCGCCGTGTTCGGCGATCTGGAGCGCCTCCTGGATCCCGACCGTGCGGAGCCGGCCGGCGAGACCGACCAGGATCCGGACTCGGGGGACGAGGCGAGGCGCCGATACCTCGTGATCCAGCTGCTGCGCTCCGCAATCATCGGGACCTTGCTGTCCGTGCAGGCGGCGCCCGATCCACCTTCGTGGGCGGGCTCGGCACCGGCAGGTGAGCAGCGGTCATCCCGCCGACGGGATGTGCCGTTCATAGACCGGTTTCTCGGCGTTGGCGACCGACGTCTCAGCGGTCCTGAAGACAGGACCCCGCCACCGGCATCGGCTCAACCGTCGATCGTCACCTCCACCCTGCGCGATCAGATGGGCGGAGCCTTCGAGCGGGCTGACGAGCTGCTCGCGAAGGCGCAACCGCGGCCGCCCGAGACGGTGGCGCGTGACTTAGCGGCGGACCGCGGCCTAATCGACATCGTGCATGAGCTGCTGGAGGCTGCCACTGCCCGGGATAGCGAGCATACGCTGCTCCTTATCGGACAGCTCAAAAAAGATCTGCGAGACGAGCACGGCATCGAGACCGTCGACTACGACGGCACCAATGGGGTCCACTTCCGGCTAGTGGAGTCCGGCGACCTGGACGAACCGCGCCACACGACGGTCAGGCCGGCACTCCTTCATGCCGGTGCGTTGCTTCGCCGAGGGGAAGCCCGCATCCCGGCAGCCACGCCGTTGCCTCAACAGGAGGCAGTCGAGCGCCTGGCAGGACACCACGCCGAGCACCCGACAGATGAACTACCGAAACCGCAGGACAGGAAGGGGTGCTCGCATGGCGACTACGTCTGACACCACTGTGGTCGGTTTCGACCTCGGTCACGGTGAGAGCGCCGTCGCCGTGGTGCGCTCGAACACCACGACCGCTCCCAACGTTCTCGACCTGCGCGGCGCGGCGGGTCGCCAGCACGTGACTGCTGTCGCGGTGCATCCGCAGCATGGTGTCCTCGTCGGGGAGGCCGCCGTCAACACACCTGGCCGCACGAGACCACTCTATCTCGCGTTCAAGGGGCCGGAACTCGACGACGAGGGGGTGCGGCGCCCGATCACGCTGTTCGTCTCAAAGATCCGTGAGGACATCGAGAACGAGAAGGAGCTGACGCGGCGGACCCGGTGGGTGTTCGGTGCGCCGTCGGGCTGGTCCACTGAGCTGATGGCCCGCTACGCACAGCTCCTGAAGTCCACCGGAATCGCCGATGTCGAGGTTGTTCCCGAGTCCCGCGCCGCCCTACTTTATGCCCGCGACTCGGGTGAGGTGAAGATCGAGCAATCTCAGCTGTCCGGACGCGTCCTCGTGGTTGACTGCGGATCCTCGACGACGGACTTCACCGCCGTCATCGGGATGACGGCGAAACCGTCCGACCGGGGCACGGAGCTGGGTGCCAGCCTGATCGACAAGACGATCCAGCGCTGGGTGTTGGCCGCCCACGAGGACCGTGAGCTGCTGGAGTCGCTGCTCGACGAGGACCAGGACGAGCGGTTGAAGATGGAACTACAGTGCCGCAAGGCGAAGGAGAAGTTCTTCCGCCTCGACCGCAGGCTCGTCGCGGCGAGCTCCGGCCTGACGGCCGACGAGGTGTACGTGCTACGCAAGAAACCGCACACCGTGTGGGTACCGATCCAGATCTCGAAGGCCGACATGGAGGAGGTGCTCGCGACGCCACAGCCGGCTCTCGGGGGCCGGTCGTGGCCGGCGGCGTTTCGGGAGGACCTGCAAGATGCGGCGACGAAACTGCTCGGCGGCACGCCGGACGCGGTCCTGCTCACCGGAGGCGCGTCCCGGATGCATTTCGTGCTCGACATCGCCCGTGAGCTCTTCGGCGGCAATGGGCGCGTGCTGCTCGGTGACGAGCCGGAGGTGGCGATCGCCCGCGGTCTCGCCCTGGCCGGACGGATGGGGGTGCGGTCTGCAGGCTTCCGGCGTGATGTCAAGAAATTCCTCGACAGTGACCAGGTCCCGGCGCTGGTCACCAACCAGCTTCCCGCGCTGGCCGCGAAGATCGGCGAAGCCGCCGCCAGTGGTATCACTGAGAAGCACGTCGTCCCGGCTTTCCGCCGGTGGCAGGCCGGGGAGATCCGGACGCTCAACCAAGTCGCCGCTACCATCGCGGCCGCCGTGAATAAGGAATTGATCAATCCCAGTCACCCGGCGCTGGCCACCGTGATCGCCGAGTGGCAGACCACCGTCAACACCGAGCTCCAGGAACTCACCCGGCCGATCTGCCAGCGATGGCACATCGAGTCCTCGGCTATGGCGTTGCCACCGGTCACGGTGGCGGGACGGGAGTGGCGCATCGGGTTGGACAACACCAAGGCCGTCACCGACGTGCTCAGCGCGCTCGCCATCGCCGTCAACGTGGTCGTCGCCGGCGTGGTTTCGACGCTCCTGCTCGGCGGCGGCATCGCCTTGATCGCCACCACCGGGCCGATCGGGGTGATCCTGACCTTTAGCGGCTTGGTGGCCGCGGGCTTCGGAGCCAAGGACGTGATGATCGAGAAGGCGCTGGAGACCGACTTCTCACCGCGCCTACGGCGGCTGGGCAGTGAGAAGCTTGCCGCCAAGCTTCGACGGGAGTCCGACGGAAAGGAGAGCGAACTCGCGCAGGATCTGGCCCGGCAGCTGCAAGCCGACGGAGGCGAGGAGGTCATCGGCCAGGTGACCCGCCTGATCCGACTCGAGCTGGACCGGGTGGCCAAGGACGCCGAACTGCTGATCTCCTGACGGCGGTGTTGTCACCGTGCCGAGCCGGCCGGTGCCCCGCTCCACGTGATCCTCGTCTGCTCGGCCCGCTGCTGGCGCTCGCCGAGGATCCGCGCGAGGACGACGTCGGCCTCGCGGAGCTGTCGATCGACGTCGTCCAGGAGAGCGCGAGTCCGCCCCAGGCCGGAGACGTCCTCGCCGTGTGTTCCGTCGAAGGCTGCGAGGGCGTCGGCCACCTCCCGGTCGGCCTGGGTGTGAACCCGTAAGGCGGCCACCCTGAGCTCGTGCTCGGTCCGCAGCTCGTCATGACGGGCGGAGGCCGCCATGAACGCGGACTCCTGCCCGCGGAGGTCCTGCTCCACGATCTGCAGCCGGGCCTGCGCCTCGGCGGCCTGCTCCAGGCTGGCGCGAACAGCGGGCTGGAGTGCCTCCCAGCGCCCCTCGGTGAGCCGGACCAGCTCGACGGCACCCGCGCCGAGCACCTGCTCGGTTTCGATCACTGGTGCGGTGATCGCGGCCAGCCTGGCATCGATGACCTCGCGCTGGGCCTGTAGCTCGTCGAGCGCGCCGGCCAGCCGCTCGAGCCGACGCAGCTCGGTCACCCGGGCCAGCAGCTCTTCGTGCTCCGCCACCCTGGCCCGCAGCTCGGCCTCCCGCTGCCTGAGCTCGGCCAACACCGTACGTGTCCGGGTCGTTCCGCCCGTGAGCCGGGACAGGGCCTCGGTGCACTCTCGCAGGTACTCCTCGACCGCTGGTCCCGGCCGCGCGGTGGCGACGAGGGAAGGTACGACGTCCGTCAGTTTCGTGAGCTCACCGAGGGCGTC
>JBOHHF010000456.1:0-34726 GCA_050700495.1 Pseudonocardiaceae bacterium
GATCCGGCCCCTGTTTTTGTCCCGTACTGCGTTCTGGAGACAGAACGCAGTTATCGGGACGCGCTTGACCGCGCTCTGGAGGCAGAACGCGGTATTGGGACCTGCCTGACCGCGTTCTGGAGGCAGAACGCGGTTATTGGGAGACGTGCGGTTACAGCGGTGCGATGGGGTCGCGGGTGGCGATGTGCTCGCTGCCGGAGCCGGTGTCATTCAAGATCGCGCCGACCAGTTTGGTGAATCGCTCGTCGGTGGGCACGATCCTGATGCGCTGGCCACGACGTCGACCCGCAAGAGCAGTCTCGACCCGCGGATGTGCACCACCCCCGGCACACCTCGGCGAGAGTGACGGCAGCGCAGCGCACCGGACGTCGCCGCCGTCGTCGATTGCGCTGCGCAGCAGGGCTCGCATACCAACTACCGCGAAATGCACGCCGCGCTTGCCCCGCCGATCTCACCGTGCTTGACAGCATCGATCAGGTCCTTCGCGGCGGCACACTGCTCGGGCAGGTCTGCGGCAGTCATCGATACCGTGAGACGGTGTGACGCCGCCTGACCCGGATTCTGTACCACAGCTGGTGCGTCGGCTGGGCCTGGGCGACGCGGTGGTACTCGGGCTGGGTTCGATGCTCGGTGCTGGGGTTTTCGCCACGTTCGCGCCGGCCGCGGCGGCAGCCGGTGCCGGGCTGCTGATCGCGCTGGCCATCGCCGCGATCGTGGCCTACTGCAACGCCATCGCGTCGGCTCAGCTCGCGGCCCGTTATCCCGAGTCGGGCGGCACCTACCGCTACGGCCGCCATCGGCTGGGCCCGGCCTGGGGCTTCCTGGCGGGCTGGGGATTCGTGATCGGCAAGACGGCCAGCTGCGCGGCGATGGCCATGACCTTCGGCGCCTACATCTGGCCCGCCCACCCCACCCCGCCTGCGGTCGCCGCGGTGGTGGTGCTCACCGTGGTGAACTACCTCGGGGTCGCCAAGACCGCGCGGCTGACCCGGGTCCTGGTCGGGCTCACCGTGGCCGCCCTGACCGCAGTCGTGGTGGCCGCCCTGGCAGGCGGCCAGGCCGATCCGGCCAACCTCAGCGGCTGGACCAGCGGCGGGCTGATCGGTATCACCCAAGCCGCCGCGCTGCTGTTCTTCGCCTTCGCCGGCTACGCCCGGATCGCCACCCTCGGCGAGGAGGTCCGCGAACCGGCTCGCACCATCCCGCTGGCCATCCCGCTCGCGCTGGGCATCGTCGTCGCCATCTACGCCGTGACCGGCGCCGCCGCGCTGGTCACGGTCGGCCCGGCTGAGCTGGCCACCTCGACAGCCCCGCTCGCCGCGGCCACCCAATCCGGCACCTTGAGCTGGCTCACCCCCGCGGTGCGCGTCGGGGGCGCCCTCGCGTCGGCCGGTGCGCTGCTGTCGTTGATGGCCGGCATCGGCCGCACCACCCTGGCGATGGCCCGCGACCACGAACTCCCGCACGTCCTGGCCGCCGTCCACCCCCGCTACCAGGTGCCCCACCGCGCTGAGATCCTGCTCGGCCTCACCATCACCGCCATCGTGGCGACCGCCGACCTGCGCAACGCCATCGGCTTCTCCAGTTTCGCCATCCTGACCTACTACGCCATCGCCAATGCCGCCGCGTTCACCCTGCCCGGCCGGCAGCGCCGCTGGTTGCGCCCACTTGCCGTGCTCGGGGCCACCGGTTGTGCCCTGCTCGCAGTCACCCTCCCGAGCGCCACCGTCCTGACCGGTGTCGCCATGCTGGCAATCGGGTTCATCGTCAGAACCGTCCGTCGCACCGTCAAGGGTCGGATCTGATCAGTCGCCGCTCTGGTGCGGGGCGGCGTAGCTGCGCGCCTCCGGCGCGACGAACAGGGGCTTCACCTGCCGGATCCCGCCCGGCACGGCGGCGTCCGGAACGCCGACGTAGACCTCCCGGGCTGCCGGCGCACCCGGCTCGGTGAAGTCCAGGTCGGCGATCAGGTTGTCGGTGGCGATGTCGGTGAGCTGCCGCTGCGCCTCCTGGATTCCGGCCCGGGTCAGGTCGCCGTTGTTGCAGGCCCGCTGGAGTAATTGGCCCCAGATCTCGCCGATGGCGTAGCCATAGGGCACCCCGCTGTTGGGCAGCCCGTCGAAGCCGCCCTGCCGGAAGGTCTGGGCGACGTGCTGTGCCTGGGGCACATCGGAGGAGAACGGCACCGAGCTGGCCACCACGCTGAGGTTGCCCAGAGCCGCTGCGGCCGGGCCGTTCAGCAGCTGCGGGGCGAACCCCGGGCTGTTGCCGACCATCGGCACGGTGAGCCCCGACTGCTGGTTGGCTTCGGCCGCGGACGCGGTCTGCGCGGGAGTGGTGGACAGCGCGATCGCCGTCACCCGGGCGTTACCGGCGAAACCGGCCACGACGTTGCGCAGATCCGTGTCGGTGGAGCTGACCTTGGTGTCGCGCACCGTGAGGTTGTGTTTCTCGGCGAAGTATTGGGCGCCGCGCAGACCGTTGGCGCCGTACTCACCGTCGACCCAGATGTGGCCGATGGTGTCGCCGTCGCGGATCTTGCCCTGCTCCATCAGGTAGGACAGACCATTGATCATCTCGACGTCGTAGGTGGTGCCCGGGATGATCACGTACGGGTTGCTCAAGAACTCCGAGGATTGCGACAGCGCCACGGTGGTGGTCTCGTTGTAGAGGAGATCTTGGTCCAGCCCGGCGTTGATCGGGGATCCGAGGATCTGCATGAAGCCCAACACGGTGGGCTCCAGCGCGGCGTAGTGGATCTTTGCCTGGCCCACGTCGTACCCGTGGTCGCGGACCGCCAGTGTGATCTTTCGCCCGCAGATCCCGCCCGCTGCGTTTGCCTCGTTGATCCAGATCTGATTGCCCGCGACGACGCCGACGCCGAGGTCCTTGAACGGGCCGGTGTTGTCGGTCAGCGCACCTAGGGTGATCTCGGAGCGGGTGACGCCGAAGTCGGTGGCCAGGCCCCCGGCTTGGCCGGGCCCTGCGACCGGTTGCTGCGCCATGGTCGAGCAGCCGGCCAGGGCGAGCACACTCGCCCATGCTATGGCCGGGACAGCGATCACACGCCGCATTCCATCGTCCCTTCGTCGAGTTGCCAGATGGTCGAGTTGCCAGATGGTCGAGTTGCCAGATGACAGCACCTTCGTAGATGAAACGCGATGCGGATTACTGGAGTGACGGGCCTCCGTCGTGGCCAAGTCCCCGGAGGCGGCGAACTCAATGGTCAACGGTGTCCTGACTGTCACTATCCGCGTCAAGCAGCTATTGCTAGTAGGTTGCAAAATCACTCGATCGTGTCTATCGTGCTGCAACCGGGGTTCGACGCGATCAGATGGCGGTGCTTTTGTCCACTTCACCCGACGAGTGCACCCTGTAGACGGTCGGTTCGAGTTGACCCAGCACCGCACGCCGATGAGGTCTCTTGATACCGGCGTGCCGGCAGTCGCCACACCGATCGACGATCTTGGACGGGCTCGACGGCGCAGCCGGACCCGCTGGTGGCTTGGTGGCCTGGGCGCTGCGGTGTTGGTCACGATCGCGGCGGGAGTGAGCCTCGGGCCGATCCCGATCTCGCCGGTCACGGTGTGGCAGGTGATCGGGCACCACACGCTCGGTTGGCCCGTGACGGTGAGCTGGCCGGCCGCCGAGGACAGCATCGTGTGGGTGGTGCGAAGCCCCCGGGTCCTGCTCGGGGCGAGTCAGCCGCGTCGACGGGTGGCCTCGGGCAGCGGATCGACGCCGCGAAGGCAGCCCGGCCGGCGGGGGATCGCAAGACCGCAGCCGCTATCTACTTCCTCGCCGACGCCAGGTACACCTACAGCGACCAGGCCATCGTCAGCGATCAGATGGCGACGCTCGGACTGACCAACGTCCTCGGCAGCGTCGACCAGGACTCCGCGCTGAATATCGAGGCGTTCATCGGCGCGAACCCCGATGTGGTGGAAGCTCGACGGGCTCTCGGAGTACAACATCCGCCGTCCAATGGTGCCGACCGGCACCAACCTCCTGGGACTGATCAAGCACGTGGCCAGTGTCGAGCTGGAGTACTTCGGCGACACCTTCGGCCGGCCCTTCAACGAGCCGCTGCCATGGTTGGAGGACCATGCCGAACCGAACGCGGACATGTGGGCCACCGCCGACGAGTCGCGCGAGCAGATCGTCGGCCTGTACCACCGGGCGTGGGCACACTCGGAGGCCACGATCGACACGCTGGCGCTAGACGCGATCGGCCACGTGCCGTGGTGGCCGGACGACCGGCGCGAAGTGACGCTACACAGAATCCTGGTACACGTGATCGGCGAGACCAATCGGCACGCCGGACATGCCGACATCGTCCGGGAGCTCATCGATGGGGCCGCTGGGCTGCAGGACGGCAACGACAACATGGCGCCAGGCGACCCGACGTGGTGGGAGAGCTACCGGAGCCGGCTGGAGCGCGTGGCGCAGGAGGCCGGCCAGGACCGATCGGTTCCGGGCCGCCTCACCGGCTAGGACGGCGCCAGGTAGTCGTCGAAGAGCGGCGGTAACAAGCTAGCCGGGGATGGGCGCGCCGACGAAGGTTGCCATGCCGACACCATAGCGCCGTGCTGGGCGCGAACCCGGCCGTTGCCGCGCCGCCGACCAGGCCGTCGGCGAACCCGCCGGATGAAGGGGCCAGCCTTGTCGGTGATCGCTCTACGGCATCCGCCGGATGCTGCCACCGTCGCGCCGACCGACTGTCCGAGTAAGGCGACCAGCCAGTGCCATCGACTACCGTCCGGCAGCCAGCTCAGACGACTTGATCGCCGGCCTCAACGACCTGCGGCCCCACGTCGTGCACTTCTCTGGCAGATTTGTGCTGTGATCGCGGCGCGCACTGATGTCGTCGGCAGCCTGCTCAGGCCGCGCAAGCTGCTCCAGGCACGGGAGCGCCTGGAGCGCGGTGAGATCGGTCCGCCTGAGTTCAAACGGGTAGAGGACGCGGCGGTCGCCGCGGCGATCCGCCTGCAGGAGGGCGTCGGTCTCGCCGTGGTCACTGATGGTGAGATGCGTCGCCTGTCGTTTCAGAGCCAGCTCACCGAAGCGGTCGAGGGCTTCAGCGACTGGGATCTCGACGCGTTTTTGTGGGGTGACTGGCACGGGGACGCGGTCGGGGACAAACGCATCGAACGCCCGCCGATCGCCGTCCTTGGCCGGCTACGGCGGCGCCGTTTCCTGTCTGCCGAGGAGTTCACCTACGCGCGCGGGCAGACGGAGCGGATCGTCAAGGTCACGCTGCCCAGCCCGAGCCTGTTCGCCAACTTCTATGATCCGCAGCGGTCGCGCGGCGCCTATCCGACCCTGGAAAGCTTCTTGGCCGACGTCGCCGAGATCCTCCGTGAGGAGGTCGACGAGCTCGTGCGGCTCGGCTGCGAATACGTCCAGCTCGACGCTCCCCACTATCCGCTCCTGCTCGATCCCGCCTATCGCGACTTCTACGCCAGCAGAGGCTGGCCGGCCCAGCGCTGGCTCGACCTGGGCCTCGAGCTCGACAATCTGGTCTTTGGAGAGCGTCCCGGCGTCGCGTTCGGTTTCCATCTTTGTCGCGGCAACCAGCGCAGCCGCTGGTTGGTTGAGGGCGGCTACGATTGGCTCGCGCAGCGCCTGTTCCCCCGCGTGCGTGCGCAGCGGCTGCTCTTGGAGTACGACGACCAGCGCTCCGGTGGATTCGAGCCGCTGGCGGCAGTACCGCAGGACAAGACCGTCGTCCTCGGGCTTGTGACGACCAAGACCGGACGGCAGGAGACCATCGACGAGCTCGAGACGCGCATCCGTGAGGCGGCACACCACGTACCGCTCGAGCGCCTCGCGCTGTCTCCACAGTGTGGGTTCGCCACCTCTATCCTCGGCAATGCACTCTCCACCGCCGACGAACAGGCCAAACTCCAGACGATCGTGGCGACCGCCGAGCGTGTCTGGGGATGACAATCGTCCCCACACGCAGCAACCGACGCTCGGGAACATGCTGTGTCACCGCGTCCCGACGCGGGCGCGAATACGAACGATCCAGGACGATCACTCTGCGGCATGAGCGGAGATTGTCGTTCTGCGTCACACCAGTCGTCCCATGCGGATGGCAGAGGCGAGCAGGGTCGCGCCGCACGCCGTCAGGCCCGGTTCACCTGTTCCAGGTACTGCTTGGCCAACCGCACCTCGTCGCGCACGTCCTCGGCCAGCCGACGCCGTAGCAGCGGCTCGGCGAGCCACCGCAAACCAAGGCTTGAACCGGAAGTTCAGCGTTCGCACCAGGCGCGTCCCACCCTCGACCGGCGTGCAGGCGAAACTGGCGTCGAAATCAGAGGCCATCCGGGTCAGTCGGTTGGCAGGCGGTGGTACCAACGTGATGTCGATGCGCTTGCCGGGGGTGAGCCGCAACTGTGCCACTGACGGTGGCGCGGGGATACCCACCAGCCTGGGCCGGAAGCAGAACTCGGTGAGGTCGCCCTCGCGTCGAGCCCACTGAACGGGGCGGATCTTACGATCGACCTGCGCATACCGCTCAACGTCCATCACGGACTCGAGTAACTCGTCCGGAGTGCACGAAATCCTCTCGGTGACCTCGACCGTGAGCATGCCGCCAGGGTAGTAGATGCAGCTGGACCATGGGACAGCTCTCGCTAGCGGCTTTCGTCGTTGGTCCGGTCGTGGCGATTCACGGAGCTGTTTCTCCGGTCAGCACCTCGTTCAGTACGGTGAGCGCGTGGCCGTGTACCCGGCGGTCCACGAATCCCCCGCCTGGAACGATCAGCGACGATACGCGCTGACGCCACGCGAAACAGTCATACTGAATCCCTCGATGTGAATCATGTCCACCCACTCACGGCTCACTCGCTTTCCCCCAGCGGCACTCGTTGCTTCGCCCAGCGGTGGCTAAGGCGTCGTCGGGCACGGTGCGGGCGGGTCAAGCAAGCTAGCCGTGGCACGGCTACGGCTCCCAGCAGCTTCGCCGACTCGCCCTCGCCATCCACAGCGCACGACCCTCACTTCGGCCCATCCAGCCCGGCGTGTCGTCCCGGTTCCCACCCTGATCTCAGCTTCGCCGCGAAGAGCCCTGCGGGTCACCAGGATCATGGTGACGGCGGCAGCCGAGGCGGCGGGAACGGCGACGACATCTTCGACATCTCGAAATGGCACTGGCACGGGTAGTCTGCTTGGTCAGGAACATTCGGCTTGCTGTAGAAGGGCGGCGGTATAGCGTGTTCGCGGGCTGGAAGTTCCCGGAGGTCTCGCTGCCAGGGGGCATGACATGCGTTATCACCAGTTGGGTGAGTCCGGTCTCACAGTGTCGGTGATCGGCCTCGGAGGGAACAACTTCGGCGGTCGTATCGGCCTGGAGGAGACGCGCGGCGTGGTCGATGCTGCCATCGACTGCGGTGTGACGCTCGTTGACACCGCCGATATCTACGGGAACCGGGGTGGATCAGAGGAGCTTCTGGGTCAGGTGCTGGCGGGCCGGCGTGAGGACGTTGTGCTGGCGACAAAGTTTGGCATGGACATGGGCGAGGGGACAGTTGCGCGCGGGTCGCGCAAGTACATAAGGCGCGCGGTAGAGGCCAGTCTACGCCGTTTGCAGACCGACTACATCGACCTTTACCAGTACCATGAGTATGATGGTATCACTCCGCTAGAGGAGACACTAGCATCGCTCGATGGTCTCCTCACGGAGGGCAAAGTGCGTTACATCGGGTCGTCCAACTTCGCCGGATGGCAGATTGCTGATGCCGATTGGATTGCCAGGACCCAACATCATGCTCGGTTCGTCTCGGCGCAGAATCATTACAGCCTGCTGCAACGTGACGCGGAACGGGAAGTCATACCGTCGTGTGTGAATCGCGGTGTTGGCGTGTTGCCATATTTCCCCCTAGCGAATGGGCTGCTCACCGGCAAATACCGTCGCGGACAGGCTCCGCCTCGAGGGACGCGCCTGACCGGGCATGAGGGGGAGCTGACCGACGACGTGTTCGACAAGCTCGAAGCGTTGGAGCGGTTCGGTGAAAAGCATGGACGCCCGCTCCTGGATGTGGCCGTCGCTGGCTTGGCGGCCATGCCGGCGGTTGCTTCGGTCATTGCCGGGGCGACGAAACCCGAACAGGTGCGAGCCAATGCCACAGCCGGTGAGTGGGAGTTGTCGTCAGACGAGCTCGCCAAGCTTCGATCGGCATTCATCTGAGCTCAGCTGTACGCTTGACTGCCCTGATCTCGGTGGCCGGGGAGTCGATGGAGCGATCCCTTTGGCGGTAAGGCCGATCAATCATCGCCTGGACCGGTGAGCACGCCGGCTACCCTGATCGGCGGGTGATTCTCGGTGGCGAGCCGCTGCACTTCGGTGACCTGCGGCCATGGGTGCAGAAGTACGGTGATGCCGATCCGGAGCTGGTGAACATGTACTGGATCACTGAGACAACGGTGCACGCGTCCTACCGTCGAGTGTCCGCCGCGGACCTGGATCGGCGCACCAGCCTGATCGGGCGTCCCTTGGCGGACCTGGATTTCGTGCTGGTCGACGAGGACTTGGCCCCGGTGTCCCGAGGGCAGCTCGGTGAGATCGTGGTGACCGGTCCCGGGGTGACGGACGGGTATCTCCGACGCCCCGAACTCACCAGCGAGCGGTTCGTCGACCTGACCGACCGCGCCGGACACCCGGTGCGCGGCTACCGGTCAGGTGACCTCGCCCGAGTTACCACCACTGGCGAATTCGAGTATCACGGTCGGCGAGATCACCAAGTCAAGATCAGAGGCTTCCGGATCGAGCTCGGTGAGGTCGAGGCCGCGGTGCGCGCCTTGGACACCGTCTCCGACGCCGTGGTGGTGCAGCGAACGCTACCGGGAATCGGCGAGAGCGTCATCGCCTATGTCGTGCCGGGCGGGTCCTGCGACGCGTCCACGGTCGCGGTCCGCCGTGAGCTGCGCCCGGTGCTCCCGGAGTACATGTTGCCGAATGTGGTGGTGTCGCTGGCCTCGTTGCCCGTCACCGCCAACGGAAAGGTCGACGCCGGTGCACTGCCACCGCCAGCGACCGCGTCCCGGACCGCCGTACCGACCGGGAACACCGGGAACACCGGGAACACCGGGAACAAGGTGGAGACAGCGATCCTGGGAATTCTCGATGCGCTGCTTCTGGGTGGCGCGTCAAGTCCTACGATCGACTTCTTCGAGCTAGGTGGACATTCCCTGCTGGCTAGCCAGTTCCTCGCCACCGTGCGGGACGTCTACCCGGTGGACGTGTCACTCCAGGAGTTCTTCCGCTCACCGACGGTCCGCTCGCTGGCCGGCTTGGTCCAAGCGCGTGTCGCGATCGCGCGGCGACCAACCCCGTCCCCGGCATCGATATCGGTACCGGTACCGGCCCACCACCGTCGCAACGACCAAGCAGACCTGGTGCAACTCCGCCAAGATCCTGGCAACGGCGCCACGCCGGTGTTCGCGCTACCCGGGGCGCTCGGCTTCGGTGTCGCCTTCGCCCAAGTCTCCGGATACCTCACGGAACGTCAGTTTCACGGATTGGATACGAGGCGACTGCTCGATGCGCCGGGCGAACGACTGACGCCCGCCACGCTGGTCGAGGGCTGCACCGACGCGATCGCTGAGGCGGCCGGCCGGAGCCCGGTCTACCTGGTCGGCCACTCCTTCGGCGGCTGCCTTGCGATCTACCTTGCGCACACGCTCACCGCACGCGGCATCGCGGTCGCCGGCGTCACCTTGCTCGACGCGCCGTTGCCGGCGACGATGGCCGCTCAGCCACCCCGGGGACGGTGGGAACTGCTGCGGTCCTTCCTCGGGCATATCGGGCACCTGTTCCCGAAAACCGCACAACAACGGGGCGTCGAACTGTTCCGCGATGCGCAACCGGCTATGGAAAGCACACTACTCGCCGAAGCGCAACGACTGATCGACCCGTCCGGTGCCGCATTGCTCGGCGATGGCCTGGCCGCCGAGTTCCGGCGCTATCTCCGGGCGAACCGCATGGCGTGGCCGGAACCGGCCCCGGTCAATTGTCCAGCCCTGCTGCTCACAGCCGCTGGCAGCAGAGACGAATTGCCGGATGAACCCCCCGCCGTCTGGCGACACTACCTGCCAGTATCCCTAAGCCACCGGGAGATCCAGTCAAGTCACGATGAGATGCTGCGGCCGCCGCACGCGCAGGTGGCGGCCGCCGAACTGAGCCAGTTCTTCAGCAGGCACGACGTCGAGTTCGCCACCCAGGATAGTTCGGGCCCAGTCGAGGTCCCGATCACGCGTGGAGGCCCCGATGTCTCCATCTGAACAGGTGTGCTCCAGCGACGGAGCCTTGGTAGGACCGGTCAAAAGATGGGGACGCGGATGGGGGGCCTGCCATCATGGCGAATTACTGCAGGGAGCCTTCGTCGATGAGAACCGGATGTTGCAGCGCGCCCTGGTAACCCTTCCGCTGTGTTCGCGAGGCACCACAGCATCGTTTCAGCCGGCACCGAGGGACGAAGAACCCGTGGTGCGCGTCACGCCGGAAGACCGGACGAAGGCACGCCGGGCCGCCGAGCTCGCGGTCGAGATGTGCGCCCGCAAGACCGGTGCCGGGATCACCGGGGGGCGCCTCACGCTCGATAGCACGGTTCCGATCGGCTGGGGCATGGGCTCGTCGACCAGCGACGTGATTGCGGCGATCAAAGCGGTCTGTGACTGCTACGGGATGCGACTGACCCCGGAGCGGATCGCTCGCCTCGCCGTGCACGCCGAACGCGCCTCGGACTCCACCATGATCGACGACCGGGTGGTGCTTTTCGCCCACCGCAGCGGCGCCGTGCTGGAGGTGCTCGGCTGCCGGTTACCGCCGCTGGTCGTCCTCGGCTGCCGGGCCGGGGCGGCAGAGAGCATCGACACCTTGCGGCTCCCGCCGGTCCGCTACACCCAGGCGGAACTCGATATCTTCCGGGGGCTGCGTATTTCGCTGCGGCGCGCGGTCGCCACCCAGGATGTGGCGCTGATCGGCAGAGTGGCCACCGCGAGTGCTCGCATCAACCAGCGCTTCCTGCCCAAACCTGAGCTCGACCTCCTCACCGCGCTGGCACCGATGGCCCGCGCGGCCGGAGTGCAGATTGCGCACAGCGGCACCGTCGCCGGCATCATTTTCGACGCGCACCTTCCCCACCTCGCTGAGCGCATCGACCGGTGCGCCGCGGTGCTGGAGCGCGAGGGCATCACCGACTACGAGATTTTCCCTCTCACACCCCGGTAATGACGCCACGGAGGCCACGTTTCTCGGCAACCGTCCGCTGAAGATACTGGACTGCGCCTGCGGTGTCGGTACGCAATTGCTGGGCCTCGGCCACTATGGCCATGAGCTGGTGGGAACCGATTTCTCCACGGTCGCCGTTCGGCAGGCGACAGAAGAAGCGACTGCCCGGGGTGTCGACGTCCGGTGGGAAGTCGCGGATATGCGGGAGTTGCCATTCGACCAAGAAACCTTCGACGCCGTGATCTGTATCGACAACTCCGTTGCTCACCTGCTGACGCGGGAGGATCTGGAGCGTGCCACCGGAGAGATGCGGCGCGTGGTACGTCCCGGTGGCTTCGTCGTGATCACCACACGGGACTATGGCCGGCTGCGCGCGGAACGTTGCGCAGGGACCATGCCGTCGGTTTTTCCGATCGAGCATCGCCGCGCCATCGCATTTCAGGTGTGGAACTGGCCCGCTGACGGGGAACACTACGACTTGGATCATTTCCGGTTGATGCCGTGGCAGCAGCGCACCCCGACCGATCCGGAAGCGGCGACCGGCTTGATCACCACCGGCCAACCGATGCCCTCGGCCGCTGATTCGGCGTCCACCGCGCTGGCCGCCACCCGGAACGCGGCTTGGGGTACCCCAGCCGCGGCGAGTAATGCTCGCTGCCGGTCCTTCCGGCGGCACCGAGCCACGGCAACCGGATCCGGCCCTGGAAGACCCAGCTCCCGCGCGGCTGCGGCTGCTGCGACCGCGAAGTACTCGGAGCTGGACGTCACCCCGAGCAGCCGGTCCGCTGCGAGCCGCCGGCATGCCGCGAGAACCGCGCCACCCTGGGCCGTGTCGACCAGGAGCGATCCGACGCTGTCGGCGGCGAGGTACGGGTAGCGGGCCGGATCGGTGGTCAGCACCAGCGGCCGCATGCCCCGGGTCCGTGCCGCCGCGCAAAATTGGCGCCCCGAGCCGGTGGTGTTGCTTTCCACCAGGGCGAATGTCGGCGTACCCGTCACGACGGATCCTCTCCGGTGGTGATGCCCGCGACGGCGTCAGCCAGCTCGCGTTGCGCGCGACGCACCACGTCGCGCCGCTGCCGGCACCACGCGTACTGGTCCGTTGTCACGGCCGCGGCAGCAGCGAACGCCTCGGTGAAGGCTCCGGGACCGCCGCCGCGGGCCAGCGCGGCGACCGCCACCTCCAGCGGCAGATCCAGTGCCACCTCCAGCGGCGCCTCTGTCCCGGGAAGTTCGACGCTGGAGATGACCGTCTCGCCCCGTTCGACGGCCTGGCGTATCGCGTTGCCGACCGCGTGGTGCGCGCTGCGGAACGGCACACCGTCGCGCACCAACAGGTTGGCCACCGCGGTCGCGGTGACGAATCCTTCCTCGGCGCGCCGGCTCATCCGGGCCGGGACCGGTCGGGCGCCGCTGGTGAGTACCTGGGCAAGCGCAACGGCGTCGGCGACCGCGGACAAGCCGGACCAGGCGCTCTGTACCGCCTCGGTGCCCACCTCGATGGTGTTGGTGAACGGTGTCGACTTCATGGTGCTCGCGGTCGCCGTCCACGCGCCGATCGCGGCGCCCGCCTTGGCTTTCACATGCTCGAGGAGGAAGGCATTGCGTTTCTGTGGCATTGCCGAGCTGCCGCCGACCAGCCGTTCCGGGAACTCCACGAAGCCGAATTCCATGGTGCTCCACAGCTGCAGGTCGGTGCCGAGCCGGCTCAACGTGACACCCGCGCCGGCTACCGCGGCGAGCACCCGCAGCAGCACGTCTCGGCTGGCTACGGCGTCCAGCGCATGCATGGGTGCGGCATCGAACCCGAGTAGCCGGGCGATCCGCGCCGGGTCGATCGGTAGGTCGCAACCGGCAACCGCGCCGGCTCCCATCGGGCAGCGAGAGAGGCCGTCTGCCGCCTGCTGGACGGCGGTGACGTCCCTGCCCAGCGCGAGCGCTACCCCGACCAGATAGTGGCCATAGGTGATCGGCATGGCCGGTTGGAAGTGCGTGTAGACCGGCATGATCGTGTCCCGGTACGCGCGTCCCCTGGACAGCAGCACGGCCTGCAGCCGGCATGCTTCGCCGAGGAAGTCGAGTAGCCAGGACCGCAGCCGCATCGCGGCGATGGTGGCGTTGAGGTCATTGCGCGAGCGGCCGGTGTGCAGCCGGCCACCGATGTCCGCGCCGAGTAACCGCATCAGGTGTTGTACCGCCGTGCTCGGCGGGCCGGGCGACGATCTCCACGGTCGCGCCGAGATCGGTCAGCCTGGCCTCGACCCGGGGAATTCCCCGCTCGTCGCGGGCGATCGTCGCGCCGGCCAGCAGACCGGACACAGTGAGCCGGCCGCGCTGCGCCGTGGCGGCCGCGCTGACCGAAGCGATCAACCGGAGTTGGAACTCAGACCAGCTCATCAGTGGCCCTGTTCTGGGATGGACGCGCGAGGAACAAGCCGGGTACCCGCCGGCCGACGACCAGGTAGATTCCGATGCTCACCAAAGACAGCGAACCGAGACCGAGGAACATGGCCGGGCCGCCGAAGCCAGCGAGCAACAGCCCACCGGCATATGGACCGATGAAGCCACCCAGCTGGGAGAAAGACTGCGCGCCGAAATAGCTGCCCCGGCGGCTCTCCGGCGCGATCCGGTCGATGATGGCGAACTCAGACGGAATGATGAATGCCTCGCCGAGGGTGAGCACGACCATCGCGACAATGAACAGCCCGGCGTTGCTGGCCACCGCGAAGATGATCATCCCAGCAAACAGCAGCAGGGCACCGACGACGATGGAGTTCACCGGGCCACGCTTGCGCACGTAGCGCGACGCGATCGGCTGGAAAGCGATCACAGTGACCGCGTTGGCGGTCAGCAGCAGGGACAGGATCTGCATCCCGTTCGGGAATTTGATCACCAAGTACTGGGCGAGCAGCACGGAGATCCGGGCGTTCACCGCCTCCAGCAGGATCGCCGCGACGAGGAAGCAGAGCAGCCGGCGATCGGTGGCGACGACCCGCACGCTGTCTCTGAGCCCGCGGAGCACGCCCGTCCGGCGCCGCACCTTCTGCTCGGGCCGGCCGATCCGGTTGCCGACCGGCCGGGTCACCGCAACGTGGATTATCGCGACGAAATAGAGCGCGCAGACGGCCGCGGCTATCAGGGGACACGATCTGGCGCCCGCAGCCCGGCGGCGGCCACCCGATGTGCGCCGCGATATCCAGCTCGTGTTCCAGAACCCCGATTCCTCGCTTAATCCCCGCCAGAGCGTGGGGGAGATCCTCACCCGCCCGATCCGCCTGTTCCGTAGCGACGTCGCCCGCCGCGAGGAAGCTCGCGCGGTGGCTGCGGCGCTCGATCAGGTTCGGCTCGCGGCCAGCACCGCCCAGCGCTATCCCAGCGAGTTTTCCGGTGGGCAACGCCAGCGCGTCGCGGTGGCCCGAGCCTTCGCTGCCCGACCTGCTGTGCTGCTCTGCGGCGAGGTGACCTCCGCGCTGGACGTGTCCATCCAAGCGACCGTCCTGGAGCTGATCGCCAAGCTCGCCACCACCTTCGCCACCACCGTGGTGTTCGTCAGCCACGACCTCGCCGTGGTCCGCACCCTCTGCCGGCGCGCGGTGGTGATGCGGGCCGGCAGAGGGTGCGAGGAAGGATCGACCGGCGAGCTCTTCATGGCGCCACGCCACCCGTACACGCGGGAACTCATCGCAGCCATTCCCTCGTTGCCCGCGCCGATACTAAACGACGGAGCGAAATAACTGTATCTCATGCGAGTTCCGCTGGCGCTACCTGTTCTTTGCTTCGAAGCTGACCGGCTAGCTCCTCAAGGTACTCCAAACCAGCCGATGCCGTGTTTCTCAAATGTTGCTCACGGCTCCAACACGACTCTACGGTAGCGACGGTGGTAGGCACGGCTTGGTCGGCATGCGGGAACGGGCAGGGTTGCTCGGCGGTGCCCTGGCGACCGGACCACCATGGCGAGCGGGGCTGGCTGGTGCAGACCCGGCTACCTCGCTCGCCCGCGCCATAGTGGCCTTGCCCAAACCTTCCACGTACAATATCCTGTACGCACATGGAAGGTGGTCAGTCGTGAGGACCATGACGTATTCTGAGTCACGCGCGAAGTACGCCGAGATCCTCAACGCGGTAGTGGACGACCGCGAGGAGGTGGTGATTACCCGCGCTGGCCATGACCCGGTGGTCATGGTCGCGCTCGACGACTATCAGTCGCTGAAGGAGACCGCGTACCTGCTCAAAAGTCCCGAGAACGCCCGCCGACTGCTGGCCTCGATCGACCGGCTCGAGCATGGTGGAGGGATCAAGCGGGACCTCGCTGAATGAAGCTCGTCTGGGACCAGAGCGCCTGGGACGACTACGTCTGGTGGCAGGCTCAGGACCGCAAGGTTCTCAAACGCATTAACACGCTGATCAAGGATGTGGAGCGTAACGGCAACGAAGGAATCGGCAAGCCCGAACCTCTCAAGTACGGGTTCCACGGCTACTGGTCGCGCCGTATCACCGACGAGCACAGACTCATCTACAAGATCAACGAAGACGAGATCCGCATCGCAGCGTGCCGATACCACTACGGAAGCTGAACTGCCTGCCGTGGACCCGTCGGCCGGCGAAGTTCTCGACGAACTCGGGCACGCCCTGATCTTTCCCTGCTGTGTGAGCGTCGCTAGCTCCATCGCCCACGCGTAAGCCCACGCACCTGCAGCCTGTGGGTGCTCACCGCTGTGGTTCGGGGAGGTCGGCGAGCGGCTCCTGGCCGCCGTCATAGACCAGCAGTCCGTCACCGGTCAAGCGCGCGACGTCGGTTGGGTGGTGGTCCTGCTCCCGCCCGTCGTGCATGAGGTGCCGGACTGGCACGCCGCGGACCAGCACCACGAAGTCGGCGATCATCCGGCGGTGGCAGCGCCACCACACCGCTTCCGAGCACAGCACTGCGGTCGGGCCGCCGGCCGCGAGCACCTCGTCGACGGCGGTGCGGTACTCGGGCGTGCGCATGTGCGCCGCGTAGCCGGTGAACGACCGGTTGCGCAGCCCGGTGTCGGGCGAGCCGGCCGGGGCACGCCGCCACCCGCCGAGGCGGCGTTCCCACCGGTAGCTCACGCCGTGCTCGGGCAGCCAGCGTGCCAGCTCGCCCCGTGCCACATGCGGGTTACGCCGGCTGCCGGGGGCGGTGCGCACGTCCACGAGTTCCTCGACACCGGCTCCGTCGAGCAGTTCGAGCAGCTGTTCCCGTGACGCGGTGCCGTGGCCGAGGGTGAGCAGGGCGTGGGCCATGCTCCCAGGGTGCCCGCACGATCAACCCCGTTCTGTCGGTGCCGGGGTGCATCGTGTTCCCAGGCACCCGACGACGAAGGGGGACATCATGTGCTGGACGTGCGACCACCCGGGCAGCACCTACCAGGACCAGCTGGATCACATGCGCGGGTTGATGATCAGGCACGGCTGGGCTGTGCAGGGCGTCGAGGGCGGCAAGATCCACCCGCCGTGGGCCTACACGCTGGGGCTCAGCCAATGCGCCCTGCCGGAGCTCGTGGTCACCGGGCTGCCGCTGGGTCGGGCAGCCGGGTTGCTCAACGGGGTGGCCGCGCACGTCGTGCACGCCGAGCCACCCGCGCCCGGCGAGCGGATCCCGCTCGTGGACGGGCCACTGGTAGAGATCGTCGAGCTGCCCCACCCTGACGCGCATCTGGACACCGCGGTCGCTCTCTTCGGCCAGGACTTGCGGGCGCTGCAGCTGGTGTGGGCCGACGACCACGGCGGCTGGCCATGGGAGCCGGGGTTCCGGGGTGGCCGCGGCGGTCAGCCGGTACTCGGCCCGCGCGCCGTGCCGAGATGATCCGATGCGCCTGTCTTGAGTCGGGTTGCGCCGGGGCTCAGCTCCACGAGCGTAGGCCAGGGTGTGGGCCACCTTCTCCATGATGTTCGCCCAGACCGGATCCTCGCGCATCGCGCGGGTGTTGCCGCTGTCGCCGCGGCCCCGCCGATCGTAATTGATCACCGTGAGTCGCGGTGCCAGGGCCTGGGCCAGGCCCGCCATCGTCGGGTCGGACCGGACGCCCAGCGCACCGTCCACCAGGATGACCGCGGGCCCCTGGCCCGACCGGTCGAACGCGATCACGGTTCCGTCGTGCGATGTCACATGATCCATGGCTGTCTGCTGTGTCGGCTCGTCTTAGAGCACGACCACCAACCGCCAGTACACCGACGCCCACGGCGTTGTTGTTCGGTCACGCCTTCTCCCACTTGCTCGGATTCCGGCTGTTGTCCCTGGACAAGACGCTGCCCGAGGCCAAGCTGTATCGGGTCGAAGCCGGTTCGATCGACGCCTGGCCGAGGCTGGCTTCGGGAGCGTGGGGCCTCGTACCTTGCGATGGGTGAATACTGGATGCGGTCGCTCAGCGGAGGGGTCCGGGGGCAGGTGTGGGTAAGGACGATCGGCGCCTCTACACCTGCCCGCAATGTAACGGCTCCCAGGTGGTTGTGAAGTGGAAACGGGCTGATGTGAACGGGGAAGAGGAGATAGCGACGACGGAGCTGTGCCCCACATGCGATGGCTCAGGGCAAATCCTGGGACCCTCGACATAACCCCGCCGCTATCTCACACTGACCGCATGCCGCGCACTGCGATCCTCTACGCCCGGTCGAACCGTCGCGAGAACCTCGACCGGCAGGTGCGGGAGCTGAAGGACTGGTGTGACCGCGCTGGCGTTGTGCCGATCAGCACGGTCGCCGAGGTCGCGCTCGGTGTCCGAGCGTCACGTCGGTGCAGGCAGGTCTTGACGGACGTCGCAGCTGGCCTCGCGGATCTCGTGTTGATCCGGGATGTTTCGCGCTTGTCTGAGGACGCTGCCCAGCTGGAGCAGATCATCAGCGAGCACCGGTCCCGGCTCGCCATCAGCCGAGACGACCGGCACCACTGACGCCGGATCCCGTTCGGAATCACTCTGAGACCTGCTCGACCACCTCGTTACCGCCGGCAACAACGGCTGGGGTGACTCTTCGGCATACCGTTGGTCGCCAGCCTCGTGGTCAGAGCCCAGTGCCACTAACCTGGTCAGCGACCGCATCTGGCGCTCCTGACGGACCGGAAACGCCACTCATAAGACTCAGTCCATGCCTTCGAGTGCGTCGCGGATCGGGACCAGTTTCGCGGCGGCTTCCGCGACTTCCGAGTCTGGGTCGGAGCCCGCCACGATCCCGCAGCCGGCGAACAACCGGGCGAACCGGCCGCCGACCTGGGCGCAGCGCAACGCGATGCCCAGCTCGCCGTCCCCGGCTGCGTCCACCCAACCCACCGGGCCGGCGTAGCGTCCGCGGTCCATCGCCTCCAGCTCACCGATCGCGCTGACCGCGTCGGGGGTAGGGGTGCCGCCGACAGCGGCGGTGGGGTGCAGTGCGTCGGCCAGGGTGAGCAGCGGAGGGCCGGCGGGATGCAGCACCCCGCGCACCTCGGTGGCGAGGTGCAAGACGTTGTGCAGATGAAGCACGCTGGGTGCGGTGGGGACCACCAGGTCGGTGCAGAACGGCCGCAGTGCCTGGGCCAGCGAGTCCACTGCGTAGCAGTGCTCATCGCGATCCTTCGTCGAGCCGAGTAGCTCGGTGGCCAGCGCACCGCTGTCGGTGCCGTCATGCGGCCACGTGGTCCCGGCCAGTACCCGCGAGTGCACCTCGGCGCCTCGCCGGCGCAGTAACAGCTCCGGTGTGGCGCCCACCAGCTGGTCCACCGCGAACGTCCAGCAGGACGGGTACCGGGCGGCCAGCCCGTGCAGCAGGAATCGAGGGTCCAGCGGCTCGTCGGCGACGGCGAGCAGGTCGTGCGCGAGTACCACCTTCGCCGGTACCGACCCGTTTCGCATCCGCAACACCGCGCGGGCCACCGCATCGCGCCACGCGGTCACCGGCAGTTCACCGTCGAAATAGCACAGACCGCGGGGGCGGCGCACCGGCACCACCGGGCCGGTCACGGTGCCGGTCTCGAACTCGGTGACCCAGGTCAGGCCGTGTCGCCTGCCCACCACGACCCGCGGTACCACCAGCACCGAGCTGCCCGGGGAATCGTCGAAGGCGAGACTGGCGAAGGCGACCGGGCCACTGCCGGGCAGTCCTACCTCGTCATAGGTGTCGAGCTGGACGCAGAAGGACTGCCACCAGTCCTGCGCGCGGGCGAAGCGGTGCGGTCCCTCGGTGCACACTCGGGCCACCTCGCCCCAGGCCACCAACCCCTCTCCGGCTTGCACCCAGGACAGCACGCCACGCGGGGAGGGCAACAGGTCGAGCAGGTCGACCTCCCCCCGCACCAGATGCGAGCGCACAACCAGCCGATCGGTCAGCGGGGCGGTGGTCACGCCGTCAGCGTATTAGGGCGCACCGGACGCCGCGGTGTGTGCGTCGCTCGAGGACTGCGGCGGCTACCCTCGACCCGATGACCGCTGCCCGACGACTGGATCTCGGCCGGTTGCGCCAGCCGGTGGCGTGGGTGCTGGTCGCCGCGGCCGCCGTGTTGACCGGGCTCATCATGCTGACGCTGGCCGGTGCGGCCTTCGATGATGCCCAGATCGACGCTCGCACCGGCTACGCCACGGCCCAGGTCCGCGCGGTGACCTCGATGCGGACACTGGTGCAATTCGCCGCCCCGGACGGCCAGGTGTACAGCCCGGACCAGGGGGTGGCCTATCCCTCGGGGCTGCAGGTGGGGCAGCTGGTGCGGGTGGAGTACGACAGCGCCGATCCCGAGCAGGTGCGGGTCGCCGGGCGGACGTGGGTGACCGGCGTGGTGCCTGCAGCGATCACGGTGGTGGTGTTGTGGGTCCTGGTGGCGCCGGCCGCCTGGTGGTTGCGCCGTCGAGGATTTACCAGCACTGCGTAGCCGGTACGAGATATTCGCCAGGAGTTCCGCGGGGTGACACGGGTCGCGTCGCCTCCTCGGAGATCACACCCGACACGGTCGGCGGCATGCGCGTCGCGATCGTGACGGAAGCCTTCCTGCCGGTCATCAACGGCGTCATCAACTCGGTGGTCCAGGTGGTGGCGCACCTGGTCCGCGGCGGGCACCAGGCGCTGGTCGTTCGTGCCCGGTCGGGCCGATGTGGCCAAGGCGCTCGCCACCTCGGACGTGTCGCTGGCGCCGGGGCCGCATGAGACGTTCGGTTGGCAGCTCTGGAGGCGCTGGCCTCGGGCACGCCCGTGGTGGTGTCACGGTCCTCGGCGTTGCGCAAGATCGTCGGCCCGACCTGCGGCGCTGCGGTGGCCGGCCCACGTCTGGTCCCCGTTGCTTGCGTTCGTCACCCGCGTCCCATAGGACGGGTCAGCCGGTCGGCCGGTACATGTTGCGCACCCGGTGTCACCGGGGGCAGTTCGCGCCGTTCGAGTACGGCTTCTACACCGGTCTGACCCACCGGCACGGCCTGGTCGATCTCTTCCGGCACCTGCATCCCGAGCGCGTGGAGCACAGCTGGACACGGCGTGCCGAGCTCGGCTACCGGTACGACCACGCCCACGGCTCGCGCGCCCTGGCCGACAAGCTCACGGCGTGCGAGTACGTCCACGAGACCAGGAACCCGCTACCGGACGGCTCGCGGCTCACCGACCACTCGGGACTCGCTGCGCGGGTAGCGCTGACCGCCGCCACGCCGCTGCTAACGTCGGACCCCACCACGGCGGTCAGCACGCAGGACGAGCCGGAGCTGACACTGTTCTGACCCGCGGTCTCCTCTCGTGCCGGCTGCCGGACCGACCACCAGCCAACCGCGAGGATCTGCCGCCGGATGCCCACCACCACCCCACGAATCGGCGCCCGCGTGCTATTGCTCGACGCCGCCGACCGCATACTGCTCATCCACGCCCTGGACCCCGAGGACTCTGGCCATCACTGGTGGGAGCTGCCCGGCGGCGGCCTGGAAACGGAGAGAACCTGGTCGACGCCGCGCGCCGCGAGGTCGCCGAGGAATCCGGCGTCATACTCCCGAACCTCGGCCCAAAGCTGTGGGTTCGCGAATCCCGGTTCCGTTACAAGGGACGCGACCACCACCGCATTGAGCACGTCTTCCTCGGCCGTACGCCCAGCACGGTGCCGCAGGTTCCGCTCCGACCGAGCGAGAACGAGACGGCCGGGCTGATCGAGCGCCGGTGGTGGTCCGCCGCCGAACTCCGGCACTGCCCGGACAAGCTGCTGCCCGAAAACCTGCCCGACCTGCTCGACGACCTCCTCACAGGTCGCTTGAATGGCGCGCCCTGACGCTGGTCGGCCGACCGGCCAGCCGTGCAAGGCGATGGTCCGTCTCTCGCCATCGCCGAGCGCGTCGAGCGCGAGTCGATTGATCTTGACATCCTCGGTAGCAAGGACCGCATTGCGGCGCTGCACTTCGACCTTGCACGATCCTGGGCGCAGGCCGGTCGCACCGCGGCGGGTAGTGGACTGCGTCCCGCGGATCTTTCGGTGTGACTAGCGCTACTCCTCCCGAACTCGACAGCAGCGTTGTCAGGGCTTCGAATGAACAGCTTCGCTGTTGAGTTCGGGAGGCTGAGAGCACCCAGATCCGGCCGCCCGACCCCGTCCATGGTGCACGGGACACGACCTTGGTCACCGCTGGTGAATCTTGGCAGCGGCACTCTGGGTGTGCTGGGCGTGATGATCGCGCCAGAGCCGACCGGCGGGGTGTGCTCCAACCGTGCGAGTGGATTACCGGCGGTGCTGTTGGCCGCGGGCGAGTCCGTGGTGGTGGTCGCCGAGTGGCTCGGCCACCACAACGCGACCCTCGTGCTGACCACCTACGGGCCCCTGATGCCGCAGTTGACAGTCCTTGAAGAGCTACCAACGCGGTGGGCCGCACGCTGAACAGCATCTCAGTCAGTGGATCATCGCTGCCGGTTGCCGATGTGGTCCCACGGACCGCTGTGGTGATCGTCGTCTGCTCATACACGGTGATCGCGTGGGCAATCGGGCAAGGACTCAACCGGGTGACAGGCACCGCTCCGAGGTAACTGCGGTCGGTTGGCCGTCGATATCTCCGGCAGGTCATGCCCCATAATCAACCAGAAGGACAATGCCATGAGCCAGCGCGTTTCCGCAGCACAACCAGAGTCCATCAATGTGGCCTCGCTGCCCCATGCGGTTAACCCCACCTCTATAACCGTGACTACAACCACCCCAGCGAACGGCCTGGGAACCGCTGGCCTGGTCCTGGGCATCGTCGGCGCGGCGCTGTCACTAGTACCGGTCCTGGGATTCATTCTGGGTATCCTCGCCACCACCTTCGGTGGCATCGGAATGGCCAAAGCCAACCGGGGCGAGGCCACGAACCGGGGTATGGCCATTGCTGGACTCGTCCTCGGTATCATTACCATGGCCGCGTGGCCTGTTCTGATTGCTATCGCCGCCGCCAGTGCGGCAGCTGCCGTCTGACCTCTCACACCTCCTGGTAATTGAGCGTTGGACGACGGCAGCCCAGCTGCGAGGCCACCAGCCGTAGGGTGGGCGCTGTGCCGAGAGCTGGGCTGGACAAGGACCCTCGCGACGTTGCGGCGATGTTCGACGGGGTGGCCCGGCGTTATGACCTGACCAACACGGTGCTGTCGTTCGGCCAGGACCGGTGGTGGCGGCGGTGCACCCGGGTCGCCGTCGCGGGAAGAGCGGGAAAGCGGGTACTCGACCTCGCCGCGGGTACGGCGGTCTCCACCGTTGAGCTGGCCCGGGGCGGCGCGTGGTGTGTAGCTGCGGACTTCTCGCTGGGGATGCTGCGCGCAGGTCGACACCGCGGGGTCCCGCTGGTCGGAGCCGACGCGCTGGCGCTGCCTTTCACTGACGGGGCGTTCGACGCGGTCACGATCTCCTTCGGCCTTCGCAACGTGGCTGATCTCGATGCCGCGCTGGCCGAGCTGGCTCGGGTCACCCGGCCCGGCGGCCGGCTGGTGGTCTGCGAGTTCTCCACCCCCACCTGGCCGGTGTTTCGCACCATGTACCTGGAATACCTGATGGGTGCGCTGCCGGCGCTCGCCCGGCGGGTGAGCAGCAACCCTGAGGCATACGTGTACCTCGCCGAGTCGATCCAGGCCTGGCCCGACCAGGCAACGCTCGCCGCACGGGTAGCCGCCGCAGGCTGGGCCGACGTCGAATGGCGCAACCTCACCGGCGGCATCGTCGCCCTGCACCGGGCGGTCAAGCCGGGTGCAGAGCACCTCAAGCGGCGAGCCCCCCGTTGACGACAATCGAGCTGCCCAAGCCGGTAATGCCGATGCTGGCGGTACCCGGCGAGCCGCCAAGCGGTCCCGGCTGGGGGTTCGAATTCAAGTGGGACGGCGTCCGGGCGATCCTCGCGGCCGCCGGGGATCTGGTCCGGCTGTACAGCCGCAAGGGCAATGACATCACCGGCGGATATCCGGAATTGGCGGTGCTCAGCAGGCTGGTCGGACGCCTTCCAGTACTGCTCGACGGCGAGATCGTGGCGCTGGACGACGCTGGACGCCCGGATTTCGGACTGCTCCAACGGCGGATGCACATCCGGTCACCGGATCGGCAACTGGTAGCACATGTCCCGACGACGTACTACGTGTTCGACATACTCGACCTCGACGGTCACCGGCTGTTCGCGGAGAGCTACCAGCGACGCCGCGAGTTGCTCGCCAGCCTGGGCCTCGAAAGCGGCTCGCTGCGGATGCGGGCGCCGCCTTATTACCCCGGCATGGACGGCCGGCAGCTGCTCGAGGTGGCCCGCGAGCACCGCTTGGAGGGCGTGGTCGGCAAGCGGTTGAGTTCGCGGTACGAGCCCGGTCGTCGCTCCTCGGCATGGACCAAGACAGCCCTGCTGGCCACTCAGGAGGTCATCGTCGGCGGCTGGACGACCGGGGAGGGTCGACGTGCCGCCACGCTGGGCGCCCTGCTTCTCGGCGCGTACGACGACGTGGGCCGGCTGCGCTATCTCGGGGATGTCGGAACGGGGTTCACCGACCGGGCGCTGGACGACCTGCGGGACCGGCTAGCCGCTCTCGAGCAGCCGGGCAGCCCGTTTGACGAGCCGGTACCGCGTGAGCAGGTCCGCCGCGCGCGCTGGGTCCGGCCCGAGCTGGTCGGTGAGGTGGAATACCGTAACCTGACCCGCGACCACCGGCTGCGCCATGCCACCTGGCGCGGATTGCGCGCCGACAAGGAGCCCGCCCAAGTGACGTTGAGCTAGCGCGCTTTCGAGACGGTCGTAACGTTCCCGAGCTCAACAGGAGAGCTGTCCACGGTCGGCTGACCAGCTCTGGTGTTGAGTTCGGGAGGCTCAGCGCTATTGGGGAGCAGCAACGCACGCTCGGTCTGTCGGGCCTGGCGCTTACACTCAAGCCTCTGGGAGCCAGCGAACCAGCGAGGGAGCGGGATGGCCAGCGCCAGCGAGAACGCCGCGGACGTGATCGTGGTGGGGGCCGGACCGGCGGGCTCGACGGCCGCGGCGTACCTGGCCCGCGCCGGGCTGGACGTGTTGCTGTTGGAGAAGTCCACCTTCCCTCGCGACAAGGTGTGCGGGGACGGTTTCACCCCGCGCGGTGTCAAGCAGCTCATCGACCTGGGCATTGACACCAGCACCGAGGCCGGCTGGTTGCACAACCGGGGCCTGCGGGTGGTGGGCGGGGGAGTGACAATCGAACTGCCGTGGCCCGACCTGGCCAGTTTCCCGCCCTACGGCGCGGTCCGCCAGCGGCTGGACTTCGACGAGATGCTGGCGCGTCACGCCGAGAAGGCCGGTGCCCGGCTGCACGAAAGCAACACGGTCACCGACGCGATCACCGACGAGCGCACCGGTCGGGTCACCGGGGTAAGGGCCAGGCGGGGTCCCGACAAACAACCGGTGGACTACCGCGCTCCGCTCACGCTGGCCTGCGACGGGGTCAGCGCCCGGCTCGCGCTCAGCCTGGGGATGGACAAGCGCGATGACCGGCCGATGGGTGTCGCGGTGCGTCGCTACTACACCAGCCCGCGCACCGACGACGACTTCCTGGAAAGCCACCTGGAGCTCTGGGATCACACCAATCCCCAGCAACCGAGGCTGCTGCCCGGTTACGGCTGGATCTTCGGCATGGGCGACGGGACGTCCAACGTCGGCCTGGGAATCCTGTCGACGTCCAAGGCGTACGGCAAGACCAACTACCGGGCGCTGCTGCGGTCCTGGCTGGACGGCACACCACAGGAGTGGGGCTTTCGCGAGTGCAACGCCACCGGCAAGGTCGCCGGTGCGGCACTGCCGATGGGTTTCAACCGCACCCCGCACTACCGGGCCGGTCTGGTGCTGGTCGGGGATGCCGGCGGGATGGTGAACCCGTTCAACGGGGAGGGCATTGCCTACGCGATGCAGTCCGCGGCGCTGGCTGCGGACTGTACGGTCCAAGCAATGGCCCGCCCGGCCGGCCCGGGCCGGGAGCGTGCGCTACAGCGCTATCCGGTGGTGCTGCGCGACGAGTTGGGGGGCTACTTCCGGTTGGGAACCGTGTTCAGCCGGTTGATCGGCCATCCGGCCGTGATGCGCGCGGCAACCCGCCACGCCCTGCCCCGGGCCACGCTGATGCGCTTCCTGCTCAAACTGCTGGCCAACCTCTACGACAGCCGGGAGGGCGACGCGATGGACCGGGTGATCACGGCGATGACCCGGCTGGCGCCCAGTGTGTGATCGCACAGGGCAGAAACGCCTGATCGAGGCCGCGTTTTAGGTTAGCCTCAGGGCAGCGCGTGACCGTCTCACACGTAGGGTAGTGCGGGACGTTCATGAGACGGGAAGGAAGGGACGCGAGTGCTGCAGCCCTACGTTCCCCTGGTGGTGATGCTCCTGCTAGCGGGAGCCTTCGCCGTATTCTCCGTAGTCGCGGCCCCCTATGTCGGGCCGCGCCGGTACAACAGGGCTAAGCTCGACGCCTACGAGTGCGGCATCGAGCCGTCGCCGCAACCGGTGGCGGGGGCCGGACGGATGCCGGTGGCGTACTACCTCACCGCGATGCTGTTCATCCTGTTCGACATCGAGATGGTCTTCCTCTACCCGTTCGCCGTAGCAGCCGACTCGCTGGGGATCTTCGGTCTGGTGGAGGTCGCCCTGTTCATCGTGACGCTGGGCTTCGCCTACGCCTATGTGTGGCGGCGCGGCGGGCTGGACTGGAACTGATCATGGGTCTCGAAGAGAAGCTGCCCAGCGGGATCCTGCTGACCAGCGTGGAGAAGCTGGTCAACTGGACACGCAAGTCATCGCTGTGGCCGGCCACGTTCGGGCTGGCCTGCTGCGCGATCGAGATGATGACCACCGGGGCGCCCCGCTATGACCTGGCTCGTTTCGGGATGGAGGTCTTCCGGGCCTCACCCCGCCAGGCTGACCTGATGATCGTGGCAGGACGGGTGAGCAACAAGATGGCTCCGGTGCTGCGGCAGATCTATGACCAGATGCCCGAGCCGCGCTGGGTGCTCGCGATGGGAGTCTGCGCCTCCAGCGGCGGGATGTTCAACAACTACGCGATCGTGCAGGGCGTGGACCACATCGTCCCGGTCGACATGTACCTGCCCGGTTGCCCACCACGGCCGGAGATGCTCATCGACGCGATCCTCAAGCTGCACGCCAAGATCATGGACGAGCCGCTCGGGCCGAAGCGGGCCGAGCTGAAAGCCGGCCAGCGCACCGAGCTGGTGGCCTCTTCGGCGCGCTACGCGCCCAAGCGTGCCCCCGAACAAGCCCGGAAGCAGTGAGCGGCATGGCTGGCAAGGACAAGGACCCCGACAACGGCAAGGACCTCGCACCCGGTCAGTACAGCTCGGCCGAGCGGAGCGGGGAAGAGCAGGCTGAACACGAGGCTCGCAGCGGTGTGGTCGCCGGCCGGGCCCGGCAGGGCATGTTCGGCGTTCGCGGTTCCGGAGACACCTCTGGATTCGGTGGGCTGGCGCTACCGGCCTACGTCCCGGCTGCGGCGCAGCGACCCTATGGCGGCTGGTTCGACGAGTTCACCGACGAGTTGCTCGCCGCGATGCGCGAGCGCGGAGTGCCCGCCGAGGCGATCCAGCAGATCACCGTGGATCGCGGGGAGATCACCTACTATGTGCGCCGCGAGCACATAGTAGGGTTGTGCCGCACCCTGCGTGACGATCCGGCGTTGCGCTTCGAGCTGTGCAGCTCGGTATCAGGCGTGGACTACGGCACCGAGGTCGCGCAGCGGCTGCACGCCGTCTACCACCTCACCTCGATGACCTACCGGCGCCGGATCCGCCTCGAGGTCGCCGTCGCCGTCGACGACGCCCATGTGCCCAGCGTGGTCGAGGTCTACCCGACCGCCGACTGGCACGAGCGGGAGGCCTGGGACATGTTCGGCATCGTCTTCGACGGCCACCCGGCGCTGACCCGCATCCTCATGCCCGACGACTGGGACGGGCACCCGCAGCGCAAGGACTACCCGCTCGGCGGGATCCCGGTGGAGTACAAGGGAGCCGAGATCCCCCCGCCGGACCAGCGGAGGGCGTACTCATGAGCCGCCGGACTGAACCAGCGCACACGGTCGCCAGTGGAACCGCCAGTGACACGGGGGCCACTGACGGCACCGGTCCGGATCCCGATACCACCACTGCCACCGCGCGGGAGACCACCGAGGGCCGGATCTACACCGTCACCGGTGGTGACTGGGACAGCATGCTTGAGGACTTCAAGCATGACGAGCGCATCGTCATCAACATGGGGCCGCAACACCCCTCCACGCACGGTGTGCTGCGGCTGGTGCTGGAGTTGGAGGGCGAGATCGTCACCCAGGCCCGCTCGGTGATCGGCTACCTGCACACCGGTATCGAGAAGAACTGCGAATACCGGACCTGGACCCAGGGCGTCACCTTCGTGACCCGGATGGATTACCTGGCGCCACTGTTCAACGAGGCCGGCTACTGCCTGGCGACCGAAAAACTGCTCGGGATCACCGTGCCGCGGCGGGCGCAGGTGATCCGGGTGCTGCTCATGGAGCTCAACCGGGTCAGCTCCCACCTGGTGGCGATCGCGACTGGCGGGATGGAGCTCGGCGCGCTGACCGGGATGACCGCCGGGTTCCGGGAGCGCGAGGAGGTCCTGCACCTGCTGGAATTCCTCACCGGTCTGCGGATGAACCACGCGTTCATCCGGCCCGGTGGCGTTGCCCAGGACCTGCCCGAAGGTTATGACGCCAAGATCCGGGACTTCCTGAAGGTGATGGACTCCCGGCTGCCGGACTACGACAAGCTGCTCACCGGCCAACCGATCTGGAAGCAGCGCCTGCACAAGGTGGGTTACCTGCCGCTGGACGGCTGCCTGCAGCTGGGCATCACCGGCCCGATCCTGCGCTGCGCCGGGCTGGAGTGGGACCTGCGCAAGGTCGAGCCCTACTGCGGCTACGAGGAATACGACTTCGAGGTCCCCACCTCCACCGACGCCGACTGCTACGCCCGCTACCTGCTGCGGGTGGAGGAGATCCACCAGTCACTCGGGATCGTGGCGCAGTGCCTGGACAAATTGGAACCCGGCCCGGTGATGGTGGAGGACACCAAGGTCGCGTGGCCGGCGCAACTGTCCATCGGCGCCGACGGGATGGGCAACTCGCTGGAGTACGTCCGCAAGATCATGGGGCAGTCCATGGAGTCGCTGATCCACCATTTCAAGCTGGTCACCGAGGGCTTCGCAGTGCCGGCGGGTCAGGCCTACGTCGCGGTGGAGTCCCCGCGCGGTGAGCTGGGCTACCACCTGGTCTCCGATGGGGGGACCAGGCCGCTGCGGGTGCACGTCCGGGATCCCAGCTTCGTCAACCTGCAGTCCATGCCGGCGATGAGCGAGGGCGGCCTGGTGGCCGACGTCATCGCCGCGGTGGCGTCGATCGATCCGGTGATGGGAGGTGTGGACCGGTGAGCCGCCGCGTCAATAAACCGGCCAATAAACCGGCTTTCACCGCGCGACCCGCGGATGCCTCACGAGCCGCCGAACAGGCCGCCCCCACCACCTGGTCCACCGTTGAGGACGTGGCGGTGGAGCGACCCCTGCGAGTCGACACCAGCGTCTTCGACGAGCAGACCTGGCGGCGGGCTCAGGAGATCATCGCGCGCTACCCGCAGCCACGATCAGCTTTGCTGCCCTTGCTGCATCTGGTGCAGAGTGCCCAGGGGCACGTCAGCCAGGCCGGGATCGTGTACTGCGCGCAACTACTGGAGATCACCACCGCCGAGGTGAGCGCGGTGGCCACCTTCTACACGATGTACAAGCGCAAGCCCGGCGGCGAGCACCTGGTCAGCGTCTGTACCAACACGCTGTGCGCGGCGCTGGGTGGCGACGAGATCTACGCCAGGCTGCGCAAGCGCCTCGGAGTCGGCCACGAGGAGACCTCAGGTACGCCGGGCTCGAAGGGCTCGATCACGCTGGAGCATGCCGAGTGCCTGGCCGCCTGCGATCTGGCTCCGGTGCTGCAGGTCAACTACGAGTTCTACGACAATCAGACCCCGGAATCGGCCGTGACACTGGTGGACGCGCTGCGCCGCGGGGACCGGCCGGCACCGACCCGTGGTGCCCCGTTGACCGACTGGAGGACTGTCGAGCTGGAGCTGGCCGGCTTCTTCGGCACACCGGCTCAGCTGCGGGCCGCGGTGGATGCGCCGTCGGCGGCGGGCGAGACGCTGGCCGGCAACCGGCTTGCCGAGGAGCAGGGCTGGCAGGCGCCCTCGATGCCGGACGAGGTCTCGCTGCCTACAGTTGCCGACAAGAAGTAACCCAGCCTCAGATAGAGCAGGAGGAGCCGTGACCGAGCGGACGCTCACCCCGGTGCTGACCCGGCGGTGGCTGTCGCCGAAGTCCTGGACTCTCGACACCTACACCCAGCTTGAGGGGTACACGGCGCTGCGTACCGCGCTGGCCGCGCAGCCTGACCAGCTCATCCAGCTGATCAAGGACTCTGGCTTGCGGGGACGCGGCGGCGCGGGCTTTCCCACCGGGCTGAAGTGGAGCTTCATCCCGCAGGCCAAGCCGGGTGAGCAGCCCACCGGGCCGGCAGCCAAGCCCAAGTACCTGGTGATCAATGCAGATGAGGGAGAGCCAGGCACCTGCAAGGACGTGCCGTTGATGATGGCCGACCCGCATTCGCTGATCGAGGGCTGCATCATCACCAGCTACGCGATCCGCGCCCACGAGTGCTACATCTACGTGCGCGGCGAGATGTTGCACTGCAACCGACGGCTGCAGCAGGCCGTCACCGAGGCCTATCAGGCCGGATATCTGGGCAAGGACATCCTCGGCTCCGGATTCGACCTCGATATCGTCATTCACGCCGGCGCGGGTGCCTACATCTGCGGCGAGGAGACCGCGCTGCTGGACTCGCTGGAGGGCCGGCGTGGCCAGCCCCGGCTCAAGCCGCCGTTCCCGGCCACCTCCGGGCTCTACGCCGCCCCCACCGTGGTGAACAACGTCGAAACCATTTGCAGCGTGCCTTATATCGTCAACGGTGGGTCGGACTGGTTCCGCGCGATGGGCACCGAGAAGTCCCCCGGACCCAAGATCTACTCGATTTCCGGGCACGTGCAGCGGCCGGGCCAGTACGAGGCTCCCATGGGCACCACGCTGCGCGAACTGCTGGACATGGCCGGCGGGATGAAGGGCGGCCCGCTGAAGTTCTGGACACCGGGCGGGTCGTCCACCCCGCTGCTCACCGCCGAGCACCTCGACATCCCGCTGGACTTCGAGGGCGCCGCGGCGGCCGGTTCCATGCTGGGCACCACCGCGCTCATGGTCTTCAACCAGACGGTGAGCGTGCCGTGGGCGGTGCTGAAGTGGACCGAGTTCTACGAGCACGAGTCCTGTGGTAAGTGCACCCCCTGCCGGGAGGGGACCTACTGGTTGGTCCAGATCCTGCAGCGGATGCTGCGCCACGAGGGCACTCCGTCGGACGTGGACACCATGCTGGACATCTGCGACAACATCCTGGGCCGGTCGTTCTGCGCGCTCGGTGACGGAGCTGCCAGCCCGATCACCAGTGCGATCAAGTACTTCCGGCCGGAGTTCCTGAACCTGTGTGCCCAGCAACCCGGGTTCGGCGAATCGGCCCAGCAGGTCACGCTTGCAGAGTCAGGATCACACCGATGACGCTGGCACAGCAGGCCGGCAGCGGCTCGCTCCCGGACGCCGTGCCCGAGGGGCACGTCCGGCTGACCATCGACGGCCGCGAAGTCGACGCGCCCAAGGGCGAGCTGGTGATCCGAACCTGCGAGCGGCTGGGCATCATCGTCCCGCGGTTCTGTGACCACCCGCTGCTCGACCCGGTCGCCGCCTGCCGGCAGTGCCTGGTCGAGGTGGAGATGGGTGGACGTCCGATGCCCAAGCCGCAGGCCAGCTGCAGCATCACGGTCGCCGACGGCATGGTCGTCAAGACCCAGCACACCTCAGCGGTAGCGGACAAGGCGCAGCAGGGTGTGATGGAACTGCTGCTGATCAACCATCCGCTGGACTGCCCGATCTGTGACAAGGGCGGCGAGTGCCCGCTGCAGAACCAGGCGCTGTCCAACGGCCGGGGGGACTCCCGGTTCGTCGAGACCAAACGCACCTTCGCCAAACCGATCCCGATCTCGTCGGAGGTGCTGCTGGACCGGGAGCGTTGCGTGCTCTGCGCGCGCTGTACCCGGTTCTCCGAGCAGATCGCCGGGGACCCGTTCATCGACATGCTCGAGCGCGGGCCTCACCAGCAGGTGGGGGTAGCGGTCGATCAGCCCTTCCAGTCCTACTTCTCCGGCAACACCATCCAGATCTGCCCGGTAGGCGCGCTGACCAGTGCTGCCTACCGGTTCCGGTCCCGGCCCTTCGACCTGGTCTCCACCCTGGGGGCGTGCGAACACTGTGCTTCGGGCTGTGCGCAGCGCACCGACTGGCGGCGTGGCATCGTGCTGCGCCGGCTCGCGGGTCACGATCCCGAGGTCAACGAGGAGTGGAACTGCGACAAGGGCCGCTTCGCCTTCGAGTACACTCGTGGTGAGGACCGGATCACCCGGCCGCTGATCCGGGACACCTACGGTGAGCTGAAGCCGGCGTCGTGGACCGAAGCGCTGCAGACCGCGGCCACTGGGCTGCTCGCGAGCCGGGATCGCGGTGTCGGGGTGCTCGCCGGCGGCCGGCTCACCATCGAGGATGCCTACGCCTACGCCAAGTTCGCCCGGGTCGCGCTGGGCACCCACGACATCGACTTCCGCGCACGGCCGCACTCGGCCGAGGAGCTGGACTTTCTCGCCGCGCACGTGGTCGGCGTCACTCCTGACACCGGCGGGGTGACCTACCGCGACCTCAGCGCTGCCCCCGCGGTGGTCTGCGTGGCTTTCGAGCCGGAGGAGGAGTCACCGATCGTCTTCCTGCGGCTGCGCCGCGCTGCTCGGGACCGCGCCATGCCGGTATTTCACCTCGGGCAGTTCACCACGGTCGCGGTGCGCAAGACCTCCGGCACGCTGCTGCGGGTGCCGCCCGGTGCTGAGCCGGTGGCTCTGGACACGCTGGGCGGTCCGATGCTGGATGCGTTGCGCGCGCCCGGGGCGGTGCTGCTGGTCGGTGAGCGCGCCGCCGAGGTGCCCGGGCTGTACTCCGCGGTGGCCCGGCTGGCCGCGGGTACCGGGGCTCGGCTTGCCTGGATCCCGCGACGAGCCGGCGAGCGCGGTGCCCTGGAGGCCGGTGCGGCGCCGACCCTGCTGCCCGGTGGCCGGCCGGTCACCGACCCGGTGGCCCGCGCCGAAATCGAGAGCGCCTGGGGCGTGACGCTGTCGAGCCAGTCTGGCCGCGACACCACCGGGATCCTCGCCGCAGCAGCGGCCGGGCAGCTCGACGGGCTGGTCATCGGTGGTGTGGATCCCGCCGACCTCCCGGACCCGAAGCTGGCCGAGCAGGCGCTGAGCCGGGCCGGCTTCGTGGTGAGCCTGGAGATGCGGCCGTCGGCCGTGACTACGGCGGCCGATGTCGTGCTGCCGATCGCGTCCGCGCTGGAGAAGGCCGGCAGCTACCTCGACTGGGAAGGCCGCCGCCGCGAGTTCGCCACCACGATCACCGCCGGCTCGGGGGTTGGCGCGATCCTGCCGGACTGCCGCGTGTTGGACAGCCTCGCCGTCGAGATGGACGTCGATCTGTTCACCCAGACCCCGGCCGCCGCGTGGGCCGGCCTCGCCGCGCTCGGCAGCTATGCCGGCGCCCGTCCGGATTCCCCCCAGGTGGCCGCCGCACCGCCGCCGCAGGTCAGCGACGGACAGGCCGTGCTGGCCACCTGGCGTAGGTTGCTGGACAACGGATCGATGCAGGACGGCGAGCCACACCTGGCCGGCACCGCCCGGCCCGCCGTGGCGCTGCTGTCCGAGGCCACCGCCACCGAGCTCGGGGTGCACCTGGGGGCCAAGGTTACGGTGTCCACCCGGCAGGGCTCGGTGACGCTGCCGTCCGCGGCCGCCGACCTGCCCACCGGGGTGGTGTGGATCCCGGGTAACTCCGGACCCGCTACCGTCCGTAGCAGCCTCGGCGCCGGCCACGGCGCCGTGGTCACCGTGCGCAGTGGCAACGGCGCGGGGTCCAACACAGCTGGATCCAACACAGCTGGATCCAACACAGCGGGGTCCAACACAGCTGGGGCAAAAACGGCGTGGGGAGGGAAGCCATGACGCCTACCGAGGCGCTGCTCGCCGACGACCCACTATGGATCATCGCGGTGAAAGTCGCCGTGATCTTCGTTTTCCTCATGGTCATGACCCTGTTCATGATCTGGATGGAGCGCCGGGTGGTCGGGCGCATGCAGCACCGGCCGGGCCCCAACCGGGTCGGGCCCTTCGGACTGCTGCAGTCCCTGGCCGACGGCCTCAAGCTGGCGTTCAAGGAGGACATCACGCCCGCCCTGGCCGATCGCCGGGTGTACGTGCTGGCTCCGGTGATCTCCGCGGTGACGGCGTTCACGGCGTTCTCGGTGATCCCGCTCGGCGGTGAGGTCTCGATCTTCGGTGAACCGACCGTGCTCCAGATCACCGACCTGCCCGTCGGGGTGCTCGTGGTGCTGGCCTGCTCCTCGCTGGGCGTCTACGGGATCGTGCTGGCGGGCTGGGCATCGGGCTCGCCCTACCCGCTGCTGGGCGCGTTGCGCTCCGCCGCTCAGGTGATCTCCTATGAGATCGCCCTCGGGATGTCGATCGTCGCGGTGATCCTGTACGCGGGCTCGCTGTCCACGGCGGACATCGTGGCCGCGCAGGCGCAGCAGTGGTGGTTCGTGTTCCTGCTGTTCCCCAGCTTCGCGGTGTTCGTGGTAGCGATGGTCGGCGAGACCAACCGCGCGCCCTTCGACCTGCCCGAGGCGGAGTCGGAGCTGGTGGGTGGTTTCCACACCGAGTACTCGTCGTTGAAGTTCGCGTTGTTCTTCCTCGCCGAGTACATCAACATGGTCACCGTCTCGGCCATTGCGACCACGCTGTTCTTGGGCGGCTGGCACGCCCCGTGGCCGCTGGCCGGTGGGCCGCTGGACGGCGGCTGGTGGGGTCCGCTGTGGTTCATCGGCAAGACG
>JBOHHF010000457.1:0-5972 GCA_050700495.1 Pseudonocardiaceae bacterium
GTTAGAACACTGTTACGCACTCACGAGCGCGGCGGGCTGGCGCAAGGTACGGAACAATAGTCGGGTGAGCACGCACGACGAGGACACCGATCTGACGGCCGCAACCGACGGCTCGTCGCCTGGCAACCCGTCGTCCCGCAGTGCCACGGTGACGGTACTGCCCGCTCTGCCAGCGGCGACTCCGCTGCCCTCGGCCACCGACCTTCCCGACGACCGCTATCTCAACCGGGAACTGTCCTGGCTGGACTTCAACGCCCGGGTGCTGGCGCTTGCCGAGGACGCCAGCCAGCCGCTGCTGGAGCGGGCGAAGTTCCTGGCGATCGTCGCCTCGAACAACGACGAGTTCTACATGGTGCGCGTCGCCGGGCTCAAACGCCGCGACGAGGCCGGGCTGTCGGTGCGCAGCGCCGACGGGCTGTCCCCCCGCGAGCAGCTGACCCGGATCGCGATGCGCAGCCGGGAGCTCGCCGAGATCCACGCCCGAGTATTCCTCGACGAGGTTGCACCGCAGCTCGCAGAGCAGGACGTCACATTCGTCACATGGTCGGACCTCGACGATGAACAGCGGCTAAGGCTGTCGAACTACTTCTCCGATCAGATCTTCCCGGTGCTCACCCCGTTGGCGGTCGATCCTGCACACCCGTTCCCCTATATCTCCGGATTGTCGCTGAACCTGGCAGTGATGGTGCGTGATCCCGACAGCCGCCTCGAGCGTTTCGCCCGGGTCAAGGTGCCCAACAACGTGCCACGCCTGGTCCGGGTGGACAGCGACCAGAGCGACCGCAGGTCGCCACCCGCCACGTTCCTCCCCTTGGAGGAGCTGATCGGAGCCCATCTCGGGGAGCTGTTCGCCGGCATGGAGGTAGTGGACTGGCACATCTTCCGGATCACTCGCAACGCCGATTTCGAGGTCGACGAAGACCGCGACGAAGACCTGCTGAAGGCGTTGGAGCGGGAGCTGGCGCGCCGCCGCTTCGGTCCACCCGTGCGCCTGGAGGTGGCCGACACGATGAGCGAGCGCGTGCTGAAGGTGCTGCTGCGCGAGCTCGACGTCGATCCCCACGACGTGGTCGAGGTGCCCGGCCTGCTCGACCTGTCGTGTATGTGGCAGGTCTACGCGCTGCCCACCCCGGAGTTGAAGGACGAGCCGTTCATCCCGGTGACGCACCCGGCCTTCGGCGAAGGCGAGACACCCAAGGACGTGTTCGCCGCCCTCTGCGACGGTGACGTGCTGGTACACCATCCCTACGACTCGTTCTCCACTAGTGTGCAGCGTTTCATCGAACAGGCCGCATTGGATCCCGACGTACTGGCGATCAAGCAGACGCTCTACCGGACGTCCGGTGACTCCCCCATCGTCCGCGCGCTGATCGACGCGGCCAAGGCGGGCAAGCAGGTCGTCGCCCTGGTGGAGCTCAAGGCGCGATTCGACGAGCAGGCCAACATCAAGTGGGCTAGGGAGCTGGAACGCGCCGGGGCGCATGTGGCGTACGGGTTGGTGGGGCTCAAGACGCACTGCAAGACCTCGCTGGTGGTGCGCCAGGAAGGTTCGACGATCCGCCGGTACTGCCACATCGGCACCGGCAATTACCATCCGAAGACCGCCGGACTCTACGAGGACATCGGGTTGTTCACCGCCGAGCCGGCGATCGGTGCCGACCTCACCGATCTGTTCAATACACTGACCGGTTACGCGCGGCAGACTCGCTACCGCAGCCTGCTGGTAGCGCCCTATGGCATCCGGCGCGGCATCGTGGAAAGGATCGAGGGTGAGATCCTCCGCGCTCGGGCGAGCCGCCCGGCCGGGATCCGGATCAAGGTCAACTCTCTGGTGGACGAGCAGGTCATCGATGCGCTGTACCGAGCGGCGCTGGCGGGTGTCTCCGTCGACCTGGTGGTCCGCGGTATCTGCGCACTGATCCCCGGACGTCCGGGGCTGTCGGAGAACATCCGGGTGCGATCGATCCTGGGTCGCTTCCTGGAGCACTCGCGGGTCTTTCACTTCGTGGGGGCCGGCGAGCACTGGATCGGCAGCGCCGACATCATGCACCGTAACCTGGACCGCCGGGTGGAAGTACTGGTGCGGGTGGCACACCAGGACGTGACCAACGAGCTGGACGCGATGCTCGACTCCGCTCTGGACCCGGCGACCCGATGCTGGGTCTTGGAACCGGATGGCTCGTGGAGTGTCTCCCCCACAGACGGATCCACCGTCCGCGACCACCAGGTGCAGGAGATTCTCCGGCACCGCAGGAGGAATGAACTGTGCCGGGACTGATCGCCGCGGGCGCTGTCGTGTGGCAACTGTCGCCGTCCGGTGATGTCGAGGTGGCATTGGTGCACCGGCCTCGCTATGACAACTGGTCGCTTCCCAAGGGCAAGCCGCACTCCGGGGAAACGCTGCCGCACACTGCGGTCCGCGAGGTGGCCGAGGAGACCGGACACACCGTCGCACTCGGCGCCAGGGTGGGCAACACCCGTTATCGGGTTTCCGGGGGCGAGAAGGTAGCGCACTACTGGGCGGCACGTTCCACGGGTGGCAGCTTTCGCCCCAGTGACGAGGTGGACGAGCTGCGCTGGCTGCCTCCGGCTAAAGCGTCCGATCTTCTGAGTTACGAGCATGATCGAACGCTGCTGGCCGGCTTCGACGGCGCGACCGCCAGCACCCACACCGTGTTGCTGGTTCGGCATGGCGAGGCGGGTGAGCGGGAGGAGTGGCAAGGCGACGATGAGCTGCGCCCGCTGACCAAAGCAGGCTGGCAGCAGGCCGACGCCCTGCGGGCGCTACTGCCGCTGTTCGGAGCGCAGCGGGTGTATTCGGCGCCACCGCTGCGGTGTCGCCAGAGCGTGGAAGGTCTCGCAATTGACCTCGGAGTATCGATCATCGAGGAACCGCGGTTGTCCGAGGAGAGCTACCTGGCCGATCCCGCGGCCAGCATCAGCAGGCTGACCGAGATCGCCGACGAGCCTGGAAGTCCGGCCGTGGTATGCAGCCAGGGCGGTGTGATTCCCGATCTGGTCAGCAAGTTGACCGAAGCGGCTGGGCTCGACCTGGCTGAGGTGCCCAGCCGTAAAGGCAGCTGTTGGGGGTTGTTCTTCGGCAGCGAACCACTTGCCCTGCTGATCGCCGACTACTACCACGAAGCGCTGGTTTGAACACACCCGCGCTGGCACATCCTCACGCTGGGTAGACCCTCACTTGTTGGTGGCGGACTTCTTGACCGCCTTCCTCGGGGTGACCTTGGTAGGGGCCGCTGTGGGGACCTTCAGGGCTTTGGGCTCCTTCTTCGCTGCCTTGGTCACCTTCGCTGCTTTGGTGGCCGCTTTGGCCGCCTTGGTCGCTGCTTTCGTCTCTGTCCTGGTCGCGGTGGCCTGCACCTCGGTCGCTGCGGTCGGGCTGGCGGCCGGCGCCTTGCTCGTCGCGAAGTGCGGTGTGGCGGAGGCGGCCGGACGCGTCGCGGCTGCCCCGTTGGTGCTCGCGCCCGCCCGCGGCAGCTTGCGCGTCCCACTCACGACCTCGCGGAACAGCGTGCCTGGACGAAAGGTAGGGACGTTGGTCTTCTTGACCTTCACCGATTGCCCGGTGCGAGGGTTACGCGCCATCCGCGCCGCCCGCGCCCGCTTCTCGAAGACGCCGAAACCGGTAATGGTGACCTTGTCACCCGCGGTCACCGTCCGAACCACCACGTCGACCAGACCTGCCACCGCGGCTGCGGCGATCTTCTTGTCACCAAGGCGCTCCGCGAGGGCGTCGATCAGTTGAGTCTTGTTCATTTCCGCCTCCCACAGCACCATCCCGGCCATCTGATCGCTGCCATCGTGGATCACCGTATGGCGGATAGCGCCCGAACACCATGCGCCACACCAGAATCCCCCAGGTGAGGCCACACAGTCCTGCCCTGCAACGAGAATCTGGTCGACGATCAGCCTTTGGCGACCGAGCTGGTGGTCGGCAGCCAGGACGATCGCTGGGTCTCGAATGCGTCGATCGCCTCGGCGTGGCGCAGGCTTAGCGCGATATCGTCCAATCCTTCCAGCAGCCGCCAACGGGTGTAGCCGTCGATGGCGAAACTCACCGTGAGGTCCTTAGCCTGCACGGTCTGCTCCGAGAGATCGACCGTGACCTCGGTGCCCGGCTCGGTCTCCAGTAGCTTCCAGAGCAGTTCGACGTCGGCCCGCTCGCACTGGGCTGCAAGCAAACCTTGCTTACCCGCGTTGCCTCGGAAGATGTCACCGAACCGCGGCGAGATCACCACCCGGAAACCATAGTTCATCAACGCCCAGACCGCATGTTCCCGTGACGATCCAGTGCCGAAGTCCGGCCCGGCAACCAGCACGCTGCCGCAGCGGTAGGCCTCGTGGTTGAGCACGAAGTCCTCGTGGGCGCGCCACGCCGCGAACAACCCGTCCTCGAATCCGGTGCGGCTGACCCGTTTGAGGTAGACCGCAGGGATGATCTGATCGGTGTCCACATCGGAGCGACGCAACGGGACGCCAACGCCAGTATGCTGGGTGAACTTATGCACGTCGCTTCGCTCCTTGCTTGTGAGTGGCATTAGGTGCCATAACACTGTTACCCACTCACGACTCAGTCCAGATCGGCGGGGGCCGAGAGGGTACCGCGCACCGCGGTGGCCGCCGCCACCAGCGGCGAGACCAGGTGGGTGCGGCCGCCCTTGCCTTGGCGACCCTCGAAGTTGCGGTTGGACGTCGACGCGCAGCGCTCGCCGACTGCAAGTTGATCGGGGTTCATCCCCAGGCACATCGAACAGCCTGCCGAGCGCCACTGGGCACCAGCCGCGGTGAACACCTCGTGCAGTCCCTCGGCTTCAGCCTGAGCGCGCACCCGCATCGAGCCGGGAACCACGAGCATCCGCACTCCGTCACGCACCCGGCGGCCGGCGAGCACCGCCGCGGCCGCCCGCAGGTCCTCGATCCGCCCGTTGGTGCACGATCCGAGGAACACCGTGTCCACCGCGATCTCACGCAGCGGCGTACCAGGCGTCAGGTCCATGTAGGACAGTGCCTTACGTACCGCGAGCCGCTCACCCTCGTCGGCGATCTGCTCGGGATCGGGCACCTGACCGGACAGCGGCAGACCCTGCCCGGGGTTGGTGCCCCAGGTCACGAACGGCGTCAGAGTGTGGGCGTCGATGTGTACCTCGGCGTCGAAGGCGGCATCGTCATCGGTGTGCAACGAGTGCCAGTACTGCACCGCCGCATCCCACTGCGGACCCGCAGGAGCGTGCGGCCGGCCGGCCAGGTAGTCGAACGTGGTGGCGTCCGGTGCGATCATCCCAGCCCGGGCACCCGCCTCGATCGACATGTTGCAGACCGTCATCCGGGCTTCCATGGACAACTGCTCGATCACGTTTCCGCGGTACTCCAGCACATAACCCTGGCCGCCGCCGGTGCCGATCCGGGCGATCACAGCCAGGATGATGTCCTTGCTGGTGACGCTGGCAGGAAGCGATCCATCGCGGCTTCGCACAACCACGGCCATGGTCTTGAACGGGCGCAGCGGCAGAGTCTGAGTGGCCAGCACATGCTCCACCTCGGACGTGCCGATGCCGAACGCCAGCGCACCGAAGGCCCCGTGTGTAGAGGTGTGGGAGTCACCGCAGACCACCGTCATCCCCGGCTGGGTGAGGCCCAGCTGAGGTCCCACGACGTGCACGATGCCCTGTTCGACGTCGCCCATCGGATGCAACCGCACACCGAACTCCGCGCAGTTGCGGCGCAGCGTTTCCACTTGCGTGCGGGACACCTCATCGGCGATCGGTAGCTCGATGTCCGTAGTGGGGACATTGTGATCCTCGGTAGCGATCGTCAGATCCGGTCGGCGGACCGGTCGGCCCGCCAGCCGCAGACCGTCGAACGCCTGCGGGCTGGTGACCTCGTGCACCAGGTGCAGGTCGATGTAGAGCAGGTCGGGCGCCGTGCTATCGGTGCCACCAGCGGCATCGCCATCT
>JBOHHF010000458.1:0-25251 GCA_050700495.1 Pseudonocardiaceae bacterium
CGATGGACGCGCCCTCGACGGTCCGCCGTGGAGGTGGTGAGCTGATGAGTCGACTTCCCCTCCAGCAGACACTCCCGATGCCGACCTTCGACGGCACCGGCGGTCAGGTCCCGTTGCTGCTCGTTGATGGGCACAACCTGCTGTGGGGGGCGACCTTCGGGTTCCCCGCGCCGATCTACTCCCGCGACAAGAGGCGGCTGCTCACCGGTCTGTTCGCTTTCTTCGCGCTGCTACGGGTCGCGAGCCGCGACGACATGCCCGGCGCTGCTCCCGAGGTCATCGTGGTCTTCGACGGTGAGCATGGCGCCGCGAGCCGCCAACAGACCCACGATGGCTACAAGGCCAGCCGGCCCAAAGACGACCAGGCGCTGCTACCGCTGCAATTCCTGCCCGACGTCAAACGGGGCCTGGACCACTGCGGCATCGCCTGGATCGAGCTGGAGTACGCCGAAGCCGACGACGTGATCGCCACCGTGGTCCACGCGACCATTCCACCCCGCCAAGTGATCATCCTGTCCCGGGACAGGGACTACTACCAGCTCATTACCGATCGCGTCGTGGTCCTCAACACCCGATTCCGCGCCGGGCGCAAGCTCGTGACTCCCGACGAAGTGCACACCCGCCACCAGGTCACCCCCGCACAGTGGGCCGATTTCCGGGCGCTGGCCGGAGATGCTGCCGACGAGATCCCCGGGGTGCACGGCATCGGCGCGAAGACCGCGGCGACGCTGTTGAATGGCGGCCTCACCCTCGATGACCTGCCCTCCTCGGGTCGCCTCGCCACCGGCCGCGCCCGGGCGGTGGCCGAGCAGTTCGAGCTCGCCCTCACATGGCGTGACATGATCCGCCTGAATACCGGCCTGGACCTGTCGCGGTGGCCCACCGGCCACGCCAGCCCGCAGCTGCCCCGCCCGGCAGATGTCGTCGAGCAACTCGGCCTGTGGTGAGCCCAGCCGGCTCGGTGCTGACGGTCATGGCCCACCCCGACGACGCGGAGCTGTGGGCCGGTGGCACGTTGGCCATTCACGCCCAGGCCGGGGCGTCGGTCACCGTCGCAGTACCCCGAACCGACGAGGTACGCGACCAGGAGGCCGCTGCCGGCGCCGAGGCCCTCGGCGCCGCGCTGCGCCTGGTCGACGAGCTCACCGCCGACATGGTGCGCGGCCTGCTCACCGAACTGCGCCCCGAGGTCGTGATCACCCACAACCCCGACGACATCCACCCCGACCACCAGCGGACCGCGCAGACTCTGCTCACCGCTGTTCCCGAGGTCGTGATCGCGACCGGGTACCCGCGCCGGATCTACACCTGCGACGGATACCACAACCTCCGCCGTGACGGCCGCCCCTTGCACCTGCCGGTGATCGTGGACGTGACCAGCGTGTGGGAGACGAAGATGCGCGCCCTGGCCGAGCACGGTTCCCAACCCATCGACGAGCACTTCGCGCCGATGGCCCAGACGCTCGGCCGGCTGCACGGTGGCCGCATCGGCGTGCGCTACGCCGAAGCCTTCGCACCCCTGCCGATCCTGGGCCGACTCCCCGCCAGCACACACCTCTAGCGCGCGCATGGACGTCATCGCTACCGCTCGGTGGTGCGTGCGAGGGTAGGGACCGTGAGCCTCCTGCTGACGCCGGTGTCGCGCGACCTAGCCGGTGACGGCATTCGCCCCGGTTGGGCGCGATGCTCGGCGCCACCTGCTTGCTGGCGGGACGACGAGGTGGTGGCGGTGCGCATGGCCGAGGAGCTGTTCCCATGCCGGGGTACTGCGGCGGCACCCGTTCGCATGCGCGTGTGCCCTTGTCCGGTCCGGGGCGGGTCAGGTGGTGGTGCCCGGCTCCAGTTCTGGCGGGGTGGGAGCGGGGTCGGTGACGAACTCGGCGAGGTCGTCGCGCAGTGTCGCCAGGGTGCTGGAGGCGAGGTCGGTGCGCTGGCCCAGCAGGGCATGCAGGGACCAGGCCCGCCCGATGATCGGCACAGTGCGGTACTCGGCGTCGGTGGAGCGCAGGATCGGGGCTAGGTGCTCACCGACTGCCTCCAGCTCACCTCGGGCCAGATAGGCCAGTGCGAGGTCGAAGCGGGCGGCCGCGAGGTACAGGGCCTTGGGTCGGGACTGGGCGGTGAACTCGTCTAGGGCGGTGTGCGCCCAGTCCACGGCGGCGTCCAGATGGTCGGTGCCGCCTAGGGCGTAGTGGGCTTCGCTGGCGTAGTAGGCGGCGGTCCCGGCGTCGAAGCCGAGGATGCCTGGTTCGTCGGGGGTGCGTTCGGTGGGGGCGGTCGCGGCGAGCGCCAGGACGCGGCTGACCTCGCCCGGTTGGTGGCGGGCGGCGTTGATCCGGGCCTGCTGGCTGGCCAGCCGCAGCAGGGCGGTGCCGCTAGTGGCATCGGGCAGGGCGGACTCCATGAGCTGGGCAGCCTCGTCGTAGCGCCCGTCCCAGTAGGCCATGTTGGACTGCACATAGCGGACGAAGGCTCGCAGCGGGGTGTAGCCGGACATCTCGGCGCAGTGCAGCGCGGTGCGGGCGTGAGTATCAGCGGCGTGCGGATGCCCCAGGTCGAACGTGGCCTGGGCCACCAGACCGCACAGCTGTCCGGCAATCTTGTACAGGCTGGTGGTGTGGCGGGGCTGCTGGCGCCCCGCGATCAGGGTGAATACGTCCTCGCGGGCACCGAGCAAGTTGGAGAACACCGTGGCGGGTGGGTCGATCTGATAGCGGCGGGCGAGTTCGGCGACGTCGGCGGTCATTTGGTCGAGCACATCGTCATCGATGTTGGTGGTGGCGCTCCAGCGATGGAACTGGGCGGATTCCTCGGCTGCCATGATGACCTCCTCGCGGACCGGCAGGCCCCGTGCGTCGCAGCGCACGAGGCGTCGGCTCCCCCAGAAGACACCAGTGTCACCGCCTGCGCGCTGCACCGCGCGGCCGGGGTCAGCGTGGTCACGCACCGTGGCGCGGAGGGGAGAGTCCGCCGCCCTGGTCGTGACCTCCATGGGTGGGTGGCCCGTGGTGAGCAGGCTGCGGTCGGCGGGGGTGAGGTGTTCCAGGTCGTCGGCGTCGACGAGCGCGGCGGGGGTGCAGCCGTAGCCGTAGGTGGCGGCGAGCTGGGCGAGGTAACGCGGGCTGGGTGGGCTGCCGCCGTGCGGCCAGGCCTCGAACTCGCTGACCCGATTGTCTGACAGCCGGGCTCCGGAGTGCAGGGTGTTGTACCGCTGGGCCAGCTTCCACTGCGGCCACCCCAGCGCGTGGCGCCACGCCGCCCTGGGACGCAGGTCGAACCGGCGGGCCATCTCGGTGGCGATCTGGGCCACCGTGCACCCGTAACCCCGCATCCGCTCGCGTAGCTGATCACGCTGGGCCTTCTCCGAGGCCCCCGCCTTGCGCGCCATCGCCCACCCCCATGAGTCACCTGCCGTACCGAAGTCGCGGCGAAACGGTAGCCCCGACTGGCCAGACGTGGGGAGCCCAACAGCCTGACCGAACGGAAGTCCTTGCCTATCAGCGGTTTGTTTACCCAGGTCAACGCCATGACGATGAGCGGGGAAAAATTCCCACCCGCGGCAGGCCCCACCACTCGTGATCGACACCACGCTGTGGGAGCAACGAAGCACCAACGCACGACAAGCCACCAGCACAAGTCCCAAGGAGATCACATGGCAAGGCAGACGGTGCCGGCGTGAGACCGGTGACCAGCAGCCTGACCGTCGAGCAGACCAATCATCGCCTCGTTTGTGACGTACTGGGCGGGGTCCTCCGCCAGGCCGCGCAGGCCGGGCCCAGTGCCATCGAGGGGGGCCAACTTGATTCTGTACCGGGTCAGCGCAGCGTTGTACCTGCTGCTGCTCGATCACCCGATCGACCGGCGGGGCCGCTGCCGCTCCTGCCGGCGCCCAGCACGATGATCGGGCTCCGACGCCGGACCTGCCGAATCCACCTCAAAGCAAGTTACTGACTACTGCACCAGCCCGATATGACCATGCTGCTCTCTTACCTCGCCGCCGACCTGAGACTAGGCACCCCGCCCGCACCCGTTGCGGAAAACCCGCCCGGTCGATCCTGCCTGATGACCACGGGCCCCGATCGCCCCCGTGACACCGGCGCGCTGCCCGCAGTCCTGTGCGGTCCGCGCACTGTCCCTCGCAGGCTCCGGCCCTCCCGCCCCCCGCTTCCTCCCCGAAGGTTCCCCAGGGCGGGACGGCCGGACCCATCTCACGGCATCCACCTCGGGCTACAGGGACTGTTCACCGGCACCGGCACCACCGCAAACCGGACACAACACCACCGCCCAGGACAGTTACCCCACCCGACGCTGTCCCGCTGGCGCGTCCGGACCATCCGATGACCCCCGCCTATGTGGGGGTACACCTGCACTCGCGCGGTGACGACATGGCTACGCCGACAACGAGGCTGATGGTGCTCAAGTGGCTGGTTCCGTCACCAGGTCTGTGCTCTGGCAGCCAGGTGTGCTTACCCTCGGAGGTGATCGATGTGGCTGATCGATGTGATTGTGCTACGGGGTCAAGCTCAGAGAGAAGAGGCGATGTTTGATAGGGCCGGGTGAGGTAGTGGTGCTCGTGCGAGCCAGTGAGCCTGTCAGTCGGATCGAGGCAATCCTGTGTGACGTCGGTAATGTCGTGATCTTGTTCGATGAGGCGGTTTCGACAGGTATCGAGGGCCGATATAACCTACCTACTGGGTCCCTTCTTAAGACCACGCTAAAGTCTCCCGCCGCGAAGCTCGCCACGATCGGAACAATCGACCATGCTGAGTGGCGACGACGCATTTGTCGCACCTTGCCTCGGCAGGCGGTCGACGCGTGGCTTGACTACCACGGCGAGCTGAACCGAGGCGTGGTAGACCTGCTGGCGGCAGTCAAGGAGGCCGGTGTGCGGGTGATCTTCTTGTCGAACGCGACTGCGCGGCTGTGGGACGACTTGGCCTACCATGGGATGCTGAGTTTTGCCGATCGCGTCTTCTGCTCGGCGGACATTGCGTGCGCCAAGCCCGACCCTCGTACCTATAGGTTCGTCGTGGACACGACGTCGCTGGTCCTCGCTCGAACCCTCTATGTGGACGACACTCCGTCGTGGGTCGAGATGGGACGTAGCCTTGGCATGCATGGCCATGTGTATGTAACGACTGGCGAACTCAGTGACGAGCTATCGCGCCTGGGGGTGGCGCTTGACCAGATACTCGGGTGACGGCCTTAAAGTGAGTGTCATCGTCGCCACACGCAATCGCAGCGACATGTGCCGACGACTCTGCGTGGCGGTCGACCGCCAATTCGAGAAACACCCGCACGTCCAGACCGAAATCGTGCTGGTCTTCGACGGCTGCCCTGCATATGACTGGGTTTCAACGCAACCCCATTACCGCACGGTGCCCATCGATTCTCAAGTGGGAATCGCGCGGGGGCGAAACGCTGGCATCGAGGTTGCGAAAGGAGATGTCCTGGCGTTTCTTGACGACGACTGCGTGCCAGCGGCTGGATGGCTCTCCGATCTGTTTCGCGCACTAAATGTCTATCCGCAGATGGTCGCCTTTGGTGGGCGAGTCGTGGGAATCGACCAAATCAACCTCTACTCCCAACTGCGAAAATCGGTCTATTATTACGAAACGTTCGGCCCCTGGTACGTGAACGACGCCGCCGAGGGTGACCTGCCTGACCCGCCCTACGTGAACGGCGGGAACTGCGCCTACCGGCGGGAGGCGATCATTGGGTCGGGGGGATTCGACTCGATCCTGCCAGCATATAGTGACGTCGAACTCGGACGACGCTTACTTCGTAACAACGGTATTCTCGTCGCCGGAATGGCCATACACCACGACCATCCCGGGACGTTTCGGGAGTACATGCTACGGTGTTTTCGTAGCGGCCGGGCACGAGGCATACTGTGGGCTCAACGCGGCTATCCACAGGACGCACCTGCGACAGTCACACGGGCCATACTTGCTAATATTCTGTGGAACAACGCCGCCCGCCGGATACCGCGCATCAACGCTGCACGACCAAAAACGCTCGGTGTCCTGTTCCTCCAAGAGGTGATACATGGAATTGGCTACGCGCACTCGCTCGTCCACGCTAGTCACAAACGCCGTGACCGTTCTCGCGGTCGGGTTGCTGATACGCCGCGCGGTCGAGCTGATCGAGACCCGCTGTAGCAGCTCCTGGAGTTCCAGGCGACTGGCGAGGATCTCCGCATACGGCACGACTAACGATAGCGGCAAAGAGCGTGGTCACCGCGTAGTCTGCGTGGTGCCGATGTACTTCGAGCAGGCGGTGGCTGTCGACACGGTCCGTTTCTGGCACCAGCTCGCGCTACAGATCGATGTCGACGAGGTCGTGTTCGCAACCACCGCCAAGGAGGAACTACGCGATGAATCATCGACTCACGAACTGATCGAATCTGTCCTCGCCGGGCTGCGTGAACAGCCTGCCCGGCTGAGGTTGCTCAAGTGCCGTGATGTAACACGTTTCCGCGCGGCTCAGTTGAACATGGCAGTGGAGCATGCCCGGCAGCATTTCGTGACGACCGGGACTGATAAAACGAAAATCTGGATCGGCGTCTACAACGCCGACTCCCGCCCACACGCGTCCACGTTTGTCGAGCTGAAAGATCTTCTGTCCGTGGAGCCTAATACACGAATGTACCAACAACTGGTTGACTACGTGGTCCCACAGCGTCCAGGAACGGGCCTGGTGGCCGTGGGCAACTCAATCTTGCAAACATGGTGGACGCGATCGCACTACTGGGCGCGCAGTACCCGCGGGCGCCGAGGACATTCTTCATGGGCGGCCACAGCACCGTACTCTACTTTCGGTCATGGGGAGTTCGTGAGGCTCGACTTCCTGGATGAGATCGGCGGGTTTCCAAATTTTGCGTACGCCGACGGACTCCTGCTCGGATGGATATGTCGACTGAAAGACGAACCCATTGGACTCCTGGCTAGCCGGGACTGTGCAGAGGTTCCTCGCACCGCGCGTGACCTTGTCACGCAACAGACGGCGTGGTTGCGTGGATTGCTCAACTTCGACGCTACCGTGAGGTGGTGTCGTGCCCACGGTCAACTTCGCCTGTCACGACGAGAGGTTGCCGTCCTCCAGGCCCAACACCTGACTATTCCGGTCGCTTGGGGGCTGAGCAGTGCGGCGGTGGTTGCCGGCTTTGTCGCGGTGGCGCGTCGGGTCGGTCGAGGCGACAGCACTGCGGTCGATCTTGTACGGCTTGGGGTGCTGGTGTCCTATCCCTTGATCCCCGCTGTCCCGGGCATCGGAGTTCACCTGCGGGAACACCGTCTCACCACTCGCCTACTCGGTGCGGCCGCGTCGTGGACGATCGAGGGTCTAGCCTTCTGGCCAGCGTTCTTCGGCCACCTCCGCCGAGCGCAGGATGCACCAGCGAAGACACCGAGGTAGGGGAGAGCGGACGTGTCGGTAGGGCCAGGCAACGCTGACGACCTGCTCAGCAGAGCCCTTGCAAGCCTCGGTAGTAGCGGCATCGACGTCGGCTGTTATGAGTTCAGCGGTGTGGGAGGCGGGACGCAGGCCACCGTATGGAAGGGAATTCCCCAACAGGCCGGGCGTCCGGTCGTAGCTTTGCGCCTGACACCAAAACCGCTAGAGCTGATACGTCGCATAGCCTCGCTGGTCAACGGATTGCAAACGGTTGAGTGTCCAAAGACACTATCGACCGGGCAGGTAAACGCCGACGGGCGGACGTGGACCTCTCATCTTTGCACCTGGATCGGCACCGGCACGCGGGGCGCCGCGGACATGCGACAGCTCGGAAAAGACATCGCACGCCTGCACCAGGAACTGAGCCGGTCAGAAGCCGATTTTTCGGACCGACGACTTACGTTCGAGCGCAGCCCTTTGCCGCCCATGGACCATGAGCTGCCTGCCTGGTACGTGGCCCGGCACATGTGGCGTGACCGGATCTATGCTTGGCTGTCGACGCACACATACACGACGTCCTGTCAACCCATCCACGGAGACATGCACCGGGACAACGTCGTGCCGACAACAGACGGATTCGGGTTCATTGACTTCGACAAGTTGATGTTCGCGCCTCCGGTATTCGATCTCGCCAAGCTCATCGCGACTGGCTTTTTCAGACTAGGCCTTGACGTGCGCTTTCAGACACGTCGAACCGCTGAGCTGCTGGAGGGTTACAACTCGATAAGATCCTTGTCGGACGTCGAGGTGGTCGCCATCGAAGGGCTCGCGGTCATCCTAAACGAAGAGACGGCTCGGCTCGGCATGTTGTACGATGTGGAGAAGTACCGAAAGAACGCCGAGGAGGTGGCGTCATGGTGGATATCGCGTCGGAAGCGCGCACGCACTGACCCGCTCGGCATCCGGGCGTTGAGAGGCGGGCAAAAACTTGCTGTGCGTGACAGGGCGCAGTTGGCATTGTGGCCTGACGAGAAGTCCTTGACACCGTAAAGATGGGAAGTGGTCGTGCGCACGCTTCTAGTAGGGTGCGGCAACCACGGGGGTGGAACACTACTTCCTGCAGCACTTGCTGCGGGAATTCGACTGGTTGGGCTCGTGGACCGCGACATTGTCCGGGCGCGGGCGCTGGCTGACCAGTGGAGCATTCCAAGAGCTTTTGGCTCGATAGATGAAATCTCGACCGCAGATGTCGATACCGCGATCATCGCGCTGCCCGTCACTGAACAGGCACACCACGTTGCATGGGCTTTGTCGAACGGCGTTCATATCTTCGTCGAAAAGCCTCCCGCTGTCGATCTGACACAGCTTCGCGCTCTTGTGAGCCAGCTCGACTCGTCAGGGGTTCAGTGCCAGATTGGACTGAATTTTAGGTTCGCCGACGGCTTCCAAGCATTGTTGAGCCGCTTAGACTCGGGACGCCACGGCGACGTCTCCTACGTGAGGGTTGTTCAGATCGCGAACAAACCGCTGGTGTCGTTCAGTTCCGACCTGTCCATTGAGGCTAGCCTGTTCCATGCTCAGGGCATCCATGCCATCGACCTGGCCGTGCTTCTGGTCCCCGCAGCAACGAACATTAGCGGTCAGTTGGTGCGCGTCAGTCGCGGCAAGCTGTGCGTGGTGGTCGGCGAGAACACCGACGCGGGGCATCGGTTCGAGGTATCCTTCGGTTCATGCGCCGCTGGTCTTTACCATCAGCTCGACGTCTTCTGCGACACCGGGGACCTGCTGTCCCTCCGCAATCTTTCCGAACTGCTTTACCTACCCAACGGTGGTGAACAGAACATCCACGAGTATCCCGGTGCCCGGGTATTGTGGCGTCGCTCGCCAGTGAGCGTCGGGTACAAGTCGGCCGGGTATACCGCCGAACTCGCCGCGTTCAAAGATGCGGTGGGTGGATCGACTACGCGTGACCGGCGCCTTGCCGGCCTGGCGGATCTGCTGCCCGTCTATGAGGCATTTGACCATCTATTGTGCTCGCGAGGTCTGAAGTGGACGACATGACCATGGCTTGCCTGAGGCGGGCGTTAGCCGAAGGCGGCTCGGGCAACGCCGAGACCGTTCGTGACCTTGAGGGTCGCTTCGCTGAGCTGGTCGGTGCAGGGTTCGCCCTTTGTATGGCCAGCGGCACGTCAGCGTTGATCTGCGCATTGTGGGCGGCCGGGGTACGCCCCGGCGATGCCGTTGCTGTCTCTGCCCTCGGTCCGGCTATGACCGGGCTGGCGGTAACTGCTATCGGCGCCCGACCTGTCTTCCTCGACGCCGCCTCGCCAGCCTCATTCGGCGTCAGCGAGCAAGCGAGCCAGTCGGTTCTAGGCCACGCGCCCGAGGCAGTGGTACTGGTGCCGATGTGGGGTTATTGGGACGAGCGGCAGGACGCGTTGGACATATTCCGCGCAAACGGCATATCGGTGATCGTCGACGCCGCGCAAGCGCCGTTCCTGCGACTACGCGAAGGGTTGTGTAACGTCGCTGACATCGTCTGCCTGAGCCTGCACGCGCGCAAGCCGTTGAAGGCCGGGGAGGGAGGAGTGTGTCTAACGAACGACCGTGACCTGGCCGAGCGAGTCCTCTCGCTACGCAACTTCGGCCAAGCTGCCGTGCTCGACGGCGGTCACCTGGTTCCCACCGGAGCATTCGCCACCACGCTGGGCGCCAACTTCAAGATGAACGCTCTCGGAGCGGCATGGTGCCTCGCACAGATGAGCGTCCTGAACGAGATCCGAACGCGGTTCGATCGACTTCGAGAGTGTGCCATTGCGACGCTGCACGCCACTGGAATCAACTGGATCGAGGCGTCGCAGTCCCATACGGTCGTCGAGCACGGTCGATACGGCATCGTAGCGATCTCGAACAACCCTCGGGACGCGCATCTCTTAGCTACTGCTCTGGAAGAGGTCGGCGTTCAAGTCGACACCAGCAGATATCGGTACGGCCCTATGTACAATGCGCCTCTACTCTCGTGCTATGCATCCGCGTGCAACACCGCGGAGACGTTAACAGCGACGGCGGTAGCGTGCCGCCTGGAAGCATTTTTACCGGTGCTCGCCTGACGGATCTGATTCACGGAAGCATTCGTTGCTGCGCAAGACCTCGGCTAGCAGACTTGGCTCGTAGCCTTCCGCTGTGGCAGCGTGAACGATCGCGCGTAAATCCTTTGGTAGACACTTACCGCCAAAGCCCCGCGACCTCAAGAATACGGCCGTGTGCATGGGTTCGACACGCGGATCCAACAGCCACCCTTCGCGAACAGTGTGCCAGTCGGCACCGAACGCTTTGCAGATCTCAAAGAACTCATTCGCAAACGAAATCTTGGTAGCGAAGTAAGCATTCTCCATGTACTTGATGATTTCAGCTTCTAATGCACTGCACTGGAAGTAAGACTTGGTTGGACCAAGGACCGGCAACAACATATCGATGAACCACCTCCGCACGTCAGGAACTCCACCGAGAATGACGAACGGCACAGTCGAAGCTCCGCCATCCCAATATGGGTTGTAATAGGTGCTCTGACCAGAGTACTCCGGCGAGAAACAGATCTTTTTACCGGTCAACGCCACCAGTTCGCCGGTCGTACCGGGCCGCACCGTCGACTTCAGCAGGACCCTCTCCGTGGGAAGCATTCTGATCGCGTCATAGACGTTCGAGGTATCGCACTCACCGGCATCACCGGCGGGTGTGTCGACGCACACGATAGCGAAGTCGCAGGTAGAGAGCTGATCTTTCGGATAGCGGTCAGAGGTGGCCGCGTCGAAGGTCACGATCTCAGCGTGGTCTTGGAACAAGCCGTGCATCGTGGCACCAACGTGACCCACACCGATGATGCAAATTCTCACCGACCTAACCCTTCATTGAGATCTTATTCGGGCCAACCTGACATCCCGCGTCGTCACCAGACCGGCAAGAGTACCCGCTTGATTGGGGCCCAGCGGTGAGTGCACTGTGCACCACCCCGCTCGACCTGAACCCTCGCGAGTGCGCACATCGGGCCTGATCAAGAGCAGGTACGACCTGTCCGATTCGCGGACGGGGCCTCGCGCCACGTCAAGCCGGATGGTTCACTGGACCCTGACAAAGTACTCTCCGGTCGGAACGGAATCAGGCCGTTGCCTGCTCCACTGTCGCTCCATATCTTGCTTGCGGTGCTGGGAACGCTGGACGAACATCGAATCGGCACTTCTCCATGTGACGCCCAGTACAAGCCCAAGGAGTGATGATGCCAAGCCCGTACGCGGTCGTCGTGGTCAACTACCACCGTGTCGGACGTGTCGATCGAGAAAATCCGCTGCACCGCCTGCACACCGTCCCTGCCGACGTCTTCGAGCGGCAGCTCGACCACATGCAGACCCGCGGCAAGATCGTGTCCTTGGCGGACGTCCGAAGCTGCCACGATCTGGCTAGTCTCAACTACGTGATCTCTTTCGACGATGCGCCGATCTCCGCGCTGGACGGGATCGATATAGTTCTGCAACGAAATCTGCCTTTGACGCTGTCGGTGTGCGGTCAATTGGCCAGCCATGGGTGGGGCGCGCGAGACAAGGTCTACTGCATCGAGAAGTACACTGATCCTGAAGAATTATCTCGCTTTGCGCCCTCCCGGCTGCCGGCCGACGTTCTCGGATCGAGTGCTGTCTCCTTTTATCACGCCACCAAGCGTGACGACCTTGACCCGGATCTAGTGACCGCTGAGCTGATCGACCCGCTGTTCGCCCAAGTCGAGGAAGCCGCTCGGCCCTACCTTGCCGAGCGCCCCTACCTGTCGTGGGATATCGCGCGCCAGCTTGGCGATCACCCGCTGGTGACTGTGGCCAACCATGGCTGGAGCCACGCAAACCTGGCGGCGATGTCGCGTACTGCGCTGGAGTCTGAGATCCTCCGGTCGCACAGTACGTTCGCCGCAGAGATGGGCTGGCAAGCAGGCTACTTCACGGTCCCCTTCGGGCGCTACGGTCAGCGGTTGGCAGTCGACTTGGTGGAGATCCTGCAACCTCTTGGCTACCAGGGGATATTTTGGGTAGGCGAGACAGCGAACCTTGTGCGCGGTCCACACCGATCGCAGATGTTGCAGCTCACCCGCCTGCATACTCCGCCAACGCTCGACCAGTTCGTCGAACGATTGCGCGAGCTGGACAACAACCGGCTGGAGGCAGCTGTCTGGCAGGTGCGGCCGAAAGCCCACAGCCGACCGGTCAGGGTCATTGAGATCAGCGACGAGCAGCGGTCCTGCCGGCACGAGATGATCGTGCGTCAGGGTAAGGACTACGCTTCGAGCCCCGAGTTCTACCGCTACCAGTTCACGAATAACCCGTACAAGGGTGATCGCGCCGACCTCTACGCTGTGGAGTGCGATGGGAGGATTGAAGCGACGGCGTACAACTTCCATGCCACCTTTTCGATTGGCGGCGTTACCGTCCGCGGCGTGTATTTGTCGAGCTGGCGCAAGCTCCCCGAGGCCCACGGTACCGCTGCTGGAACGTTGGTCCAGAAAATGACGGCACGCGAACCGATTGTCGGTGTCTACAACCCCACTCCGCAGGCCGCCCTAGCCTTTCGGGACTGGAGCCGCATACTTATCTTCCGCTTGTCTCTGCCGGTCACCGCAGCCAGTGCTACCGAGGAGAGGTCCTCGGCAGATTACCAAGCAGTCGAGCTGGACCATTTCGACGACTCCCTGACGCCGCTGTGCGACGCCTCTGTATACCAGGCCGGTTTCACCGTCGTGCGTGACAAGACCTACCAGACATGGCGCCACGAATCATACCCGCTGGCGGCCTGCCGGTACGTCGTGCTGCTGCGGCAGGACAGGCCGATCGGGTACGCGGTGACCCTATACCGGGAGGGCAGGCTCAGCATCGCCGACTTCTATTCGGTCGTCCCGCAGCACTATGCGACTCTGCTGAGGTCGGTGGTGGCCTTCGCCATGTCCCGCAGGGTGGCGACCGTGGGGCTGGAGACGAGTGACTCGGTTCTCGCGGATGAGATCACGACGCTGTTCGGGGCAAACCGCGTTCAGTTCGAGAACTTCTATCACCTGAACAGCGCCAGGTTGGCGGCTATGGGCGTGCCAGCCGACGTCCACGCGAGTTGGCAACGCTACCGGTTCCACGAGACCGAGACAACCAGTGACGTCCTGATCCGGTGAGGTCACTGATACCTGATAGGTGTGGGAGAGTGATGTTCTACACGGTGGCCGATCTGCTGGTGACACAAGCCCATCGCTGGCCGCATGAGGCGGCGATCGTCGACGGCTCGACGGTCGTATCGTACTGCGAGCTGCTTGATCTCGCCCGCCGGTGCGCAAACCTGGTCTCCCGCTCGTGCGCAGACACCCAGGAGCGCGTTGCGATACTGCTACCCAGGTCCATCGACGCGCTCGCTGTCTACTTCGGCGCGCATCTTGCTCGAGCCGTACCGGTATTTATCAATGAGCAGTTACGGCCACGCCAGGTTGGTCACATCGTCAACCATGCCACCGTGTCGTTGATATTTACCAGCCAGCGGTACCGTCCCTTACTTCGTGACGTCCGCATCCAATCAGACAGAGTCATCGACGTTGCGACACTCCGTGAAGCGCCCCTGCACCGGCTGGCGTGGACGATCAGCCGGGACCTTGCCGCGTTGGTGTATACCTCGGGCTCGACGGATTCGTCAAAGGCCGTCATGGTCTCGCACGACAACCTCATCGCGGGGGCTACGATCGTCGCCGACTACCTTGGGCTATCGGAAAAAGACCGCACCATGGCAGCCCTGCCGTGGAGCTTCGACTACGGCCTCAACCAAGTACTGGCCACATTCGCTGCAGGTGGAACCGTCGTCGTCCAACGCTCTGCGTTCGCGCCCGACATCTGCCGAACGCTCGCCGCGGCCAAGATCACAGGAATGGCCGGGGTGCCGTCACAGTGGGCGGCGCTCACCGGTGCAGGCTCGCCGTTTCGGCGCAACCGCTACCCCAACCTTCGGTACGTCACCAGTAGTGGAGGACCTGTGGCCGCGACGACGATCCAACAGATCCGCAAGGCACAACCGCACCTGGATTTCTATCTCATGTACGGGCTTACGGAGGCGTTCCGCTCCACATACCTGGAACCTTCGATGATTGACACTCGGCCATATTCCATCGGCAAGGCGGTGCCCAACACGGAAATCCTGGTGATTGGCGAAGACGGGCAATCCTGCGGCCCCGGGTTCGTGGGCGAGTTGGTGCACCGCGGGCCAACGGTCGCGCTTGGGTACTGGCAGGACCCCGCAGCCACTGCTCGGATCTTCCGGCCTCACCCGCTGATCTTGTTCCCGACGGCTGCTCCGGAGACCGTGGTGTTCTCCGGCGACTACGTCAGGTCCGATGCCGATGGATACCTTTACTACATCGGCCGAGGCGACGAGATGTTCAAGTCCAGAGGCGTAAGAGTCACGCCGACCGAGATCGAAACAGAGATTCTCGCCTCGGGAATGGTCAGCGAAGCCGTCGCCGTAGCGCTGGACCGATCTGGGCCCGATCCGGCACTCCTCGTCGGGGTCGTTCCGAGTGTTGGCAGCTTCGCACTCACCGACCTACATGCGTACTGCCAAGCTGAACTCCCCCCGCACATGCGACCGCACCGCATCATCGAGTTGACAGGCGTACCGCATACGCCGAACGGAAAAACCGACCGCGCACGCGCACGCGCGGAACTTTTGGCCGGCATATCCGCGGCAGAACTGGAAGAGCTCCGACCGTGAACTGGACTGCGCATGTGCACGATCTGCTTGCACCGTTGGACAATTTCAGCAGGCTGCATGCAGCGACCGTGCGGCGGCTCGGACGCCGGGTCGTCGACCTGTCCTATCCAAATCCTTGTTTCAACATTGATCGCCGACCGTACGATCTTCTCGGGCGCATCGCCGCCCAGATCAATGTCGAGGATCTAAGATACAGCCCATTCGGTGGCTTCACAACGGTCAGGCGCGTGCTTGCCGCGGCTCTCTCGCGCCGACACCAGCTGACCTACAGCTTCCGCGACATCATTCTCACTCCCGGAGCTGCGGCGGCGATCAACGTGGCATTGCGGGCGCTCTTCCAGCCGCCTGACAGAATTGTCCTAGTCAGTCCGTGCTGGATCGACTATCCGTTATATCTGGCCAGCCTCGGCCTTGGCTACGACCTTGTCCCGACCGACCGGGGTAAGCATCTTGACCTCGCCGGGATCGAACGGGCGTGGACACCCCGGACACGCGCGATGATACTCAGCCAGCCGGTGAGTCCAACAGGCATTCTTTACACCGACGAGGAACTCAGGCGGTTGGCCGAGACTCTAGAACGACTGGGACAACGACACAGATACCAGCCCGTCCTGATCAGCGACGAAACGCATCGCGACCAGATCTGGAGTGACGCTAGGTTTCACAGCCCTGCCACTGTGTACCCGAAAGCCATGTGCGTGTACTCGTTCGGCAAGGCATGGGAGATGCAGGGCCAACGCATCGGCTACCTTGCTGTCTCTCCCCACTGGCCCGACCGGCACGCCCTCAGCAGCATGCTAGAAGCAGGTATGCGCATCACCGGTCACTGTGCGCCAACGTCCCTCATGCAACACATGGCGGGCGCTCTGACCGACTTCACACCGGAGCTGAAACCCTTGGCGGAACTTCAACATCATGTGAGACACCGACTGCGCCACGCCGGCTACGAAATAGTAGACGCCAAAGCGACCCGCTTCGTGTATGCCGAAGCGCCCACGTCCGACGACATCGGTTTCGTAACCCTCCTCGCCCGTCATGGAGTGCTCGCAATGCCATCAACGATCTTCCATGAGTCCGGCTACTTTCGGCTCGCCATCAACGTAGAAGGCGATGCCCTTCAGGGCGCTCTCGATGTCCTTACCTACGTCCGCACCAAGGAGCTGTAGCCATGCTGGAATCTCACCTGCGGGTGCCCAACATCTGTTGGAAAGCGGACGACTTCGACCCGCTGGACGTCGAATCAGGCATGGTCGTCGCGCCGAATGAATACGCTGACCTCACCGGACGCTTCGCCACAGCACGCCAAGATGGTGACCGCGTGCTGTTGACACGCGACAAGCTCGGCTTAAACAAATTGTTCTTCGCCATCGACCCGGTGCAAGGAGTGGTCGTGGCAAACTATTTGATCGACCTGGTGGACGGTGGTATCCCCTTTCACGCCGTCTACTCCGTTCCCGCAGGCGCCACCATTGAGGTTAACCTCGGGCGACGGGAGATCGCTATCCACAGGCACTACTCCCTGCCGCGCACCGCTGGCTCGCGTGCCGATCCGGCCAGGGTACTCAAGACCATCGGCGAACGGCTGAACCGCCATATGGAGCTCATAGCAGAAACCTTCCGCGACGCCAAGGTCGTCATCTGCCTGTCCGGAGGCGCCGACAGCGGCTTGGTCGCAGCGCACGCCAGGGAGCACTTTCCCACCGCTGTCGCGTATACCTACACCTACGCCGATGCCACCCTGGCGCCCAGCGAAGACGCCGTATTCGCCGAGCAGTTAGCCGCACATCTCGGACTCAGATTTCGGCTCGTAAAGGCCAGCCCGCGCGAGGTCGTCACCGCGGTGCGGCGCGCGATTTGCGCCGGTCAGGACTGGCGCGACTTCAACGTTCACTGTGCGATCGTCAACGAGATCCTCGCCGGTGAAATCGCGGCAGACGTGGCGCACGACACTCAAAACCACCGCACAGTGGTGCTCACCGGCGATTTGATGAATGAGATCCTCGGCGATTACGCCCCGGTCCGGTACAGGAATACTGTCTATTATCAGTTGCCCGCGCTCAACCCTGACCGATTGCGGATCAGCCTCGTTCGAGGTGTGCAGACCGGCGACCGTGAGGTCGGCGTGTTCCGGTCACACGGGCTTGATGTCGTGCAGCTCTATGCGCTGGTCGTCGAGGAACTCCTTCAACTTCCCAGCTCAATCGTCAAGGCCGACGTTGTACACGCACTAGCCGGCGACCGCCTGCCCGCACAGATCTACGGCCGACCGAAGGCCCGTGCGCAGATCGGTGACCCGGAAGTGCGCCGTGGAATCCTACCGCTGCTCGTGGATTCGGGGCGGAATTCCCGGTGGCTCGAGGACGAGTTCTGCGATATTTTCAAGGTCAGTGACCGTTCAATGCTCCGGCGCTTCATACGCGCTGGCGTCTACCGTTACCCCACTTGCTTTCCCGGAAGTACGCATGGATAACACCGGACCACCGAAGGGCAGCTTCGGTGACGCGATCGAACGGTTCGTCCGAGATGTTGGCAGGGTCGGTGAGGATGACGTGGAGTTCAGCCGAGCCATTGAGCTATTTGACAATGGCTATCTTGATTCATTGGGGATCGTCGCGCTCACAGCGTTCATTGAGGAGGCCTTCGATATCACTTTGGCCGAGGAGGACCTCTTCGATCCTCGCTTCACCACGATCGTCGGGATGGTCGAAATTGTCACAACAAAGAGGTCGGTTTCTGCGCCTGATAACGACGATCGAAGCCCGACGTAGTGCTATCGGACCCTGGCGGCAGATGAGGCGCGGGCTAGGTCAGCTCGATGATCACCTGCCGGTTCTGTGCTGCGGGGATGGGGTTGAGGTTTCCTTGCGGGTCGTGGTCTGGGACATAGCCGGGAAAGTCGCTGCCCAGTCCTCGGGTAGTGATCCGGTCGGCCGGAGCACCGAGGCTGACCAGGAGGTCGCGGACGGCGTTGGCTCGTTGCTGGGACAGCCGCAGCCGGTATTCCGATGTGCCGGCCGACGCGGTGGTTCCGGTCAACAGTGCCCGCCGCCCGTTGGTGATCTCCCTGGCGTAGTCGGCCAGGACTGCGCGGGCCTGAGCGGAGTCTCGAAAAACTGCCTGATCGGGTACGAAACCCACGGTGCCGTCCCGCAGCACCGTGATCGACGGCAGCGGCCCGATCGACTTCGCCGCTACCGGCACAATGGTCACCGGCGGCAGCCCGTCGATCGTCCGGGTGCTGGGCAGCGGCGCCTGCTTTACCTCTGCCTTCCCACCCGCGGCTTCCACGATCTTCGTCCAGAGCGCCACCAGCGCGGCTCGGGCCGGCTGGGGCAGCGGCTGCTGTGGTGGCGCGGTGTCGCCGAGCCCGGTGAAGACAACCCGCATGCCGGTGAGATTGGGAAGCTGCTGCGTGCGCCGGAGTTGCTCGACCACCTCGTCGGGACTCGCATCGAGCAGCGCGCCGTCGGAGTCCTGGAACCGCAGGGCACCGGTGGTCTGCAGGCCGCTGTCGATCACCACGATCGTCTTGGGTCCGGCCGCGTCGGTCACCGAGCGCGCCGCGAGGCTGATCGCGGCGAGCAGGTCCACCTCGGGGCTGTCGGCGCGGGTCTGGTCGATCAGGGTCTTGAGCTGATTGACCTGATCCTGCCGGTAGAGGGGATTGTCATTAGCCGCCTTGAGGGACAGCGGAGCCGACGCGGTGGGGCTGGCGTCGTCCACGATGACGGTTGCGGGTGAGCCGAGTTCGGATGCGGTGTCGATCTCGGTCGTGATGGTGTCCAACAGGCTGGGCGCCACCATGTTCGAATGCGCTCCCACGATTACGGCCAGCGCTCCTGGCGCGGAGTCGGCCTTGCCGCCGCCGCAGCCGGTGAGCAGGAGCAGGCCGAGAACCAGTGGGATACCGGGTGACTTCACCGTTCAGCTCCCCGAGCTCTGGGCGCTGGGGTGGACCGGCCGCGATGCGCGACCAGCGGCGATCTCGACGCCGTCGGTCACCATCGGGTTGCCCAGATCGCGCACCAGATAATGCTGGTAGTGGTGCTTCAGCTCAGCGGCGAGTCCATCCTGCTCGGCTCGCTTGCCCGCCCATTGTTCGGCGAGATCGGCTTCCGATGCACGAGCGTGTTCGGCGTCCACTTGCGCGGCGACCACCTCGCCGTGGGTGGCCACCAGTGCGGCCCGGAGCTTGTCCACCCGGGCCCGAGCCGCCCGCAGGTTCTTCAGGTACGGGTTGTACCTGGTTGCACTACGGATCAGGACGACTGTTCCGACGGCGAGCACGACCAGTAGCCAACCGACCGTGAGGGTGACCGGGCCGATGCCGGCGCGTTCGAGCAGCGACGTCCCCCCGGTCTGCGCCGCGGAGGCGCTGGGCAGCAGCAGGTAGGCCGTGCGAATCTGCGCAACGAACCATGACACGCCCACCCACAGGGCCGCTCCACCCACCAGGCCGGCGACCAGAACACTCCGGCCACGCCTGCCTCGGCGAACTCGGGTGACCAGCTCGCCGAGCTGTTTGGGGAGCAGAACGTTGACCAGGATGATGGACGCCGCCAGCACCGCCGTCTCCTGCAATGAGCTGCCCATCAGCTGAAACGCGGTGTAGTTCAGACCGACTTCGGCGAATGCGGCACCGAGGTAAATCCCCCAGTCCTTGCCGGACTCCCATCGGCGGTTCTCGTTGATCCGGCTCTGCGCCGGCCAGTGTCCCCCGTCGTCGCCGGGCTCGGTGCCGTTGACGACGCCTTGCATGCGGTCGCGGTACGTGCAAGCATCCCGCAGGTCCTGTTCGAGGTGATCCGCGGTCTTCTCCCCGGTGGCCTGTTTGCACGTCGCGCCCCGGTGAAGCAGGTGAACCCTTTTCCGGTCCCGGTGCTGGCGCATCTCCGCTGCGGCTGACCAACGGTGGTGCCACCGGTCGATCTTGTTCTCCATGATCAGCGGATGGCCATGGGTCCCGAGATTGACGTCGTACATGCCGCTGGCCGCGTCCTTGCGAGCCTCGGCTTCGACGAGGTCGCGCAGGGTGGCTCCGTCGACTTCAGGACCGGGATCCGGGCCCGCCACCACGTGGAGACCGTCCTGGCTCGAAACGGGTACCCAAGGCTCCCGGTGCAGCGGCACGTTGATCACTCCTTAGGCGCGCGGTGTCTCCACTCGCGGGTCTCAACTCGCGCGCGGGACTTCTTCGAGGACGGGGCGCTGCCGGGCAGACGTCCGAGTCGCGAACTCCTTGAGGAACCAGCGGTAGCTCTGCGCGAGCTCACCGTCGACATCCAGGGCCAGCAACGGCATGTCACCGTGCAGCCATGGCTCCATGCTGACCGGCGGCGCGACGGTCTTCTGCCGGTCCGGCTGGCGCCGAAGCAGCGCCGCGTCGTAGAGCGCCACCAGGTACCCGTAGTGGGCGATATGGGCGAAGGCCGCGGTCCTGGCAATCTCGATCAGGTGATGACGGGTGCTACCCAGTTCGCCGAGCCGCTGCTCGGCCTTGTTGCGCTCGCGGACGCGGCGCTCGAACGCCTGCTGTATCGCTGCCGACTCCCGGGCTTCGCGTAACCACGGGGGCACCCTGGACATCGGTCGCGGCTCGGCACCGTCGACCGCCAGATCGGCGGCCGGCTTGGCCGGGGTCGTTTCTGGCGCGATCGCCGGGTCTCGACGATGCTGTTCAAGCAGAATGAGAATCTGCACAGCCTCCCGGTCGATCGGAATGATCTTGTCGTGTAGCCATCCGCTGACGGCTCGCTGGCCCCTTTCAGCCTCGGCGCGCAGCGCCTCCAGGTAGGGTCGCGACAGGTCCTCGCCAACGGTCATGACCTTGGCGTCGCGGTGGCCGTGCCAGGCCACCCGCCAACGTTCCAAGGCTCGGATCGGTCCGGGAGCGGGAGCCTCCCTCCCGGCAGCAGGCAGCAACTCCATCTGGCCCCTTCCAGTCGTGGTGTCCTGCATGTTCGACAGCTGCACTATGTGAATACTCGACTACGTGGCGTTTCGTTACACATCGCATCCGATCGAGCGACAACTATCACTCTCCGTAGCTATCTCCAGTCAATCTGCCAAGTGGAACCTATTGCTGGCAGGACAGCCTCGCTGACCGTCAAGTGGCTGTTCCAGGGCGTGTACGCACCCGCGGGCGTGGCCGAGACGCATGAGTTGTGCTGCAGTGGAACCAGGCTGGTGCTTCCGCCGTCAGCGGTTGTCACGGGCTCCTGAGCGCTGCACCGCCGTCTATGGGAACCTTTTCGTGGTTCCCGAGGCCGACTGGCCGTCTATGGGAGACTTTTGGCGATGGGCAGCGCCCGTGTAGCCTCGCTATTGTGCCTGCCCTGTCGCTGAAGCTCGTGGCTCGCCGCCACGTCGACTATGGGCGCACCCGCAGCATGATCTGTATGACGGCCTGACCCTGCCCGACCCCTCCATCAGCCGGGCGTGTGGTCGTGCCGTCCCGGCGCCATCGATGCCGCTCCGACACCACCTCGCGCGCCCCCTCACGCCGAGGACGTGCGCGTCATGCCATTTCTTCGCAAACGTGTTCTCGCCTTACTCTCGATCTTCACGCTCGCCGCTGCGTGCGGTGGCAATGACAACGGTTCCGCACAGGGCCCAGCGGTCACGGTGCGCTTGGGCTATTTCGCCAATGTGACGCACGCCGCCGCCATCATCGGTGTCGATCGGGGCTTGTTCGCCAAGGAACTCGGCGCCACCACGTTGCAGACCCAGATCTTCGACGCCGGTCCATCAGCGATAGAAGCGCTGTTCGGCGACGCCCTCGACGCGGCGTACATCGGGCCGAACCCGGCGATCAACGCCTTCGACAAGAGCGGCGGCACGGCGATCCGGATCATCGCCGGAGCGACGTCCGGCGGCGCGCAGTTGGTCGTGCGCCCCGGCATCAACACTGCCCAGGATCTGCGGGGCACGAGGCTGGCCAGCCCGGAGCTCGGCAACACCCAGGACGTGGCGCTGCGCGCGTGGCTGACTCAGCAGGGCCTGCGCAACAGCCTGCAGGGCGGCGGGGACGTCACGATCACGCCCACCAGGAACTCCGACACGCTGCAGCTGGTCAAGTCCGGCACGCTCGACGGCGCCTGGGCGCCCGAGCCGTGGGCGTCCCGGTTGGTGCTGGAGGCCGGCTCCATGGTGCTGGTCAACGAGCGGGATCTGTGGCCCGACGGGCAGTTCGTCACCACGCAGCTGATCGTCCGCACCGAATTCCTGGAGGACCACCCGCAGACGGTGGAGGCCCTGCTGCGGGGACACGTCGACGCGGTGCAGTGGGCGGCCCAGAACTCCGCGGAGGCGAAGGCCGTCGTGAACGACGGCGTCGGCGCACGCACCGGCAAATCTTTGCCGCCGGCGGTGGTCGACCGTGCCTGGCAGAACCTGACGGTGACTCCTGACCCCATCGCGTCGTCGCTTGCGCGCAGCGCCGAGAACGCGGTGGCAGCAGGGGTGGCCAAGGAGAAGGTCGACCTGAACGGAATCTACGAGCTGTCGATCCTCAACCGGATCCTCACCCAACGAGGCCTGCCGACCGTGTCGGCCGGTGGGCTCGGGAAGGACTAGCGAACATGGCACATCCGTCCCTTCGCCTGGCACGCCAGCCGGTCGAGACCAGCCGCCCACCGGCCGTAGACGAGAGTCCGTTACCGTCCAGCGTCCGCGTCACGCATGTGACCCAGATCTTCGAGCGGGACCGCCCGCCGGTGCTGGACCGGATCGACCTCGACGTCGGGCCCGGCGAGTTCGTCTGCCTCCTGGGCGCCTCCGGCTGCGGCAAATCCACCTTGCTGTCGCTCATCGCCGGTCTCGGCGCCCCCACCGACGGCAGCATTGAGGTCACGGTGGGCCGTCCGGCGCTGATGTTCCAGGAGCCCGCCCTGCTGCCGTGGCTGACCGCCGCCGGCAACATCGAGCTTGCACTCAAGGCGCGCAGAGTCGGTCGGCCCGAGCGCCGTACCGAGGCGCAGCGGCTGCTTGCGCTGGTGAACCTGGCCGGGCAGGGCCGCAAGCGGGTGCATGAACTCTCCGGTGGGATGCGCCAGCGGGTGGCGCTGGCCCGCGCGCTGGCCCAGGACAGCCAGCTGCTGCTGATGGACGAGCCGTTCGCCGCGCTCGACGCCATCACCCGCGATGCGCTGCACGAGGAGCTGGCCCGGCTGTGGTCGGAGCAGGGGCTGTCCATCGTGTTCGTGACCCACAACGTGCGCGAGGCCGTCCGGCTGGGACAGCGGGTCCTGCTCATGAGCTCCCGGCCCGGCCGGATCGTCCGGGAATGGCAGGTCGAGCTGTCCCAGCCCAGGGCGATCGAATCCCCCGGGGTGAGCGCCCTGGCCACCGAGATCACCCAACACCTGCGAGCGGAAATCAGCCGCCATGCCCGTTGACGACCCACCGCGGACGGCCGCAGACAACCGGGACTTCGAGGCGGGGCTGGATGCCTTGGAAGCGCCGGCGCTGCCCCCACGGCCCGGTCCTGGCAAGGTTTTCGTGCGCTCGGTGCTGCCTCCGGTGGTGGCGGTGGTGGCGTTCGTCGGGCTCTGGCAGCTGGCCTACAGCGCCGAACTCAAGCCGAGCTATGCCCTGCCGAGCCCACTCGACGTGCTCCAGACCTTCGGCGAGACGGTGAGCGACGGTCGGGCCTGGGACGCCATCTCGATCAGCGTGTCCCGGGGTGCCCTGGGATTCCTGGCATCGCTGGCCGTCGGCACCGTACTCGGGCTGGCGATGTGGAAAAGCCGCTGGCTGCGGGCCGCCCTCGGTCCGTTCGTCAGCGGTTTGCAGAGCCTGCCGTCGGTGGCGTGGGTCCCGGCGGCGATCATCTTGTTCGGCCTGACCGACGCGGCCATCTATGCGGTGGTGCTGCTCGGCGCGGTGCCGTCGGTCGCCAACGGGCTACTCGCCGGGTTCGACCAGGTGCCACCGTTGCTCGACAAGGTGGGCCGGGTGCTGGGGCTGGGCACTTTCGGCCGGATCCGGCACGTGCTGCTGCCCGCGGCGTTGCCGGGTTACCTGGCCGGCCTCAAGCAGGGTTGGGCGTTCTCGTGGCGCTCACTGATGGCCGCCGAGCTCATCACCTACTCTCCCGCGCTGGGCATCGGACTCGGCCAGCAACTCAACATCGGGCGCGAACTGAACTCGATGGACCTCGTGATCGCCTCGATCCTGCTGATTCTGGTGGTCGGCGTCGCCATCGAGCTGCTGGTCTTCGCACCCCTGGAACGCCGGGTGCTCCGAGCCCGGGGCCTCACCGTCGCCCGGAGCCGCTGATCGGGCTGTTGAGGGGGTGCTCATCCAGCGCAGCGAGCCAGGTGTCGAAGGTGATCGGCGCAAGTTGGGCGCCCGGTCCGGGTAGCAGGACCTCACCGGCCATCTCGACGCCGAAGGGATGCCAGCTCGGCGAACTCATGGAACTGCGTCGCGCGTACGATCGTCGCCGGTATCGAGCCGGCTTGAACGAGCGCCTCCTGGCGCCGTTTGCCGGCGTAGTGCGCGGTGCCCTCAACACGGTCCACGCCGACGATCGACAGCACCACGTGATGCTCGACGCCCGCCCGCTGCTCGGCGGCGAGGATGTGCCCGGTGGCGGTGCCGAAGAATTCCTGCGCTGCTGCGGCGTCCTGGTCGAGGGTGCTCGTGACGTCGACGACCGCCTGGACCCCGGCCAGCGCGGCGTCGAGGCCCGCGCCGGTGGTGACGTCGATTCCCGTCGACCGCGCGACCACGACGGCGTCGTGCCCGGCGTGCCGCAACGCAGTGGTGGTGTGACGGCCGACCAGCCCGGTGCCACCGATGACGGCAACCCTCATGTCCGGTGTCCCTTCGCGCGATGCCCTCCATGATGCAACCGTGCTGAGTATGTCGGGGTTCCCTGGGGCATGAGCGTTACCAAGATGCGCGACGCGCCGTCCGTGCTGGTCAGGCTGACCGAGGACCTCGACGGCGGTTTCGTCGAGCTGTTCGGTGCCTACCGGCGGCTGGTGTTCTCAGTCGCGGTACGGGTCTGTGGGAATTCGGCCGAGGCCGAGGATCTCACCGCCGAGGCATTCCTGCGGGGGTATCGCGCACTGC
>JBOHHF010000459.1:0-1246 GCA_050700495.1 Pseudonocardiaceae bacterium
CCGCCCGTCCCGCCCACCCCCTCAACCGACCTACCGAGCAACCCCCGCCCACACCGCGCCACCCCGAACCCCGTAGCAGATGATCAGAGCGATGTGCTGAACAGACTCACCGCAATTGACCACCGCATTCACCAGGTATCGACCCAGCTCAGCACCTTGCTCAGCCAACTGGACAAGACCTGCGCCACCCTCGAAACGCTGGCCATGTGCGGCTCGAGATCGACGTGATCACCCGCAAAGCCCCGGCTGGCCGCCGGTTGAGTGATGCCCCCGTGAGATCTCCCGGTGGCCAGCCGGTCCCAGAGGGTCAGGCGCTGGCAGAGCTGCTCGCTGAGGTAGTGCTACTGGCAGGACAGCGCGCCCTGTTCCCTGGCCGTCTTAAAGAGATCGCCGACCGGGCGCAGGAACACCACAGCGTGCGCCGCGCCCTACGGAGCCAGCGGTGAGCACCGGTACAGAACCACCAGCGCCAACCGGGCCACCTGAGCGGCCCCTGAGTCCTGGTCAGGCGTTGGCGAAGCTGTTCATGGACAACGCCGACCACGGCCGCAACGCCGCCAACGATGAACTCATCGCAGCGCTGCTACAACGGGCCCGGCAGATTCAGCACTCGCCGACCCGCCCCCACCATCCCGCGCCCACCCAACACTGAGATCCGAGGAATTCGCGCTCATGGCCGCCGAGCAGTCCCACCGCTTCGCCCTCACCGGCCAAGACCCCGAGGGCGGTAACCGCACCATCATCCTGTGGCAGGAGGCCGAGCTAGTGGAAGGCAAGGTGGTGCGCCGGGTAGTGCTCACCCTGGATGCCACGATGCGTACCGCGACCATGCTCACCCGCGCGCAAGCCCGCGAGGTGGGGCAAGCAATCCTGACGGCTGCCCGATGAATCCCGAGACCACGGTGCCGCGCTTCCCCCGGCGGCGGTCGCGAATCCATACCGAGCATGCAGCGGCGGTAGGAGGCACCTGGTGAGTTGACCGCTGCCCGGGAGAACGAGGTCATCGGTGGCGGACCGGGGGCCGGGTACCTCGGGCGCTGAGTGAGTACCGGCACTGTCAGTGTTGCTGCGATCGGTACCTGACTCGTGGGATGACCAGGGCTACCGTTGATGCATGACTGATCAGCCCCGCGCTTTTCGGACCGCTTGAATTCGGTTAGTCTACGCTGCTTCCTGGCCGTTTGTCCACTCGTCGAGGGTTTCTTGGGGAGTTTTGTAGCCTAGCCCGGAGTGAAGTCTGTGCGAG
>JBOHHF010000460.1:0-4371 GCA_050700495.1 Pseudonocardiaceae bacterium
ATACAGGACGGGCCGAACTGATCGATCGCCCGGTACAGGCCGACTCATCGCCGGCGATCTAGCTAAACCACAGAGTGAGCTGGTACACAGTTGGCTATAGGCCGGCTTTGGCGCGCGTGACCGGCAACGGTTCGTCCTCTGGCACTGGCCCACCGGTACGCAGCTCGGCTACCCGGCGGGCCACCCGCCGGAAGTTGTCCCGGTCAGCCTGCAGCGCCGCGATGCGCCGCCACCGCTCGAGGGTCTCGAACAGCGCGGTCAGCTCCAGGGTCTCGCGCGCCTCATCCAGCGCCCGGGTGTACGCCGCATCGAAAGCGCCCCGGTCCTCGGGCAGCAAGGCGCCTCGAATGCGGCCTGGCGAGGCACCAGGCGCCAGTGGGTGCTGCTGCGGCTGCTCGCCGCCAGCGCAGGGTGCGGTCACGGCCATCACGATAGCCGCTCACACCGACACGTCTGCTCAACCGGCTAGCACTGCGCCGTGCCAAACGCCTCCGTCAAGCCAACGTTAAGGAGACGTCAAGCCGGCGACCAGATCGATAGCCGACCGTGGGTGCAGACCCGTCTCGCCGAGGGAAGAGGGCATCCCATGACCCACGTCGACCTCACCGGCTTCCTCTTGGCCCACCAGGTGATGCGCACCGAGTACGGTCGGCTGGCCCAGGTCGCCTGAGCGCCCCGGGACGCCGCTCATCACACGCTGGTCGAAGACCAGATCGGCTGGCGCTGAGCCTGTTGCATCACCACCCCAGCGGCGAAGACGACGGGCTGTGGCCGACCCTGCGGGAACGGCCCCTAGTGCCGTGGCCGACCTCGACGAGCTAGCACAACACCACCAGCACGTGGATCCGCTGATTGCTGCGGCTGCGAACAGCATGCGCCCGCTCGCGCAGCGGGGTGAAGTGCTCGCCAAGCTGCACCAGGCGATCAACGCACATCTGGATGACGAGGAGGGGTCGCGCTGCCGCTGATTGGCGCACCCATCACGGGGGAGGAATGACCGACCGGCGACACCGGGATCAGGCGTGCCGATTTCCCGCAGCTGCTTCAACGGGTACGCGAGGAGCTGTTGCCCGCCGCACGCGTCGGCGAGTGTTCAGGATGACGTGAGCGCTGGCGGTGGCCCTCGAATTGCTGCGCATCGTGACGGGGCTGTGGATCTCCGCGGGCCTCGGGGAGGTCTGCACGGCACGGCTCGCCGCGCTGCCCGTCGCATCGGCTGGCCCGCTCCGCTTCCTGAGCCTGGCAAACGATCTTGCTGGATGTCGCAAGTCCGTGCGTCAGCTGTGACTCTTGTGACCCTCAGTTCGAGTCTCGCACCACGCTCCGCACCACGATTCGGCAGCTCAGAACCGCGTCGTGGCGCTGGCTTGGTGCCCCCGGCAGGATTCGAACCTGCGACACACGGTTTAGGAAGAGCTGATACACCGGCCCCTACGCCTGCTACCAGCGATTACAGTTCGTCCGGTGTCGCACCACGGCCGCTCTGAGGCATGATTTGAGTCCATTTCGCACCACGATCCGCACCACGCCAGCAACCGTTGGCAAACCGGGCAGCGATGAGAATCAAGCTCAGCGCTGCATATCCTGGAAGTTTCGCTGCGGCAGCTGTGTTAGGTCGTGGTCCAGTTACCCGCAACTGGCGGCAGGACGCCCACAGGGCGTGGCGGCGCAGCCAGACCGCAGCCGCGCTGGCCTATCTAGCGGGACTTCGCCGACGGCGTGCGGCAAGTCATCACATTTGCCGACCTGCTGATCTCCGACCAGGCAGGAGATTGGCGTGGGCATGCCGCGGGGTCGCGAAGAGGATAGCTGTGCGCCGTTTCCCCTTCGGGCGGCCGGCGTGCCGGCGGCCGCCGCGGATTCCCGCCTCGGGGGTCCGCCGAACTGGTTGTCCTTGGTGTGTATCCCAGTGCGGTGCGTATGCACTGGCAGTGAGCCGAGGCCACACGACTTGGTGCGCTGGTAGTCGATGACGAGCCGGTTGTCTTCTGGGACGGTGCCGACGTCTGCAGCGTAACTCGCCGCAGTACCGTCGGGCGGCTCAGCCGACGGCTTTCCCGGGACGGAGTCGCAGGATGCGCTACGTGCTGCGAAGGTGGCACGCCAGCGGCGGAGCTCACCGACGGCCGGGCAGGCGCTCATGCAGGTCATTGATGACTGCGAGCACCGGCTGCCAACACATGAGGACGGTGTCGCTGTCGGGAATGATGCCCCTCAACTGCTGTTCGCGCGGATGTACGAAGTTGCGGTACTGTCGGACAATGTCGCTGAACTGAAATGCATCAGGCTGGATCCATCCGCGCCTGTGCGCACTCCTAAGAAGAAGATCGAGGCTGGTCGATTCTGTTTTCCGGATCTCGGCGTCTCGGAGTCGCATTACGTCATGAAGTAGTCCCTCGATGAATGAGCCGGTGCCGACGATGGCGAGAACGAAAGCGCCCGCATTGTGTGCCGCTTCCACCTCGTCGAGGCGCGAGATCAGGATGTCCGCAAGCGCCTGATCAGAGACTAGGCTCCGCACGGTCGTACGGAGCTCCGGAGACGCGAGGGCTGCGGCGACACGCTTCAGCGACGCCTTCTCGCCGACGTCGCCCCGGCGCACGAACGGTTGTCCCCGGTCGAGCCCGACCTCGAAACCGTCGGTGGCGAGCAGCGCGTTCATCGGCTCGACGAGGGTCTCCGCCTCGGCTGGTCCACCGTCGTACTCGCGCGGGTCGACGACGCGGCGGAGCAGCGCGGCAATCGCCTCCTCGTCGTCGTTGTGGGCCTTGATCGTGTCGCTTAGCCACGGCACTCGGCCTTGTGGACCGTTGTAGGGCGCATCCCATCCGGCGCCCTCCAGGAACCGCTGCAGCCGCCGGACGCTCCGCTCATTCAGCCCACCAAGGTCGCAGATCAGCTCGGCGAGCCGTTCAATCGTGCGTACGTCGAGAACCGGCACGACGTCACCAGCCCCTGTCGGCCCGTAGGCGCTGAGCGAGCGGCATCACCGCAGTGAGCCGGGCGCGGACGTGAGGTCCCATTCGGCGCACGCCGTAGCTGTCGAGCGTCGCCCGGAACACCTGCTCGCTGTCATCCCACCCGACGAGCTCACCGGCAGCGTGCATCACCGCGGCCAGCTCGGCGGGGGGTAGGTGCTCGAACAGGCGGGGCCCGAGCTCCCGAATGTCGACGGGCTGCTGGTCGGGGAGCCGAAAGGTCCGGGGCCGCACACCGGACTCGAGGAGGGGGTCGTCCTGCACGATGCGGCCGCGTCGGACCGCTGCTGTGACGGCGGAGTTGAGCATCTTGGCGATCTGGTGTCCCACCCGCTTGCCCTCCGAGGAGCGAACGTAGACGCTGTGCATGCGGTGGCCGAGAACAGGACCTTCCACGGCAACAATGGCGACCAAGCCGTCGATGAGGTCCGCGCTCTGGGCGAGGCCCACGGGGACCACGGATCCGGCGAACGGCCGGTATGGCGGAAGCGGCTGGTCGTGCGCGCGGCGAAGGACGGACGCCACCGGGCGGATGACCTTGCCTGCATCGTGCTCAGCGGGAGTCTCGTCGACGACCTCCACGACAACGTCCTCGACCACCTCAGCGTCGGCTATCGTTTCGGCGATGGCGTCCCCGCCGAGGCGCTTCTGGCCGGTCGTGTCCTCGGGTCCGACATCGCCGGCTGCGATGTCCTCCGGCTCGGCCGCGGCCTCGGCGACGACCTTTGAGTCGTGTGGAGGATCGGCGACGTTCTCGACGTCGGGCGCCGCATCCGGTCCCGGTGACCGGTCGGCCGGGTAGATCTCGAGCTTGGCGAGCGCCTCCCATACCGGCCTCAGCGCCCGGGCCGGCTCGATCGTGAATTCGGACTCGCGCACCCCGACGATGGTCCATCCGCACCGTTCAAGCTCGCGCTGCGCCGCCATGTCGCGCTGGTAGGCCGCGGGACCCTGCCAGGTGTCACCGTCGCACTCGATCGCAAGCCGCGTCGTCGCGCCGACGACCACCAAGTCGAGGGGATAGTCCTGTGCGTCGACCTTGGGGATAACGCTGAATCCGCGTTCGATCAGACGATTGCAGACTCGCTGCTCGAACGGCGAGTCGAACGGCGCCACCCGGACGTGCTCCGGGAGCGGTGACGTGATGGCCTCGTCGGCATCCTGGGCTGATCGCGCGACCTCGTAGCAGTAGTCGAGCAGCTGGAATCGCATGTCGTCCTTGTTGCTGAGATCGTCTGGTCGGATGGAGTGGAACAGCCACATCTGGTCCTTGGCCCGGGATGCGGCGACGTTGTAGCGCTGGACGTACAGGTCCTGAGTGAGGGCACCGAGCCGGCGGCCCGGTTCGGGAGGCGTCGCGACCATGGAGAGGAACATGACGTCACGTTCGGAC
>JBOHHF010000461.1:0-3567 GCA_050700495.1 Pseudonocardiaceae bacterium
GGCCTCGACCTTGCCGGCACCCCAGCCGCGGCGCAGCGCCATCGACCGGAGCTCGCCGAGCAGCACCGTCTTGCCCACCCCGCGCAAGCCGGTCAGCACCAGGGAACGTTCCGGGCGGCCACGGGCCACCCGCTCCAGCACCACCTGGAAGGCCCCCAGCTCGCGGTCCCGCCCGGTCAGCTCGGGCGGCCGCTGGCCCGCGCCGGGGGCGAACGGGTTGCATACCGGATCCATTCTCGGACCGTATCCCGCTTTCTAGCGTTGACCGCAGATTCCCCAATAGATCGCGATCGGCGTGTCGCTGCACAGGAGCGTCACGATGCCGCCCTGAGTAGCAGCCGCAGCACCTGCGCCGCGGCCTTGCGTCGGTGCGGGTCGCGGGACCACACAGCCGGTAGGACGACCCCGATCAACACTCCAGCCATCGACACCACGAGCAGCCCACTGACTACTATGAGGATCAGCGGCTGGTAGGCGACGACGATGGTTAAGCACGCGCTCATCCCGACTCGGACGGCGCTCGGGCGCGTCTTCATCGTCGGCTCAGCTTTCGGAGCTGCTGGGCGCGGTTGCGACGACCACCTCGGGCTGGTCGGGCCCTCGACGTCCTCTGACGGCGAGTTGAGTAGGTCGGGCATGATGAACGTGCGGTCCTTCCTCGGATCGGAATACCTCGGAGCGACGTGGTGGAGCCCAGAGGTCTTCCGGGAGGGCTGGTATCCGCTGAGCGTCAGCCCCTTACCCCTTATGAAAACCGGAGACAGGGTTGTCCGGCGTGCCCGGGCGGACACGCACTTGGCTGGGCGCGGACAATGCGGACAACCTCATGGAGGGTGCGCTCGATGACGCCACAGCCGGACACAGACCCCGCTCACGGGAAGGAGTTGGCGGACTACGAACGCAAGCTACGCCGTCGCCTGCTCGACCCCGACACCAATGCGGTGGGCTCCGAACCGCTAGTTGCCCTCTTAGTGCGGTTGAAGGGGCTGGCGCTCACTGCAGGTTTCACCCAGGAGGACGCCGCCCGACGACTCGCCCCTCCCCACGCCCACCCGCCGCCCGGGAAGACTCCGCCACTGCACATCCTCGACAAGAAGACAGACCAGCTCGCGGTCAGCCGGCAGCGGGTGTCCGAGCAGCTATCGCCCCGTGACGGGATACGGCCACCCTTGCAGGAGCTGGCCGAGGCGTTCATCACCTTAGTATCTGGACCGCACCGGAGATGATCACGGTCGGATTCGGCGAGAGATCAATGAGCTGTACCGAGCCGCCGACCAGACTGCTGAGGAAGTCAAGGCCCGGAGACGGGGACACCGCCGAGGCCGCCGGGTTCCGCCATCCGACGCCGGCGGAGCTACAGGACCAGCGCGACAAGGCGCGCATCGAACTCGACAAAGCGGAAGCCGGGCGCCGGCAAGTACAAGCCCGCCATGACGAGATCGTTGCGACGGTCGCCCGCACCAACGAAAATCAGGCTCAGCAGATCAAAGCGCTACACGCCGAGCAGGTCGAGCTTCAGCAGCAGCTACGCAGCCAGGACGCCGAGATGGCTCGGCTCCGTGAGCAGTTCGAGGACATGTCCCGGCGAGCCGGACGCGCCCGCGCCGAGGCCGACCGCGCCCAAGCCGAGGTCGCTGGAGCCCGATCTGATCCTGACCAGGGCGACATCGACCTTGCCTTCATCGTCGGCCAGGTCATGTCTACCGCGGCGCCAGACCAACGGACACCCTCCATATCCGACGCTGCCGAGGGTGTCCGGCAAGACCGTGACCCGGACAACTCCCTTGCGGCGCCCACCGAGGTGCGGATCACCCCGGAGACTTCCGCCGACCGCAAGGAGTGGAATCAGGAACGTGAACAACGGCAGCCTGTACTTGACTGGGTCTTTGACGTCTGCTTTCACGAACTTGCAGAGCGTGGAACTACCCCCGTCGGAGTCGCCCGGTCCGTACACTCTCAAACTGGAACGAACCGACGACGACTGCGCCGATATCAGCGTAGTTTGGTACGACCCTGGTGTACTTGCTCGACGCTGGCACAAGTGGCACCGAGTTTCGATCCCCGAGCGACCCGAAGAAGCGACCGATAGCGTCCACGGCAATCAACAGCAGAACCCTGATACCGAAGCTGCCCGACGGCAGCCTGACCCCGGAGTACCGCGAGGTCAGAGCATCTGATGCTCCGGGCGCGCGAAGGCCCGTCAGGACTGGTTGTAGTCGCGGTGGTCCCGAGCCTTCTGGTAGTCGGCTTCTTGCAGCTCGTGGCACCAAGGCAGCTGTCCGCCCACGGTGAGTCGACGGTTGGCGCCCTTCGCTTTCCACGCGGCGACCTCAATGTGTACCCCGACAGTCTTGATCTCCAGAGCTGCCTCGAGTGCCGGCACTAGGTCGGTGTCGGTCGACATCAGTACCCCGACGTCGTGGGCGCCTCGGACCGCCAGACGGACGAAATCGATACCCAGCGCAACGTCGACGCCTTTCTCCTCGGCGGGCCGTTCGGGCCACCGGCCGGGATAACGCAACGGCCTCCGGATGACCTCAACCAGGGGAGATTGGACCCATACGGCGGCCTGTCGCTCGTTCGCGGCGTACGGGCGAGGTTGTCTCGTCGCGTCGGGCAAGCCTCGGTACACCCGCACCTGCTGCAACACGGAGGGGCGCCGCCGCCGCGATACGATCAGCTGTCCCAGCTCCAGCGGATCGACCTGACCCGCGGTTGGACCGTAAGACCCATGGTGGAAGCAGCGCCGAGCCATCATGAAGACGTTCTGGTAGTCGATGAAGACGCAGACGCGCTCCAGCGAACTCAAACGCCGCCTCCTAAGAAGAGCAAAAACCCCGCCAGTCCCGGGCTTGCCGGGACGGCGGGGAAGAGTAGCGCCGTCAGGTTAGCCCTTCTCCAACGAGGCGGTCAACCTATGCCACGGCGCAGCGCCATCGACCGCAGCTCGCCGAGCAGCACCGTCTTGCCCACCCCGCGCAGGCCGGTCAGCACCAGCGAGCGCTCCGGGCGACCGCGGGCCACCCGCTCCAGCACCACGTCGAAGGCGCCCAGCTCGCGGTCCCGCCCGGTCAGCTCGGGTGGCCGCTGCCCAGCACCGGGAGCGAACGGGTTGCGCACCGGATCCATGTCTCGGACCGTATCGGGCTATCTAGCGTTGGCCGCAGATTCCCCAATAGATCCCCATCGGCGTGTCCCCGATGGACGCGGCTAGGTTCGTGTCGATGACCGGGTCTGCCGCAACCGCCCGGTGGGCGACCTTCGACTGCTACGGCACGCTGATCGACCGCGGGGCTGGCGGCTGGCGATCCTGTCGAACACCGACCGCGACCTGATCGAGGCGTCGATGCGACGGCTCGGGGTCGACTTCGAGCTCGCGATCGTCGCCGGCGGTCGGCGTTCCTCACCGTCCGCCATGCCGACCGAAACATGCGCGACGACGGCCGGATCATCAACATCTCGACCATGAACACCACCCGGCCTGCCCCAGGCACGCTGCCTATGCCGCGAGCAAGGGCGCGATCGAGCAGCTCACCAAGGTTGCCGTGATGGAGCTCGGTGCCCGGG
>JBOHHF010000462.1:0-10788 GCA_050700495.1 Pseudonocardiaceae bacterium
CGTCGGGGCTGAACGCCACCCCCCGCACCCAGTTGGTGTGGCCGGTGAGGGTGAGCAGGGCCTGGCCGGTGGTGGGGTCCCACAGCCGCGCGGTCCGGTCGGTGCTGGTGGTGGCCAGGCGGGTGCCGTCGGGGCTGAACGCCACCCCCCACACCCCGCCGGTGTGGCCGGTGAGGGCGTGGAGACGGGTGCTGGTGGGGTGTGCTGGGGCAGGCAGGTCGGTGCCGGAGCCGATGTGGCGGAGCCGGTGGGTGGTGATGCCGGTGAGGTCAGTGCCGTCGAGGCGGCAGTGGTGCAGGAAGGCGCCGGAGAGGTTGGCGTCCCGCAGAGTGCTGGCGGTGATGGTGGTGTCGTGGAGGGTGGCGCGGTCGAGGCGGGCGCCACTGAGGGTGGCATGGGTGAGGGTGACGTGATCCCAGCGGGTGTCGCGCAGGTCCGCGCCGGTCAGGGTGGCGGCAGTCAGGATGAGCGGGTCGGTGCCGGCGCCGGTGAATCGCCAGCCGCGCAGGGTGGCGCTGGTGAGGTCGCTGCCGGCCAACGTGGGGTGGGGCCAGCCGTGGTCGCGGGCCCACAGCGTATAACGCAGCCGTAGCTCGCTGGCCTGGGCTGTGTAGGGGGCGCGCCACCGGCCCAGTTCGGCGGTGAGCGCGTCGGGGTCGTCGTCATCGGTGATCAGCTGGCCGAGGAAGTCCAGGGTCTCCGCCGAGGGCATGGGCAGGCACCAGTCCTGGCGGCGACCGTCGCGGAGCGCGTCGCACAGGTACTGGGCCAGGAAGTATTCGTGGATGGAGCTGTGCGCGAACTGGAAGTCCGGCCGGTCCGGGCCGTTGTCGTCGCTGCGGATCACGAACGTCGCGGTTCGCAGGTCCTCCTCGAGTTGGTCGCGGGAGCTGTCCCGATAGCGTCGGCGCAGCACCTGGTCGGTGGCCAGTTGCTCGTCGAGCCAGTCGTCCAGGTCGGTGCTGTCCACCCGCCGGCTGCCCCGCTGCCAGGACCAGGCGGCCAGCCGGGCCATCAGGGTGAGCTTGTGGTCGGGCCGCAGGCGGTGCTTGCCCCGGTCACGCGCCAGCCAGTCGCGCAGCACCTGCTGGTAGATCGTGGCCGCGTGCACCGGGCGCTGCTGGGCGTGCCGCCGTTCGATGAACGGGATCTGCGCGGCCACCTTGGCCAGCGTGTATGGGCGAGTGGCCAGGTCGGACAGATCGTGCACGGCGCGTAGCATGTCCATCACCTGGGTGGCGTCCCGGCCCGGCAGCGCCTTGCCCAGGTAGTCGTGGATCTGCTCCTCGGTCAACGGCAGCAGCATCAACGCGGTGTAGTCCTCGGCTTTGGTGAGGTCGCGGTCCTGCTCCAGGAAGTGCCGGGACTGTTCACGCAGTGACCGGAAGTAGTGGGTTCGGCAGGACAGCAGCACCTTGGTGTGCTCACCGGCGAACGGGGCGCGGATCCCCTGGCGGGTGCGGATCGGGCGCAACTTGAGCAGCTCATGGGTGAACGTCACGCCCTGCGCGGCGTCCAGCCGGACCAGCACCTCGTCCAGCCCGTCGATGACGAACAAGGTCGGCCTCATCCTGGCCTGCGCGATCACCTCGGCGCCGGAAGGGAGCGGCCCGTCGGCAGACGCCCAGCCACGGTGAATACATTCAGTGAGAATGTCGGCCAGAACAGGCACTCCCCGGTCCAGGTTCCCCACCCCGCGCAGGTCGAAGTAGAGCGGCTCCGGCTGGTCACCGACCCGCTCCCGGCGCAGCCGCTCGGTCAGCTCCTGGCAGGTGATGGTCTTGCCCGTCCCATATTCGCCCAGCAGCGCGGCCAGCGGGGTGCCGTCCGGGTTGCGTGCCCAGTCCAGCAGGAAGGACACGACATCAACCCGCCGCTCGCCCGGCTGCGGATCAGGCCGCGGGTCCGGCTGCATGCCCTCCGGTCGGCCGTGTAGTCCGTAGTAGCCGTCGCCGCCCTCGGCACTGAGCGCCCGCCGGTCCCGCAGGCCCAGGTCGAGCAAACTCACCGCCCGGGTCGCGCGGCCCGCCCCGCTGGGGCGGGCCAGCAGCCGGTGCACGTGGTCCACCAACTCGTTCACCCATTTGTCTCGCGCGGGTTCGCCGCGCAGCTCGGCGAACGGTTTGCTGTGGGAATCTTGCGGATAGGTCGTCCCGAACTCGGGTGCGATGGCGTGTGGGTTGGGCTCCCGCAACCTCACCGGCACAACCAGCAACCCGGTGGCCTTGATCTGCCCCCGCACCACCCCGCCTAGTTCGGGCTGGCCCAGCCAGGAGTTGCTGAGCGCGACGATCGCCACCTCACCATCCGCTACCGCCGCCCGGAACTGCTGGTCAGCGTCGTCACCGGCCAACACGTCCCGATCGGGTCGCCACACGGTGAACCGCGACTGGTCGCAGTCCAGGGCCTGCGCCAGCAGGTCCCACAACTGGCCGGCCAAGCTGGCGTCCCGCGGAGCGTGACACAGCACGATCTTTCGGGGCCCGAGCAGCGTCGCCTGCCGGTCCTCGATGAACGCGTCCCGGACCGCCTCATGCTCACGCAACGGGTCACCGGCCGGCTCAACACGTTCGGCGGAGAACCCGAGCAGGCGGCGCCGGGCACCCAACTTCTTCGCACCGCGGACCTCCAAGTGCAGGTCGACGCCGTCCTCGGCGGCAGCGGTGTTGACCAGCTTGACCAGTCGCTCCACCGCCTTGGTCGCCGCCACCGGTGTCCGCCCGGCGAACAGCACCTGCTGCGCCCGCTGCACCGGCAACTCGACCTGCTCACCCAGCTCCTCCAGCAGCGCACCCAGCACCTCATGGTCGGGCTGGCTCAGCTGCACCCGCCGCAACCGGGTCCGCGCCGTGCTCGGCGAGATCCTGTCCACGCGGTTACCGTGCCCCGGCTACCGGGGCGGTGTAGCGGGCCAGCGCCCGGTGGAGCTGGTCGACCAGACCGTTCACCCACTTGTCTTGCGCGGGTTCGCCGCGCACCTCACCGAACGGCCGCTGGTAGCCATAGATCTGCTTGCCCTCCAACCCGTGCAGGTCGGCATGCCGGCCCGTCCGCCGCACCGACACCGGAATCGCGCGCTTACCAGGAACGTCGACCAGCGCGGGCAGCTCAACGCCGGTGATGTAAGCGCTGCGTAGGAAGGCGTTACTCACCGCGAGCACGCCCAGCTCACTCACCGCCAACGCGTCCCGGACCTGGGCGTCCCAGTCCGCACCCACCAGGATCGCCTCGTCGAATCGCCACAGCTCAAACTGGTACCCCCGGTCCACCGCGGTCGCCTCAGCCAGCAACTCCCACAACTGCCCGGCGACCGCAGCGTCCCGCTTCGCGAAGCTCAGGAACGTCCGCACCAGCGGCTTGTCCGACCTCGCCGCCGTCGTCAGGCGCACGGTCGGCTCAACCACACCACCCATCACACGCTCCCTAAACATAGCCGACCGTTTGTCGTATTGCGTCGTAATAATGAGCGTACAACACCCCGAGGCCACCCTGCATTCGCCCTTGCGGCGACGATGCCGTGATGATCTCTAGGCACGGTTGGGAGAAGCCCCCACGAGATTGATCTTGCACAGGCCGCAGCCCGGGCGAATCGGCCGCTGCGGGCGGCGTCAGCGAACGCTAGAGGCGTGCCCACGCATCCGGGTGGAACCAGCGGTGCTTGACCGATCGGCGTCCCACCGGGGTTAGCAGACAGTGGCCAGGAGAGTTGTGATGCGCCGCCGCTGCCGTGCTGAGCCGACTTGCGTCGCGAGGCGGGCTGCATGGTCGGCGTGGGTGCGTGCTTCGTCCCGGTGGCCGTTGGCTACAAGGGCGGTCGCGAGGTCGACGCGGAGCGCGGTTTCGGCGCGGACGCAGGACGGGTCGAGACGGTTGAGGGCGTCGGTGAGGACTGCGATCGCGTGGGGGTCGCCGACGCGGGCGAGGGCGTGGCCGCGCCAGCGGGCGAGGTGCACGGCGTCGAGTGCGACGTAGGGGCGTTCGTTGGTCGGGTCGCTGGATAGCAGTTCGGCCGCACGGTCGAAGGCGTGCAGGCTGGCGGCGCGGTCGCCATGGGCGGCGAGGGTTTCGCCGTGGGCGGCGGCGAGCCAGGCTCGCAGGATGCGGGGCGAGGTTGCGTTGGCGCGGCGCCGGGCGCGGTCGAGTAGGTCCACCGCGTCTCCGGTGGCTCCTGTGTCATCGCTCACCTTGTTGCTGCTGAAGATCCTCGCAGTGTGTACACGATCGCGGCGTCCTGGAGTGTCGGCCGTGCTCCACGGCATCAGGCACAGCGCCCCCACCGCCGTCGGCGGCCTCGGTGTCACGCCTCTGCACGAAGGACAACACACACCTGTTGCGAGAAGCGCTCAGGCTTCTGGTCGCCAGACTCGCGGTGAGAGCCCACCGCCCAGCAGCGTGACGCTCCACGGACCTGGGCCAAGCTTTTCCGACGGTCTTCAAGCGCCTGCCAGTGGCGGATGACGAGGTCGAGCTGCCCCACCGGGAACCGATGCGGCTTGTCGATCGCGGTAGCCGCGAACTGGTCGAAGTTGTCCACTATGTGCCGCGGTGGCGATCCGTTGCTGCCTCGTCGGGCGTCGGCGAGTCAGGTTGCGGCTGTGGCATGCGCGGCCCGCTGGGCGGCGGCGTCCAGCGGGTTGACGGTGATCAGCCCAATGCTTACCGGTGCTCAGCGCGCTGCTGACCAGGCCGACCGTGTGGTGGAGTGTGTCCGTGGTAGCCGACCTCGAAGGATGCGGCGCGATGATTCGGGCCAGCGTGCGTCCGTGCTGGTCCGTTGCTACACGATTGCTACATGGCGGGGCTGCTTGCTGACCGTGCCAAGTGGGCGCGAGCGTGCGACGACCCGATGGGCAGTGGCGGATCGAACCGCCGACCTTCCGATTCAAGATCGAATCTACCGGTGGGTGCTCCAGACTGCGAGCACACGAGTGGAATCGGTCCGAGCGAGCGAACGCACCTACTGTCCTAACCAAGCCAGCCCGGGTCGCAGCAGCAGGCGCGCTTGAATGTAGCGCAGCTAATTTCACAGCGGCGCGGTTCTGGAATTCGCGGGGCCATGTTCTGCTTACGCAGAATCAGCTTCCGACAGCGATCGACTTCACGGCCACAGCATCACCGGGAAGCCGTTCAAAACCAATTTTTCCTAGTAATCCTGAACTATACCTCCTGAAGGCGATGCTTGCCTCGGGGCCAGCAACTACTAGCAACCCGTTCACTTTTGGCGTAGCCGAGCTGAGTGTACCAGTTGGGATTTGTTGACAGCTGAATCGTCCCTCGGAAGATATCGTGCAAGGCGCTGGCGCCGGAAAGAATTGGCCTTTCGGCTGGCCACGAAGAACGACCCATAGCTCCTCATTGGGCCCCAGTCCAGGAGCGATCCCCTCGAGACCAAGAAGTGCAGTTCGTGGATCGTAAGTCTGTGCTGTAAGAGTAACGGGCACACTGAGGTTTGGACCCACTGCGCCCGGCAGGTCTTGATCCACTGAATCCGGTGCAAATGGTCTAAGCGCTGATGGGGCAGGCGCGTGGTCGGACGAATCGCTAAAAATCTGAGCGAATGTGATGACGAACGCGGTTATCACGGCGACAAAAGACGCGACTGCTGCAAATATAGTCGATCCCGTCACGTACTGCGTGCCGTCGTTTCGACGCGCGAATACGAAGTTGATCACGCTCGCGATGGCAAGTATGCCGACGATGGCGAGGATCCCTAGAACCACTTGCTCCATGTCTCCTACCTCTCCGCGATCCAGACCGTTGTAAGTGAAACCGCAATCGCAAAGAGTCCGTAACAAACCGGTATCCAGAAGGGCAAAGGATTGCCCTCTGTGATCGCCCTTGCTAATGCATACATCGCCGCCCCTGCGACCAAGACGAAAACGGACGCTGTCCTCACGGGCGCGGGAATCACGCCGCCGACCGAAGTCACCGATACCGACGATCCCTTCGCCGTCCTTCGCTACGCGCTCGCGCATGCGCCCGAACTCGCCGCCGACGTCGAGACAGCGTTCCGCGCCGAAGAAGTCGCCGCCATTGCCACCGCCGCCCCCCACACCCGGAGCTGTCCAGACCATCCAGGCTTGCCACGACACCGGCCGACCCGTGGCCATCGTCAGCAACAACTCCGACGACGCCGTACACGCCTACCTCACCACCCACCATCTCGCTGGCCAGATCGACTACATCTCCGCCCGAACACCGGCCGACATCACCCGGCTCAAGCCACACCCGCACTTGGTCACCCAGGCCACCCACGCCCTGGCCGCCGAACCCGCCGTGTGCGTCCTCATCGGCGACTCCATCACCGACATCCAAGCCGCCCACTTTGCAGGCGTACCCGCGATCGGCTACGCCAACAAAGCCAGCAAGCCTCCGCGCTTCGCTGACACCGCAGCCGCCGCGGTCATCACTCGCATGATCGACCTCGCCACCGCATTGCGTTCCGTCTGACACTGCCGGATCCTCAAGCTGGCCCCTCCCGCGTGACAACAGTCACGGGAGCCGAACTGAGCGCGGGCAGCGTCAGCCATGATCTGAAGTCGTCGTGTCCCACATCAGCGGAGTCAGACATTCGCCGTGTCGTTTGATTGGTGAGGACTTTCCGTACGTCTTCAAGCCGGGCCTGAGCGGCCTGAGTGCCCGGACGCACCGCCGCTGCATCCGGCGCGCGACATGGTGGCCCGGCTGTAGACATGCCAAAGCGCCCACGGTGGCAAGAAAAACAGACGCTCTCCACTGGGCTGTCTCCGGGATAGCCGGAAGGGAACAACGCCGCGGAACGCGAGTGGCCAACGTGCCACCCCGTCAACCTCCCCGAGGGCTACCACGGCGTGGCCGGGTTACGCCTGTCGACGGAATGGCACGAAGGCCCCCGCTCGAAGGAAGAAACAAAGACCTTGTTGAGCGGGAGGCCACGGCGCGGGCGGTGATGCCGGCGAACACGCTGCACAGGGGCCCATCGAAGTCGAGCAGCACATGTCGGGTTCGTGCGAGGAGTTCGCCGAGTCCGCTGGAGGTCATGGGATGAACTCACGTCTGACGCTGGTCCACATGCTGTCGAACCACAGGCGGGCTTGTTGGAGGTACTGGGTGCCGGTGGAGTCGGGATCGTCGTTGGCGGCTGACACCGGGCCGCCGCCGATGGCCTCGGTGTCACGCCTCGACACGAAGAGCAACACATAGTTGTTGCGAGAAGCGCTCAGGTTTCTGGCCGCTAGACCCGCGGAGAGTCCACCGCCCAGCAGCGTGACGCAAGGCTGGTGCTGGGCGGGCTGTCCAACGGACTGTCCAATAACTCCAGTGCTCTGGATGCTTCTGGGGCCTCCACGACGTCACTACGGCAACCAAAATTCCTGGTAGTCCTACTCCTATAAGGTGAACTTTTGAACTGAAAATCGGAAGGTCGGCGGTTCGACCCCGCCCCTGGCCACCACCTTTGAACAGCGTAAACGCTGGCATCGATCGCTCACCTATCCCTGACCGAGCAGGTCACGCTCCAGACGTCTTCGTCTGTTCGCGGACGTCGGTCGAGGTCAGTGAGGTCACTGGCTCAACGGTGCGGTCCTGGCTACTTGTGACGGTCACGGCCGAACGCTACGAGTAGCGATCGTCGCGTCTCGGGTCAGTCTGGGCCCGGCAAGGAAGTGTGCGTTGCGTCCCCGTCCGGCGCCTCTGATCAGGAATCCGTCCGCGACGAGTCGCTCCAGCTGGTTCAGCGCGCCCGGTTGGCTCAAGCCCGCGATCAGGGCGTGATCACCAGAGGTGACACGGTCGTGCACTGTCAGCCATTGACGCACGGCGTCGAGGGGGTCGTCGGGCCGGCGGTATGGCAGAACTCCGCGGTGACGCAGCTTGGCTCTCGATGCCGAGGTTTCCACGACGCTCAGTGCGGCGGGTGAGAGCATCCAGATGCCCTTGTGCCGGACCAGCAGTGGTCGGGCGTCCACCCGGCAATCCGCAGCGGTATCGAGTGCCTCCGCCGCTTCGGGCGGGGTGCGCTGCAGCACCCGCGCCATGCGATCCGCGGTGGTGAACGGCTCGCGGAGCAGGGTGTCGACCACGAGCGCCACGCGTACGTCCTTGCGGCGTACTGCGGGTTCGATACGTCTGGTGAGGGCCATCACCGGCACGACCGGTTCGCCACCGACCAAGCGGGCGCGCACCCGCGGGCCCAGGTCCTCCACGATGACGGGTGGCCGGTGTCCGAGAGCAACCATCTCCCGGTACATTCGGTCAACACCCAGTCCCTGCTTTTCGACCAGCCCCAGGGCACGGAACACATCAGCGAGCGCTGGATGACGGGCGAAACGTTGCGTGAGCACGGTCTCAGCGGTGACGCCGCCGACGAAACCGCCCGGATTGACGACCTGTAGGGCCGAGTCGGCCTGCACCCAGGTCACCGAGACGGGGTCCGGGAGGTGCCAGTCTCGATGTACCAAGCCGTTGAGGATCGCTTCGCGCAACGCTGCGGTGGGGAGCCTGCGGACGGGTACCTCTGCGAACGATCCCCGCACAACTACTTCGGAGTTGAGTGGATCGAGCCGGTCCTCGGTAGCCGCAAGCTGCTCAAGGAGACTCAATCCCCGCAGGTCCGGCGGTGTGGAGACGACGTCTCCGCCCTCGACGTCGAGCACGGTCACCGTCAGGTAGCTGCGATCGGCCGGGCAGAAGACCAAAGCGCCTGCCTGGGTGAGGTGATCGTCGGGCAGGAGTACCCCTACTCGGCGAAGCAGGTCCGAGGCATTGTCGGATCCACTGCTCCCAGTCGGGTCTGCCACCCGCAGGTATCGTCGCGCGGCGACGATTGCGCCGGGTGAGACGTCGGCCGACGAGCGGCTGGTGGACACCGCCATGCTGTCGTAGCCGATCTGGCCCTGCCGGTGTTGCCACCACTCGGATCGATCGACGGGGGTGCAGTGGTTGCCCACTCGCCAGCGGATGCGGCCGGAGGTGTCCTCGATGGGCTCTCGTGCGGCTGCGACGTAGAGGACCAGCAGACGAACCCCTTCGACGGTCCGCTCCTCGACGACCGGGGCGATGTCCACCCGTTCGTAGATGCGATGCCGCAGCCACTCCTGGTCCAGCCCCGTGCCGAGCAGATCACCGGTCCGGTCTTCCACGCCTACGATCAGCGCCCCGCCGCCCGGCGTGTTCGCGAAGCAGGCCGCTTCGTCGGCCAGCTGCGTTGCTGCTGCGAGGTTCTCCGCCTGACCCGGGAGCAGGACTCCACCAGCGCCGCGGCGTCCGGCTTCTTCCTTGACGTCTACCTGCTGTCGCTCAGCTTCGCCTGGTAACTTGCCGGAGGCGAGACCGTCGAGCACAGTGTCCACCATCTGACGTACCGCGGCGCGCGCGTCGACAAGATCGGACTGAGGGTGAAACGGCAAGATCACACGTCCCGCACAGCTCCAGTTGCCTTTTAGAATGCGTCTAATCTACAACTACTGCCCTCCGTGGGGAGAAACTTGGGGTTTACCGAGCGGCCAGGCCCGCACGTCGACGATCGCCGCGTGCCCAGGCTGGACGAGGACGGGGCCTGCACGCTCCGCGACGCGCTGGCTGAGTGACTCGGATGACCTGGTACCTGCCACCCACGAGTGATCACGATCCGCTGCGCTGCGCGTTGATCGCACCGCTGCCCGCCTGGTACGGCGTCAAGTTCGTGCCGAGACCGCCCGCATCGCTTCCCGACGGCCAACTGGTCCGATCGAAGATGTCTGTCCGGGCGTCACGCCCAAGTCGTCTCTATTTCCGTCTCATTCATGTTCGTTCGTGGGCGTCCGCCAGCTGCCGCGAGCCTGCTCCGGCGCAGCTCATGGACGGTGCCGACCGGACGCGGACACTGCACCGGAGTCCTGAAAATCGGAAGGTCGGCGGTTCGACCCCGCCCCTGGCCACTCCTTGGTATGCAGACCCTGAGCAGCGTACGTGTGACGAACTGCCGCACCCACCCTGCACGACCTGCATTTGATCATGCAACAGCCCCTCCTGGGAACAGGGTCGAGCCCGCGTCGTCGGCGACCGCTACCCGTCGGGATGATCACGTCCAGTATCCTTCCCGTCACATGCCGAAGGCCGCCCGCGTCCTCGCCGCGCTCAAGCGCGATGGTTGGACCGAGACCCGCCGCCGCGGATCGCATCGCGTCCTCGTCAGGGACGACCGGCAGCGCATCTGGGCTTACCATGAAGGCGTTGACCTGGGCGGGCCAGCGATGGCCCGGATCGCCAAAGATTACGGCTACACCCTGGCTGAGCTACGCAAGCTATCGGACGATGATCACATGAGCACCACGCTGCGAGCCGAGTTCTTCTTCGACGACCAGGCGAACACCTGGCACTACCGCGTGCCTGCTCTGCACATCAACGGCGGCGGCACGGCGACCCGCGAGGACGCCCAGCGCGAGTGCATGGACGCAATCGAGTTTGCGTTGGAGGGCGACCCGAGCGAGTACGACAGTGACACCCAGGCGATCGCCCTTGAGGTGTCCGTCGCTCCCGCCGCCTGACGTCCGCTGGCTACAGATTGGGCCTTATTCAGGCTCTCCCGGGCCGTCGAGGAGCTGCCCGCCCCGGCCAGGCATCGAAGTAGATCACGTTACCGTGTACCGCTGGGCCAACTCCCAGCTAGCCGAGGCAGCGGGCGCTCGCCCGACCACCGGCGGGCGGTGTCCAACGGACTGTCCAATAACTCCAGTGCTCTGGGTGCTTCTAGCGCCTCTACGAGGTAATTCCGGCAAGCAAAATGCCAGGTAGTCCTACTCCTATCAGGTGGACTTTGAACTGAAAATC
>JBOHHF010000463.1:0-12273 GCA_050700495.1 Pseudonocardiaceae bacterium
AGTAGACGCCATTCGCGCTCTGGAAGTCCAGATGCGTGCTGGCCGGCAGCCGCGCCGCGACGACCTTCTGCGCGCGGACCTGGATGGTCGTCGCGTCGGACTTGTCGATGCTGAAGGCCGGCAGCTCGTCGGTCTCCTGGGTGTGGGGATCGAGCAGCGCGCCCACGCCACCGGATAGCAGCCGCTGGTTGAGCTTGTAGGCCGTGCTGGTGGTCAACCGGATTATCTCGGAGGGGATCGTTGAGCGCTCGTAGGGGCGAGCCACGGCGGTCGTCTTCGGGTACTCGACGTAGTAGCCCCCCAGGAACAGGTACAGGGCCGACGGGCTGTCCAGCGCCGCGTCGATGCCGGCCTGGAAGTCGATCGGCAGGTCGCCCCAGTTGTCCTTGATCGGCTTGAACCCCGCCATGGCGTCCAGCTCCTGGCTGGCGCTGATCTGGGTGTACCTGTCGTCCCTGAAGGCATACAGGTACTCGCCTTGCCGGAACACGGCGCCGACCGGTCCCGGCAGGGGCTTGGGGTAGCCGGCGTCGACGAACTCGGGAACAGCTCCGTCCGGGCTGAGCGTGTAGCGGACGAACTCCGCACCGCGAGCGAGGTACAGCCGCCCTTCGTTGACGTACGCCGCATCCACCGACGAGGACCAGGCGATGGTGGTCTCGATCCCGAGGTTTCTCGTCTGGTGCGTACGTTCCTTGCGGCGCGGGACGAATACGGAGTAGGTCTGCGCGGCGTTGTCGAAGAAGTAGGTGGTTTTCTCGCGCCACAGCGCTGCATCTACCTGCTTCCAGCGCGGGAGACCGTCGACGTTCTCGTCAATCTTTCGCGGATAGCCCGAGTCGATTTCCCGGTACTGCCGTCCCGAGTACCGGACATACTGGTCGCCGGAGAAGAGGTACGTGCGCTCCTGGACGGGGTCGACGAGGGCCGCGTCCACCTTGCCCGTACCGAACACCGGGTCAGCGGACCGCCGGGACCGGCCGCGCCCGGCGTTATCGGGCTGGGCGTCATCAGGCGCGGCTCGTTGCCCCCACCGCAGGCCACCCAGCAACGTCTCCAGCAGTGTCTCCAAAGACGTCGACTGGACGAACCCCTCTCGCTCGTGCGAGAAGAAGTACTCCACGCCGTCCAGCCCGGTGAATGCGGTATCGATCTGCTGCCACCTCGGGAAGTTCTCGGTGTTGGTTGCGATGTCCCTCGGGTAACCGTCGTCGACCATCTCGAAGGGACTTCCCGTGTAGCGGAAGTACTGGTGGCCGGAGAAGATGTAGGTGTATTCGCCTCGGACAATGATGGCGTCGACGGCGCCGGTCCGGTTGAGCGTGTTGTCCGTCTTTCCCCAGCGGTTCGCGATCGGCTCGGGATTACCCGGCTGTCCCTGCGGCGCCGCGGTGACGAAGTTGTGCGTGAGATTGTCGAAGAAATACCGTGTCCCCTGGTCCAGCTCGAATGCGGCGTCGATCCGCGCCCACTCGGGAAGCCGGTCGGAGTTGCCCTTCAGCGGGAGCGGCCGGACCGACCTGGCGAGCATGGAGGTAGTGGGCCGGCACAGGAAACTGCCGCCCTTGTGGTCGAAGCTGAACCAGGGCACGTCCGAGGACGCGGCGGGGCTGTTGAACCGCACCACGCTGGTGGTGTCGATCATCTGCGAGTTCGGTTGGGCTGGGTTCGACCGCGTTGGATTCTGCTGGGCTGGGCCGGCGGGCTCGTCGAAGATATCCCGGAACAGGTCGACACCGTTGGTGTTGCTGACCGCGCCAGGAAGCTGGACCGAGTACAGCCGGACCGCGTACAACTCGGGGGTGAGGGTGAATGCGGTGTAGGTGCCCTGCTTGCTCGGCTCCGCGGGATCGTCGCTAGGCGGCGCCGGCACCGTGTAGGCGCAGGCGACGAAGATCGACTCGTGGTCGTCGCCGGAGAGCTGCCCGCTCAGCGTCTGCGACGCCTGGACGAACAGCCGCAGGTCCGAGATCGGGCCCGCTTGCCTGTCGTCGGTCGCCAGGGTCTGCGGCGACACCCATTCCCCGTTGAGGTCGTAGAACGAGTAGAAGATCTTGACGCAGCTGGTCGGCGGTGGAGCGGAGACCTGCTGTTTGTCACCTTCGGTTCGGGCGACGAGCGTCGTCGACGCGGCGGCGTCCGGAGCCACCGACTCGACGACGGCCCAGAAGACGAACACCCGACCGAAGGCGTGCACCGGATGGACGTTGTCCGTGTCGATCTGGACGCCGACCTTGAGCCACGGCTCCCACGTCGTCGACAGCTTGTCGCCGTCCCGGAACTCCGCACGCCGGTAGTAATACTGGCGGGGATCGGTTCTGGTCCGACCGAACAGGACGAGGCTGACAGTACCGCCAGTGGAACCCTCCTCGGGGTAGACGTACCCACCGGCGATCGCCAGCCGGGAGACCTCGGTGTACTCGTCCAGGTACCGTTTGTAGGCTCGCTCTACCGCTACCGGTGTGATCTCGCCCTGTAGCAGGTCGCTTTCGAGGGCGTGGAACGCCGGCGTCTTGCTGGCGCGCAGCTCCGGGCGCAGGTAGTTCTCGGGGTAGAGGAACACCTTGCGGTTGGCCTCCCAGACCCGGTAGTTCCTCATCCAGGCCCACCAGGTCTTCAACCGCCGCTTGACGTCGTCTTTCTCCTCGCCGTCCCGGACGGTGGCCGGCTCGAGGTCGAGGAAGTAGCGGTGCAGGTAGAGCTGGGTAGCCGCGATGGCTTCCCGGATCCGGGAGGTCGTGCCGCGGCTGCCCATCTCCACGTCGATCAGCAGGTGCTCGAACAGGTCACGCGAGTGACGCAGCTCCAGGTCCGGGCGGTGCGCGAGCACCGCGCAGATCAGCGCATCGCGCTTGAGCACAGTGCACTCGTCGCGGAGCTGGCGCGACAGCACGAGCCAGTCCTGCGGGCTGTGCCGGCGGGCGAGCAGGTCGTGCAGCACCGAGACGGCCTGTTCGACCTCGGGTGGGCGAGCGGCGTGCAGCCGCGACCAGACATCGGCGAATATCGTGCAAGGTCCAGCGCCCAGCTTGCCGGCGACCGCGAACAGGTCGACCAGCTTCAGGACGAACTCGAGCTCGAAACGTTCCTCGAACTGCGGGAGAGCCGGCAGGAAGCCGCCGCGCCGCTTGGCCCATTTCAGCTCGTCGATGTCCCAACCGAAAAGCTCGGACAGGTAGCGGTAGGGATCCTCGACGGTCCCCGGGCCGGTCGTGAGGAAAGCGGCGAGACCGCCGTCGCTGCTCGGATGTGCGCGGTTGAGCTCGGCGAAACGCACGATCGCCCAGACGTCGTTGAGCCGGTAGTCGACCGAGTCCCACCATCGCTGCCGGAATGTCTGCGGGTACGTGCGGTCGATCATGTCGTACCGGTGGTCCGAATAGCGGACGTACTGGTCGCCCTTGACCAGGTAGGTCCGGCCCTCGAAGACAAAGGCGCCATCGAGCGCCTCCTCGAAGGTCGGGGGTAGGTTCCCCCAGTTGTCCTTGACCGCCCGGGGAAAGCCTTCCTCGACGAACTCGAGCGCTCCCGCCCGGTAGCGGGCGTACTGCCCACCGGTGAAGACGTACAGCTCACCGGTCGGCGCGACGAAGGCGGCGTCGATGGTGGTGTTCCCGCCGGCGGTGAACGCGTTGCGCACCGTGCCCCAGACGTCCTTGACCGGCGCCGGGGTAGCCGGGGTGGCCGCCGCCCCGTCGACTCGCAGGTACTGCTTGCCCGTGAACAGGTAGGTGTGGCCGTCGGTGCCCCGGAACGCGGCGTCGATCCCGTCGTGGAACTGCTCCGGCAGCGCCGTGATCCCGAGCTCGGCCGCACGCGAGGAGGCCAGCGTTCGCGGGTACCCGTCGTCGACGAACGCGTAGTCGGCACCCGAGTAGCGGACGTACTGGTCACCGGAGAACAGGAAGGTATGCGCGTCGGTGACCAGGGCCGCGTCGACCTTCCGGCGATCGGCGATGGTGTTGCGGACGCGGCCGAGAATGCCGATGTCGTAGGTGGCCGTCACGGCCCGGGAGACCACGTGGCAGTCGCCACCGATGAACAGGCAGACGGTGCGGTCGTTGGCGACCACGGCGTCGATCACCGCACCGGCGCCGCTGGCGATCCGGTCCGCCACGATGTCCTCGAAGGAGTCCGGCAGCTGGGAGAATGCCTCCTCGGTACGCAGGTTGCGGGCGATCAGCTTGGGATAGCCGGGGTCGACGTACCGGTAGCCGGCGCCGGAGTAGCGCACGTACTGGTCACCAGAGAACAGGAAGGTGGTCTCACCCCGGTACACGAACGCCGCGTCCACCCTGCCCCGGCCGCCGGTGCCAGTGCTGGCGGCGGCCAGGAAGTTGTTGCGCGAACGTCCCCAGGCCTCCCGGATCGGCTGGCGTGGCGAGAAGGACCGGTCGCGGTAGCGGGTGAACTGGCTGGCAAAGAAGAAGTACGTCGCCCCATCCGCGCCGGTGAACGCCGACATGAGCCCGCCGGCTCCGGCGAGCTCACCACCGATGTCCGGCCAGAGCCGGCTCAGCGGACGCGGGTAGGACCAGGCGCCGGTCAACTGGTGGAACTGCAGGCACTGCTCGCCCGCCAGCAGCAGCATGTTGTCGCCCTCGAACAGCACGGCCTCCGGCGCTGGGAAGCCCGCGGCCCGGTGCTCGGCCGGGATCGCCCAGAAGCTCGAGTCGGTGGTCTGGGGGTAGCCGGCGTCGGGCTGGGCGTAGTCGGTCCCTGAATAGACCAGGTAGCGCAGGTCGCCGTCGGCGTCCGCCTGCTCGAAGAGGTACGTCCGCTCGTCATGGACGTAGGCGAGAGCCACGCTGGTCAGGCCAGCCCAGTGCGCCGCGACGGCACGCGGTTCCCCCTCGATCTCGGCGTCGAGGTATTCGGCGCCACGGTAGATCACGAACTGATCCCCGCTGAACACGTACGTCCGGCCGTCACGGCCGACGAAGGCCGCGTCGACCACGTTGGCTTGGTAGATGTTGTTGCGCGGTCGGCCCCAGTCCTCGGCGAACGGGTACTGGCGGTTCAGGGCGACGTTGAAGCACAACGTGTCCTTGAACAGGTAGGTGTTCTTGTCGGCGCCCCGCAGGACAGCGTCGAGCCCACTCTGGAACTCGGGTGGCACGGTGCGCAGGGTCCTGGGCCGGACCGCCGACTTCGTGACGGTTATTGCCTCCAGCGCGCCGTAGCGGTGCCACCCGTCCGGCTGCTCCTCCACCAGGACGGCGCCGTCCTCGACGAACGCGCATCCGACGGTGGCCAGGCCGAGGTCGCTGTAGCGACGGTAGGGGACGTCCGACACGACGTGGCAGTGCCGGCCGGTGAACAGGTAGACATTGCGCTGATCGGCGACCGCGGCGTCGACGCCGCGGTCGAGCACGGCCTGGAGGTTGCGCAACCGTGGTTCCTGTGCCAGCGAGCTGATGCTCTTCGGGTAGCCATCGTCGACGGTGGAGTACTCGCGTCCGGAGTAGCGCACGTACTGATTTCCTGAGAACAGGTAGGTGTGCTCACCGACGACCTCGACACCGCCGACGGTCTCCGGGGAGTCGATCACCAGCGCCGCGTCGACCCGGCCGGTCCGGGCGATGTTGTTGACGACATTGCCCCAGAACGTCGAGATGGCCGCCGGGTACCGGTCGTCGATCTGCGTGTAGTCGCCGTTGGAGTACCGGATGTAGCGCTGCCCGGAGAAGACGTAGGTCTTGCCGTCCTTGCCGACGAAGGCCGCGTCGATCCGGCTGAAGGGGATGCTGTCCCAGTGCTGGCGCAGGGTCTGCGGCTCCGACCACCAGCGGTACTTGTTGTCGAAGACGACGAAGTGGCCGCCGGAGAACAGGTAGGTCCGGTTGTCCCGGCCGGTGAACACCGCATCGACCGTGGTGAAGGTGCCATCCTCGGGCAGGTTCCACCAGTTGTCGGAGAGCTGCTGAGGGTAGCCCGGGTCGGGTGCGGCGTAGTTCCTGGTCGAGTAGCGGACGTAGGCCCTGGCGCCGTTGACGTCGGTGCCGAACAGGTAGGTCACGCCGTCCAGGACGAACGACGCGCCCACCCGCTGCAGCCCACCCCAGTCGCCGGTGATGCCACGTGGGTAGCCGACGTCCACCACCGCGTAGTCGGCACCGGAGTACCTGAGGTACTGGTCACCGCTGAACAGGTAGGTCTTCCCGTCGAGACCGACGAAGGCGGAGTCCACCGTGCCGCTGGGCAGGATGGGGCCGAGCAGCCCCCACCGCTGCGCGGTCGGTGTCCCAGCGGTCGGTGTCCCAGCGCCACCGTCGGCCTTCAGCGAGATGGTCCTGCCGTCCTTGAACAGGTGCAGGACGCCCGCTCGGTCCACGAAAGCCGCATCCAGGGCCGCCTCGAACTCGGCCGGCACGTCGGGCAGCTGCGACTCGATCTGCCGCGGGTAGCCGTCGTCCACACAGACACCATCGTTCTCGATGCTGTCGGAGTAGCGAACGACTTGGCTGCCGGAGAAGAAGAAATACCCCGAGTCCGTGCTGTAGGCGGCATCAACCCGGCTGCCCTCGGTGAAGGCGGTGCGCACCTTTCCCCAGACGTCCGGGACCGACCCCTCGACCGAACCATCGCCGACGGCCAGCCAACGGTCACCCTTGAACAGGTGCGTCTTGCCGTCACGGCCCTGGAAGGATGCGTCGAGCGACGCCCTGAACCGCTCGGGTAGCTGGGCGTCACGTCCCTCGCCCTCCCACCACTCGCCAATCCGGCGGGGGTAGCCCTCGTCGACATAGGTGTAGTTCGCGCCTGAGTAGCGGACGTACTGGTCACCGCAGAACAGGTAGGTCTTGCCCTCGTCGTCGACGAATGCGCTGTCGATCCGGGCCGGATCCGCGAAATTGTTCTTGACCTTGCCCCAGACCTGCTCCTTCCTCGCCCAGCGGTGGCTACCGGGCTCCTTGACGAACGCGTGCGAACCTGTGGGGTCGCGGCCGATGATCCATTCTGTGCCGCTGGCGTCGGTGAACGCGGCATCGACGCCGGCGAGCCCGCTGAACTGGTCCGACAGGTCACCAAGCGGCCTGCGCTGCGTGCTGGCGAGGAGGTAGGTCGCTGCCGAGTAGACCCAGTAGTTCCCTGCGCTGAACAGGTAGATGTTGCCGTCGGCACTGCGCAGTAACGCGTCGAACCGGTCGGCATCGGGCGGCAGCGCCAATGACTCGGGGAACTTGCCCACCAGGTCCTGGTCCTGGAACGCGACACTGACCTCGGTTGCATCCAGGCCGAGCTTCGCGGCCAGTAGCGCGAAGCTCCGGATCCGGCGGTACGCGAGCAGGGCCGCGGTGGCCGCTGGCCCGGCCGTGGCGGTGCCGGTGCCGGTGCCGTCGGCTTCGGCGAGTGCGGCACCGACCAGGAGCTCCAGCGCCTCCTCGGCGCTACCGACCACGGAGCTGCAGATGGCTGCCGCCGGCGCCGCGGTGACGCCGAACGCGTCCTGGATAACGGTGAGCAGGGCGCCCAGCTGCTCGCCCGCCTGCGCGGCGAGAGTGGCGGTGATCTCCGCGATGCCCGCTCTCAGCTGTGTGGCGACGGCATGCAGCAGGAAGAAGATGTCCTTGTTGTAGTCCTGCAGCCCGGTGATCGAGAAGTCCAGGGCGTTGTTGACGTTGCTGAAGTAGGCGACCCTGCTCTCGGGTACGGTCAGCTCGTCGTTGAGGTGCCCGGCATTGATGAGCAGGCCGAGAAGTTGAGCCCGCTCACCGGTATCGAAGCCGAGCTCCGTGAGCGCTGCGGGGTCCAGCTGGTAGGCCTGCTGCTCCTGGAGAATGGTCGAGATCCGGTGGAAGATCGTCGCCCGGTCGCTCGCGGTGAACCCTTCTCCCAGCTCCAGGTCACTGTCCGGGTCGGCGAAGAAGGCCTTGATGTCCTCCGGAACCCGGTCCTCGTAGAGATAGCTGCCGTCGAGCTGGTCTGCTACCTGCTGGGCGACCGCGTCGTCAGCGATCTCCTGGAAGTCTTCGGGTACGAAGGTGCACATCTGCGTCTTGAACTCGCCGATCTGCGCCCGCATGGCATCCAGGACACCCCGGTGGTGCGGGTAGAACTCCAGGGCGAGACCGAGATCGTCGGGTGTGAGCTCGACGAGAGCCGTCTTGTCGGTGTAGAGCCCTTCCTGGTCGATGTAGCCGTTGAAACGCAGGTTCTCGAGCAGATCGGCCAGCTGGGCGTCACTCAGGGCCAGCGCCGCGAAGATCTCGGGATCGAGCGCGAGCTGATCGTTGCGGAAACGTTCGACCGGATCCCGGAGCCAGGCGAGCACCTCCGGTGCGATATCACCGATCTTCGCGTTGACGGCGAACACCGCGACGTTCTCCGGTTGAGTGAAGAATTCGGGACGAAGAACGTTGCCCTCGGTGTCGATGTACCCGTTGAAAATGAGGTTATGGTATAACTCGTCCTGCTCGGCGATGGTCAGGTCGCCGAGCGCCGCAAGATCTGACGGAAAGAACGACGCCATGTTCTTCGGACCGTCGAGTTTATCTGCGCTTCCGAGTTCCTCCGCGCTATCATCACTGTAATCTTCCGCTGCACCGTAGTCGGGGGATTCCTCGGTGGGGCCGTTCTCGTCTGATTCACCGTCGAATACCGCGGCTTCCGTCTCTTCGACACAGAAGCCGTGGATCAACGTGAATAATGCGTCCCGGTGGGAACTGAAATCACTGGCCAGCCGGAAATCATCGGGGCTGCTCGGGAGCTTGCTCTCGACCAATGCGCCATTCGACTCGAGATATCCCATGACGACGAGGTTGATGAAGATCTTCTCAGTGAGCCGTTCCTCGAGCCCGAGTCCCAGGAAGTCGTCAGTGGTGATCATGGCGAGGTCAGCAAGGGCGTCGTACGCTGCTGACTCGGCGGTAACCGGATCGATCCGGAGCAACCGCTCGTCGCGGGATGATACGACTCCGTTGTCCCAGGTCGTCAAGATGTCGTAGATGACCTGTGACGCCCGCTGACTGAACCGCTGGGAGACGAAGAGGTCGGGCGCCAGCGCGACCGTCTCGAACTGCTCGTGGAGGCTTTCCAGGACCGCGGTCCGGTCGTCTTCTCCGCTGGCCGGTCCCGGGGCGCGCGCCGCAGCGCCGCCGAGGATCTGGATCAGCTCCCGGCTGGTGAAACCGGTCGCCTGCATCCAGGGAACGACCGCGAACAGCAGCTGCATCAGCCACCGGCTCGAACCAACGTCTGCGGCGTCGAGCGCCTGGTAGCAGTCCTGAATCTGCGGCCTGGGGTCGGTCGGCGTGGGGCCGATCAGTACCGGGAAGGTCGAGTACCACCGCAGCGAGGGATCGCCCTCCAGCGCATCGAGTACGCCGAAGAGCTCGTCGACGGAGATGTCCAGAGCCGCCACCAGCCGGCCGATGCGGTGCAGCAGGGACAGCGCAGGCAGCCCGATGTCCGCAGGGTCGAACGGGCTCGGTGGCGACGCCGTCGCCGAGGCCCGCTGACGGAACCGTGTGACGATCAGGGTGATGTCACTTTCGGTCATCGCCAGCGCCCGCGCCACTCGCTGCCGAAATTCCTGATTGCGCGCCGCGAGCAGGTCACCGGAACTGGTGAGGACTCGCAGTCCGGCGTAGGCCGGCGGCGTGAACTCCGATGCCTGGATCACGCCTTGTCCGAGACTGGCGAAAGGTGTGTTGAAGATGCGGTTGAACAGATCCTGGGGTGTCGCCCCGTCGCCGATGCCCATCGTGGTGATCGGTGCGACCAGGCTGCACACCACGTCGATGGGGAGCTCGCAGGTCCGCTGGAGATGGATGACGACCGCGATGGTGCGGAGTGCGGCCAGGTCGATGCTGTTCTCACAGCAGGTTCTCAGCACGAGATCGAGGTCAGTGAGAGACAGGTTGGTCTTACGAGCCAGCCGGACAAACCTGTTGACTCGGTCGAACCATACGAAAGGTATGGACTCCGAGGCGCCGCCCCACACCAGCCTGTCCTCATCCTGATTGAGGGTCACCCGAGTGCCCCCTCGGTGGATGAAAAACCGGGACGCCGCCGAGCGTTCCGGGGCCGCGGCATCGGCCGCCGTCGCGCTCAGGTTCTGAAAGAGCAGCTCACGAAGTTCGTCGATGGTCAGCAGGGTGGCTCGCCGGAACCGTTCGACGTCCTCGACGAGTGTGAAGGACTCGCCCTCGCCGAGCTGGTAGAAGCGCTTGAGGTCGGGCTCGCTGTTCGCCGTGGTCACGACATCGACATCGGCGGGCGACAGGCCCAGATACTCCCTCGCGACGACGTTGGCATCGACGTTCGAAGCGAACAACCGGTACAGCTCAACCGGGCTGACCTGGAGGTGGTGGAGGTACTTCCGCAACCGCTCGCGCCGTAACGAGAACGGCATGTCGAACGGGAATTGCAGGGTCGTCAATTTCTCGTCGGGTTCTTCGCCGATCAAGTTTCCCAACACCTCATTGACTATGTCGAGGTAGGGCGATTCGGTGAAGGTGTTTTCACCATCGAGAACTATCTTCTTGAGGTCGGGCCGGCGTTGCGGTTGGGTGAGCGCGGGAGCAGTGAAGTTATCGTCCAACAGCTGAAGAAGGTCGGCCAGATAAGCTGCGGGCGAGTACACCGTCCGCGATTCATCAGCCGCTCGAAAATCGAGACCGCCGAAGAGTCGCTCGTAGCTCGGCAGTGAACTGTCCTTGCGCATAATACCCTTCCCGTACTGAAACCTTCAGATAAAGATTTTAAGAGAGGGAAGCAGGATATCCGCTATCTATCGTGTGTTCACCGCACCGAACGATAGCCATCATTCGGTGCATATAGGGCAGTCCTGTCGATGCAGAGTGTAGCGCTGCGCGACCTAGCCCGGAGCTAGACTAGATGGGTGAAATTCAAGGACAAGCTTTGTTGTGAAAGCGCTGGACCCTTGACGAATTGTGCGTCTATGAGTGCCGAGTTGACGGACTGTGACATGGCTGATCCGTATGGTGAGGCAACAGGGTCGCGGTGAACAGCCCGGCCGTCAGCGGGATACCGACGACGACCGGCAACGCTCGTCAACCATGGGTTACGCGCGGGTGACGGTGAGGGCGCCGGTGCCGCCGGCGGCGGTGCCGTCCAGGTCCACGTGAACGGTGTCGCCGTCGGTGATGCCGCCTGAGAGCAGCTCACGGGCGAGCTGGTCGCCGATCGCGGACTGCACCAGCCGGCGCAAGGGGCGCGCCCCGTAGCGTGGGTCAAAACCGTTCATCGCCAGCCACTCCCGGGCGGCGTCGGTGACGTCCAGCTGCAGCCGCCGGGCAGCCAGCCGGCGCGCCAGCTGCCCGATCTGGATGTCCACGATGGACGTCAGCTGCTCGGTGGACAGCGATCCGAACACCACCAGATCGTCGAGCCGGTTGAGGAACTCGGGCTTGAAGTGCCGGTGCACAACACTGAGCACGGCATCGGTGCGCTGGCGCTCGTCGAGGGTGTGATCGGCCAGCGCCGCGGAGCCCAGGTTGGAGGTGAGCACCAGGATGGCGTTGCGAAAGTCCACCGTGCGGCCCTGCCCGTCGGTCAGCCGGCCGTCGTCGAGCACCTGCAGCAGCACGTCGAAGACGTCGGAGTGGGCCTTTTCCACCTCGTCGAGCAGCACCACGCTGTAGGGCCGGCGGCGGACCGCCTCGGTGAGCTGCCCACCCTGGTCGTAGCCGACGTACCCGGGTGGGGCGCCGACGAGGCGAGCGACGCTGTGTTTTTCGCTGTACTCGCTCATGTCGATGCGCACCATGGCGCGCTCGTCGTCGAACAGGAACTCCGCCAGCGCCTTGGCCAGCTCGGTTTTACCGACGCCGGTGGGGCCGAGGAACAGGAACGACCCGGTGGGACGGTCCGGATCGGCGACGCCGGCGCGGGCCCGCCGTACCGCGGCCGAGACGACAGCCACCGCGTCAGGTTGGCCGACGACGCGGCGGCTCAGCGCGTCCTCCATCCGCAGCAGCTTGGCGGTCTCGCCCTCCAGCAGCCGGCCGGCCGGGATCCCGGTCCACGCTGACACCACGTCGGCGACATCATCAGGACCGACCTCCTCCTTGAGCATCACCTGCGGGTCACGGGCCGACGCGCTGGCCTCCGCGAGCTGCTTCTCCAGCGCGGGGATCTTGCCGTAGCGCAGCTCGGCGGCCCGGCCAAGGTCACCGTCGCGCTCGGCGCGCTCGGACTCGCCCCTGAGCTGCTCCAGTTGCTCCTTGAGCTCCCGGGCCGCCTCGATGACGTTCTTCTCGTTCTGCCAGCGGGTGGTCAGTTCGGCCAGCCGCTCCCGGCGGTCGG
>JBOHHF010000464.1:0-31793 GCA_050700495.1 Pseudonocardiaceae bacterium
CTCCTGGGAGGGGGCGACCCTGTTATGCTGCTATATAGGGCAGGTAGGTTCAGCGCTGGAACTCGTGTCCGGTGAACCGCCGGTAGCTTTTCGCAGTGATCCGCCCTATGATAGCTTTAACCAGTCCGAACACCGCACCTTGCAGTGCGCCGGCGATAAGCACCTCGCGGATGTTACGGTCCAGCGCGGTGGGCTCTGGAGCGTCATCTTCATCGGACACTGCGCGCCAGAGCCAGGTGAAGGCGGCGCCAGCCAACGTCCCAGCGAGGATTCCGCTGCCCAGACTCAACGACTGATACGCCACCTTGTTCTTGGCGAATGCACTCATGAGGCCCGCATCCTTCGCAGGATGACCGTCACGGCAACAAGCGCCAGCCCGGCGCTCGCCAGCTTCACCCACCGGTCTTTCGGCGTTCGACCGACGGCCTCGCGGGCCCGTTCGGCGGTTTCCAGCGCCTGGTCCCGTAGCTCACTACCACGCAGAGAGACCTGGTCCCGAAGCTCGCTACTCAGTACAGAAGCCTGGTCTCGCAGTTCACCACCACGTTCGATGAGCTGGCGCTTCAACTCTGCGCTGCGCTCGGTGGCCTGATCACGTAGCTCGCTGCCACGTTCCAGCACCTGGGAGCCCAGCTCGCTACCACGCTCGATGGCTTCCGCCTTCAACTCGTTGCCGCGCTGCTTAGCCCTGGCGGGCACGTCCGCCTTATACGCCAAAGCCTGCACGGTCTCACCCAGCTCGCCGCGCAGTTCCTCGATCTCTTCGTGCAATTCATGCTCGCTGCGACCGCTCATCGGTGCACGCTCTCCTTCACTGTCTCGATATCACGCTTGGTGCTCTGCACGGCCTGTTCGGGCACCACAGGCGCCGAGTTGCGCACCTGCCCGATCCCCGCTGCCGCCAGCATCCCGGCGACCACGACCAACACCGCACCCACGATCAGCGCAGCCAGCCATGCGGCCAGCACAGTCGCCAATCCAAGTACCGCCCCCGCGACCAGTGCGCCGAGGCCCAGCAATGCGATCACCGCGCCGGCGCTACCGATCCCGATCCCCACACCGGCCTGGGCGCCCTTGCGTTTCATCTCAGCAGTAGCCAGCACCATCTCATCCCGCACCAATGCTGAGATCTGCGCGGACAGTCGTTCCACCAACTGCCCCACCGAGCTGTCAGCACCGCTGGACTGCCCCTGCTCCCGAGTCGTCATACCTCCTCCTTACACCTGAAGCTTACCTAAAGCTTTCGAGGTAGACATACCCGGTAGCCGGGGCATTTATACACCGTCATCAGCCGGTACACGCCGATGTCCCCTGGGGTGTATGTGACCTCAGGCCTCATGAAATGGGGTCTTACCGGGGGAACCAGGGCCACGGCAATCCTGACCGATCTCCTCAGCGGCCGACAACCCGAACCGTGGGCAAACCGGTTCCACGCTCTCGCTTCGATCCGCGTCACGGTTACCACGCAGACGCCTGACCGACCCGTTTACGCATGGCGGGAAAGTAACTGTCAGCTCGCGGGACGACGGTCGAGCTGGCCGGCGGGCTGCACGCGGTATTCGACGCTGTGGTTGGTGAGTTCCAGGTAGGCGTCTTCGAGCGATGCGCTGCGGGGCGTCAACTCTTGGATCGGTATGTAGTGTGCCGCGGCGGCGGATGCAATCCTCCAAGCCTCCAGGCCGGCGACCGACAACCCACCGCTGGGTTCGGCGAGCACGGTGGCACCCATGCCGGTCAACACTGTGGTCAGTCCGCCGCGGCGGGGTGTCCGTACGAACACGTCACGCCACAACCGTTCGGTCAGCTGCTGTACGGAGACCTCTGTGATCAACTTGCCACGGCCGATGATGACCAGCTGGTCGGCGGTCAGCGTCATCTCACTGAGGTGGTGACTGGCCACCAGGATGGTGCGGCCCTGCGCTGCCAACAACCGCATCAGATCGCGGATCCACCGGATACCTTCTGGGTCCAGACCGTTCAATGGATCGTCGAACAGCACGACACCGGGGTCGCCGAGCAACGCGCCGGCGACCCCGAGACGCTGGCGCATGCCGGGGGAGAAGCCGCCGACCCGCTTCCCGGCCACCGCTGAAAGCCCGACCTCGTCGAGCACCTCGGTCACCCGCCGCCGGTCAATGCCATGGCAGCGCGCCAGGCACTGCAGGTACTCCGCGGCGCGGCTCCCGCTGGGCATCCCGCTCACGTCGAGCAGAGCTCCCACGTTGTGCAGCGACCGGTTCATGGTGGCGTGACGCTGCCCGTTCACCAGCGCTGCGCCTGACGTCGGTTCGTCCTGGCCGAGGATGATTCGCATTGTGGTCGACTTTCCCGAGCCGGTCGGGCCGAGGAAACCGGTCACCACGCCGGGGCGTGCGGTGAACGACAGCCGGTTCACTGCACGCTTGCCTCCGTAGTCCTTGGTCAGCTCACGTATCTCGATCATGCCGGCAATACTGCCGCGTGCGGAGAGAGCGCACATCGGAGCAGGGTCCGGTTCGGAGTCGGATCCAGGTCCGATACGCTGACCCGGCGAATACGGCTACCGTGGCGATGTGACCGAACCCGCTGGGGTCAATTCCGGCGTGTGGCCGCCGTGGTTTCGACATCCCTGGTGGCAGCTTATCATGATCGACTTGCTACCGGCGGTGTGGATCACCGTACTGATCGGCAACGCGACTCGCAACACTGCGATCGACCTCTCCAGCGGACTGGTCTTCGTGGTGTGGCTGGTGGCAGTTGCGGTCAGCGGTCCGCTTGCGGTCCGCAGGCGCAAGCCCATCCTGGTGTTCGCCGTCGTTCTCGCCTCGGCGATCGTCGCCGTCTTGCTGGGCATGTCGTTCGCGGCAACCGTGCTGGCCGTCGCGGTCGCGCTCTACCCGGTCGCGCTGGCCGTGGGGCCGCGGCGCTCGGCCGTCGCGCTCGGCGCGGCGCTGCTGGGTGTCACGCTGGCAGCAGTGCTCACGGCGCTGGATCCCCACCTCCTCGTCGTCACACCGAACATGGAGTCGTTCGATGCCGATCTGCTTTCCTCGCTGAGTTTCTCGTGGTTCACCATCGGCGCGGGCTGGACGCTCGGTCGCAGCGTCCGGGCGCGCCGCCAGTACGCCGGCCAGATCGCCGAACACCGTGCGCAGAAGGCCGTCTCCGAAGAGCGGTTACGAATCGCCAGGGAAATGCATGACGTGGTAGGCCACAGCATGAGCGTGGTCGTGATGAAAGCCGCCGTGGCCAACCACGTGTACGACACACGTCCGGAAGAGAGCCGAGAAGCGCTCGGCGTCATCGAGTCCGTCAGCCGCGCCGCGCTCGCCGACATCCAAGGCGTACTCGGTTCGTTACGGTCTGCGGGGGAAGCCCACCTGGCGCCCAGCCCAGGTCTCGACGAGCTCCCGAACCTGGTCGACAACGCCCGACTCGCCGACATCGAAGTCCAGCTCGACCACGGACCCCTCCCCACACTGCCCGCGGCAGTCCAGCTCTCTGCATACCGGATCGTGCAGGAGGCGTTGACCAACGTCATCAAACATGCCGCAGCACCGGCCCGGTGCACCGTCCGCATCACCGCCGAGCAGGACGCACTACACCTGGCAGTGATCGACGACGGCATACCTCGCCGCCCGGTCGGCGAACCCGGCCACGGCTTGATCGGCATGCGCGAACGAGCCGCCCTCCACCACGGAACCCTGGTAGCGGGTCGGCAACCCCACGGCGGGTTCGCCGTGCACGTCCGCCTGCCCTACCAGACCCCGGGGCCGGCATGACCGCCGACGCACTTGATCCCGCGGAGACGGCATGATGACCGCCGACGCACCGATCCGGGTCCTGATCGCCGACGATCAAGCGCTGCTACGGGGCAGCCTGCGGGTACTCCTCGAGACCGAACCAGACCTGCTCGTCGTCGGCGAAGCCGCGACCGGCGCGGAAGCGGTCGACGTGGTCCAAGTACAGAGCCCCGACGTGGTCCTGATGGATGTCCGCATGCCGGTCATGGACGGTATCGAAGCCACCCGGAGAATCACCGCACACAGGCATGCCCCAAGAATTCTGGTGCTCACCACGTTTGACCTGGACGAATACGTGTACTCCGCGCTGCGGGCCGGAGCCAGCGGCTTCCTACTCAAGGACACCCCCCCGGAGCAACTGCTGGACGCCGTACGAGTGGTCGCCTCCGGCGAGGCGTTGCTCGCCCCCACCGTCACCCGGCGGCTGATCACCGAGTTCATCCGACACCCGCAGCCGGCCCAGCACCCGGCCAGCACGCTGGCCGGCATCACCGACCGCGAACGCGAAGTGCTCACCCTCATCGCACGCGGACTGTCTAACAGCGAGATCGAACACCATCTGCACCTGAGCCGAGGAACCGTCAAGACCCACATCGGCCGGCTACTCGCCAAGCTCGACGCCCGCGACCGCGCACAACTCGTGATCGTCGGATACGAGACCGGCCTGGTCGGAGCTATCCCAGGGTGAGCCCGACGACGGCCGCGTCCTGCCGAGTTCCCCTGATCAGGACTGTACTGATCAGGACTGTGCTCGATCAGGATTGCGCCTGATCCATCTGCTCACGCAGGCTGCGTGGTCGCATGTCGGTCCAGACCTCGTCGACGTAGGCCGAGCACTCATCCTTGGTGCCCTGCTTGCCCACCCGGTACCACCCTGCCGGCACGTCCAGGCCGACCAGCCACAGCGAGTACTGCTCCTCGTCGTTGCGCAGCACCTCATAGGTCGCGTCGTCGTCCATATCCGTCGGTCTCCTTCCTGAGAGCAATTTCGGTGATCAACATTACGGATCGCGCCGTTCAGCCTCCAGCGCAGGGGCAGCCCCCGCGCGCCCCGGGGGCTGCGTGACGACTGGGTGCCGGGGGAAGCTGCGCAGGGTCGGGCTCAGCGCCGCCACCATCGCGGCGACCGCGATGCCACCCGCGCAGACCAGCACCGCGAGAGTCCCCGACACCACCGTGGCCAGCAGCCCACCCAGCACCGGGCCCAGCGTGGCGGAGACACCGGTGCCGATGCCCAACACGCTGCTCAGCCGTCCACGCAGATCATCAGGGGTGAGCAGCAGCTGCCGCGTGATGATCGTCGTGTTCGCGGTCGCCGGCAGCAACGCCATGGCAGCCAACAACAGTCCCAGGAGATAACCGCTGTCGACGACGGCCGCTACCGGGGTGAGCGCCGCCATCACCCCGAACACCGCGATGATCGAGATGTAAGGGCTGAGCAGTTGCGACAGGCGCGACGCGACCAGCGCGCCCAGGAGCCCACCTACGCCGAGCATCGCCGCCATGATGCCGACCTGCCCCGACGGCACTCCCCGGTCCACGGCCAGCACGATGACGATGAGGTAGAAGGCGCTGAAGAGCAGGTTGAGCACGACCGCGCACCACGTGGTGACCCGGATGTGGCGCTGCCCCCACACCCACCGCAGCCCCGCCGTGATCTCCCGGCCCAGGTGACGGGTCGGCTCCGGTGCCGCCTGCCGGGGGGGCACCCGCAGGAACAGCAGCAGGGTGCAGGCCATGGTGTGGGCCACCGCGTCGGCCACGAACGGCACGAACCGGGCCACAGCGAACAGGAATCCACCCGCTGCGGTGCCCGACAGGTGTGCCACCGAAGCGCGGGCCGCATTCAGCGCCACCGCCGCCGACAGCTGCTGGCCTGGGACCACCCGGGGCAGGCACGCGTCCTCGGCCGGCCGGAACAGCGCCGCACACCCTCCCATCACCACCGCCACGGCGACCAGGTGCGCGACGTGGGCCACGTCCCACCATAAGGCTGCGACCAGGCTCGCCGTTGCGATCACCTGGATCGCCTCACAACCCAGCATGATCGTCTTACGATCCCAGCGGTCAGCCAGCGCTCCCGCCGGCAGCCCGGCCAGCAACTGTGCCGCTGCGATCGCCCCCAACACCAGCCCCGATGCCGCCGCCGAACCGGTCAGCGCGAGCACCAGCAGCGGGAACGCGATCACCGCCGCACTCAAGCCCGCACCCGACAGCACCTGGCTGATCCACAACAGCTGGTAGTTGCGGTTACGCGACAGCGCAACGTCGTGTTCTCCGGGCGCCGCCAGGCTCATTTCGGGCTCCGGCAGTCCCGCGCGATACCCCGCAAGGCCCGCGCGAAATCATCGACAACGGCCTGCACGCCGGCCTGATCGTGACGATCAGGCTGATAGAACCAGGAGAACCCCAGCCTTGCCTGCTGCACCGCGCCCACCACTTGAAGCAGATGCGGGCCCGGATCGTCAGGATCGTGAGCCTGCCCGATCGAGCCGTGTACGGCCCGGTAGAGACCCTGCCCAGGGTCTCGGGCCGCGCCGTCGAACTGGCCGAGGTAGTTGAACGCGATCTGGGGCCCCGGCCCAGCCACGGCGAGGCGCTGGCGAACCGTCGGGGAGCCCAGGTAGCGCAGTGCCCCGTAGCCGAAACCATGATGAGGCACCGCGCGCAGCTGCCGGCGCACGGATCTGATCAGGTCCCGCCAGCCGGATTCGGTGGTGTCGGGCACCGTCAGCGCGACCGGGTACATGGTGGTGAACCAGCCGACGGTGCGGGACAGGTCGACACCATCGAGGATCTCCTCGCGGCCGTGACCCTCCAGGTCAATCGACACCCGGCTGTTCCCGGTCCACCGGCTCAACGCCCACGCCAGCGCGCTGAGCAACACATCGTTGATCCGAGTCCGATAGACGCTGGGAGCCGACCGCAACAACGACTCGGTGTCCTCGACATCCAGGAGTACAGACACCGCGCCCGACAGTGCACCCGGCTCGCGAGTCGCCAGGCCCCCCGGCAGCGAACGGGTCACCACCGCGGCTGCCCAGTGGTCCAGCTCGTGGTCGAAGCTGCCCTTGGCCACGTACTCACCCAGCCGGTTGGCCCAGTCCTGGAAAGACGTCGTCTTGGCTTCCAGCTGGAGGCTCTCGCCGCGCACCGCCTGCTGGTAGGCCGTGTCGAGGTCCTCAAGCAGGATCCGCCAGGACACGGCGTCGATCACGAGGTGATGTGCTGCCAGGAACAGATAGCACCCCTGCCCCGTGCCGAAGGTGAACAACACCGCCTTCAGCAACGGGCCCTGCCGGAGATCAAAGCTCGCGTGCACATCATCGGCGACCTTCACCATCGCCGCGGTCTGGACTGTCTGATCCTGGTCAGCCAGGTCCGACAGATTCACCCGCTGGAGCACCGGCACCGGTTGTGGTGGGGCGTTGTCCTGCCGCCACTGGCCGTCGAGGTGATCCCATCGCATCCGGAGCGCATCATGATGCACCCACAACATCTCCAGTGCCCGCTGCAGGGACTGCACGTCGACGTCCGCGTCCAGCTCTACGGTCATCGACTGGTTGAAATGGTGCGGATTGACCGGGTGCGTCCGGAAGAACCAATGCTGGATCGGTGTCAGCGCGGTCGAACCGATGACCGGTCGCCGGTCGTCCTGTTCGCCGCCGGCGGCAGTGACCACCGACGCGAGCTCGGCGACGGTCTGGTGGAAGAAGATGTCCTTGGACGTCAGCCCGAACCCGGCCTTCCGGATCCGGGAAACGAGTTGGATGCTCAAAATGGAGTCCCCACCGAGCTCGAAGAAGTTGTCACCGACCCCGACCCGCTCGACTCCCAACACCTCAGCCCACACCTCGGCCAGTGTGTGTTCGGTCGGTGTCCGCGGTGCCACGTACTCCGACACCGGCTCAATGAGCCCGTCCGGAGCCGGCAACGCGCGGCGGTCCAGCTTGCCGTGGGAGGTCAACGGCAATGCGTCGAGCATCACGAACGCCGTGGGAATCATGTAGTCGGGCAGGGTCTGGACGAGGTGCGCGCGCAGCTGCGCGGGACTGAGGGCGGTGCCGGCGGTACCGGTCTCGGAGACCAGATAGGCGACCAGGCGTGTGATACCCGAGTGGTCTTCGCGGGCGATGACGGCCACCGCACTGATGTCGGGGTGCGTGGCCAGCACGGCTTCGATCTCACCGGGCTCGATCCGGAATCCCCGGACCTTGATCTGCTCATCAGCCCGGCCCAGATACTCCAACTCCCCACCCGGGGTCCACCGGGCCACATCTCCACTGCGGTACATCCGCTCACCCCGGGCGCCGAAGGGGTTGGCCACGAACCGGGCCGCGGTCAACCCCGGCCGGTTCAGATAGCCGCGGGCCAGCCCGATCCCGGCGATGTAGAGCTCACCGGCGACTCCTACCGGTACCGGCTGCATCCAGCTGTCCAGCAGGTAGATGCGGGTGTTGGGAATCGGGCACCCGATCGGTGGGCGATCCGGGCCCGGTTGCAGCGGTGGAGTCCAACTGGCCACCACGGTGGTCTCCGTCGGCCCATACGAATTGATCATCCGCCGGCCTGGAGCCCACTGGTTCACCAGTTCCGCGCTGCACACATCCCCACCCACGATCACCGTGGTGAACTCGAGCAATCCGGTCACGGAGATATCGGAGGGGATCGTGGCCAACGCCGCGGGCGGGATCAACGCGTGGCTGATCCGGTCGTGTTCCAGGGTTGCCAGCAAGGTCTCCCCGGCGAGGGGTTCAGGTGTGCGAGGCACCACCCACACCGCTCCGGCCAGCAGCGACATCCCCAGCTCCAACACCGCGGCATCGAAACTCGGCGACGACATCGCCAATACCCGATCCCCCGGAGCCACCTGGTAATGATCGGTCTCCGCGGCGGTGAAACTGCTCAGCCCGGCGTGGGACACCACCACGGCTTTGGGTGCCCCGGTGGACCCCGAGGTGTAGATCACATACGCCGGGTGAGCCAACGCCAGCGCACTGAGCCGATCGGTATCGGTGGGGGCCCGCCCGGGCATCGTGGCTATCCCGGCCACCACCACCGGGTCATCGATCAGCATCCGGCTCCCGCCGGCGCCGGTCGGCACCTGAGGTGCGGCTGCGGTGGAGGTCAGCACCACCACCGGGGCGGCATCGGTGAGCATGAAGGCGATCCGCTGCTGCGGGTAGCTCGGATCGACCGGCAGGTACCCCCCACCGGCCTTGGTCACCGCCAACAACGCCACGACCAGCTCCACCGACCGCGGCAACACCACCGCCACCAGCCGTTCCGGACCCACTCCCGAATCGATCAGCCAATGCGCCAACCGGTTCGCTTGGGCGTCCACTTCGGCGTAGGACAAACTCACCGATCCGCAACGCACCGCCTCAGCGTCCGGGCGGACGGCGACCTGCGCGGCGAACAGCTCCGGCAGGGTCGCGTCAGGCACCTCCCGGTCGGTGTCGTTGCATCCCACCAGCACCCGATGCCGCTCGGCCTCGGTCAACAACGGCAAACCCCACACCGGCTGGTCCGGATCGGTGGCGATCCCGGCCAGCAACACCAGCAGATGGCCCGCCATCCGCGCCATCGTCGCCGCGTCGAACAAATCGGTGTTGTACTGCAACGCGCCGGCCAGCACACCACCGGATTCCTGGAACTGCACCGTCACATCGAAATTCGCTGCCGTCACCGGCAATTCCAGCGCCGACACCTCCACCCCGACCAGATCGGGAACCTGCCCACCAGCGTTCTGCAACACCACCATGGCCTGGAACAATGGGGTCCGGCTGGTATCCCGGGTCGGTGCCAGCTCATCCACGAGCCGCTCGAACGGCACCTGCTGATGAGCGAAAGCATCCAACACCGTCTCCCGCACCTTGGCCAGGAACTCGCGGAAACTCTGCGTGCCGTCCACCCGGGAGCGCAGCACCAGGGTGTTGACGAAGAATCCGACCACCCCCTCCAACTCGGCCCGCTCCCGGCCCGAAACAACCGTGCCGGCAGCGATGTCGTCCTGACCCGACCAGCGAGAAAACAGCAGCTGGCAGGCGGCCACGAGGGTCATGAACAGCGTGCCGTCGGTCTGCCGGCCCAGCTCCTTGAGCCGCGCGGTCACGTCGACCGGTACCACGAACTCGCACACCGCACCGGCAGAGGTCAGCACCGCCGGACGCGGCCGGTCGGTCGGCAACTCCAACGCCGCCACACCATCGAGCTGACCGCGCCAATACCCCAGCGCCTCATCCAACGCCGGACCGGACAACAACTCCCGCTGCCACACCGCATAATCGACGTACTGCACTCCCAAGACCCCGAGCTGCGCCTCGGTTCCCCGCACCGCAGCGGTGTACAAGACACCCAACTCACGCTGCAGCACACCCATCGACCAGCCATCAGTCACGATGTGATGCATCGCCACGGTCAACACATGCTCGGCCCAACCAACATCAGCCCCACCGACCCGCACCACACCCACCCGCAGCAGCGGCACCCGACCCAGGTCGAACGGCCGGCCGGTCTCCACCGTCACGAACCGCTGCAACTCCACCACGCGCTCGGGCTCGCTCAGATCGGGCCGGGCCGGACTCGACAGATCCACCACCGGCACCGGCACCACAGACGGCGGATGAACCACCTGCACCCCCCGCCCATCCACCGCCTCAAACGTCGTCCGCAACGACTCATGCCGAGCCACCAAGGCGGTGAACGCAACACCCAGTGCGTCGATGTCCAACTCCCCGCACAACCTCAACACGAACGCAGAAACATACCCCGACCCCGGCGCGAACTCCTCCAAAAACCACACCCGCTGCTGAGCGAACGACAACGGCAACTCACCAACACGATCGGCGACCGGGATGACCGGTATCCCGGTGGTGGAACTGGCCTGCAGTGCGGTGGCCAGTTCGGCGACTGTGGAATGGGTGAACACCGCGCGCGGAGACACGTCCACCCCGAAAGCTGCCCGCAGTCGCGAGGCCACTCGGATACTCAGGATCGAGTCGCCACCGAGGACAAAGAAGTTGTCGGTCACCCCGACCTGTTTCAGCCCTAACACCTGCGCCCAGATCCCCGCGACCACAAGCTCGGCATTGGTGCGTGGTGGTACGTAGCTCGTAGCCATCGCTGCACTGATATCCGGCGCCGGCAACGCCCGCCGATCCAACTTGCCATTCGCAGTCAGCGGCAGCTCGTCCACCATCACAAACGCCGACGGCACCATGTAGTCGGGCAACACCTGCGCAGCGTGCCGACGTAGCTGTTCGATACTGGGTAGCTGTTCGATACTGGGTAGCGCTGCGGTACTGGGTGCGGTGTCGCCGGCGGGTACCAGGTAGGCGACCAGCCGGGTGACGTCGGGCTGGTCCTCGCGGGCCACCACAGCGGCCGCAGCCACGTCAGGATGGGCCGCCACCACGGACTCGACCTCACCCAATTCGATCCGGAATCCCCGGATCTTCACCTGCTCGTCAAGGCGACCGAGGAACATCAACTCGCCCTCGGCGGTCCAACGCACCAGGTCCCCGGTGCGATACATCCGCTCACCCGCCGCACCAAAAGGATTGGCCACGAATCGCGCCGCGGTCAACCCGGGCCGGTGCAGATATCCCCGCGCCAACCCGGCACCGGCGATGTAGAGCTCACCCGCAAGACCCACCCCAACCGGCCGCAGCGACCCGTCGAGCACGTAGGCGCGGGTGTTGGTGATCGGGGACCCGATCGGCGGTGCCCCGCCGGGGGTCAGCGCCTGACTCCAGGTCGCCACCACCGTTGACTCGGTCGGTCCGTAAGCATTGATCATCCGCCGGCCCGGAGCCCACCGGGCCACCAACTCCTCGCTACAGGCCTCTCCACCCACGATCACCGTGGCGAACTCCGCCAACCCGGTTGCCACGAGTGCCTCGGGCACGGTGGCCAGCGCGACCGGCGGAAGCAGAGCGTGGGTCACCCGATACCGGGCCAGCACCTCGGCCAGCTGCTGACCCACCAACGGTCCGGGTGGGGGCACCACCAACGCCGCCCCCGCGGGCAGCGACAGGCACAACTCCAACACCGAGGCATCAAAGCTAGGCGAGGAGAACTGCAACACCCGATCATCCGGGCCCACCCGGAAATGCTCGGCCAGCGCGGCGGCGAAACCAGCCAACCCGGCGTGCGAGACCACCACACCTTTGGGCCGCCCCGTGGAACCCGAGGTGTAGATGACATAAGCCGGATGCGCCATCAGCAACGGCCGAGCACGCTCGGCATCAGTCAGCGCCCGATCCGGCATCGCCGCCACGGCGGCCACCACGCCCGGATCGTCCAGCACCACCACGGTGCCGTCGACCAGCGCGGGTAACCCGGCCGCCACCTCAGCCATCACCTCAGCCGTCGTCAACACCAGCACCGGCGCCGCGTCGGCGAGCATGAACCCGATCCGCTGGGCCGGGTAGGCCGGGTCGAGCGGCAAGAATGCCGCTCCCGCCTTCGCCACGGCCAGCTGCGCCACCACGATCTGAACCGAGCGGGGCAACGCCAGCGCCACGATCCGTTCCGGGCCCGCACCCCGGGCGATCAACACTCGCGCCAGCCGGTTGGCCCACGCGTCCAACTCCGCGAAACTGAGCACCCCAACCTCGGATACCACCGCCGGGGCATCCGGCGTCCGCGCCACCGCCGCGGTCACCAACTCCGCCAGGACCACTGCCGGCACATCCCGATCGGTGTCGTTGAACTCCACCAGCACCTCAGACCGCTGCGCGGGAGTCAAGACGTCCACATCACACACACGAACCCCGGGATCGGCCGCCAGCACCGTCAACACCTCACGGACCTGTCCAGCCATTCGCTGGGCCGTCGCAGCGTCGAACAACCGCGGGTCGTAACCCAGATCCACACCAAGCTGCCCGTCCAGGTGAGCCCGCAGGCTCAACGGGAAGTTCGTGGTATCCCGGAAGGAGACCGCACCGATCCGCAGACCCGCATCGCCCTGCGGGGACGCCTCGAACGGGTAATTCTGGAACACCACCACGCTGTCGAACAGAGTGACCCCGGCGGGCAGATCACTCCACGCCTGCAACTGCGCCAACGACACGAAGTCAAACCGCCGTGACTCAGACTGCTGGGCCTGCAACTCACGGAGCCACGACACCACGTCCTGGCCGTCATCGCTGTGATGCGGAACACCGGGGATGGACGCCCGAGTCGGCACGGTGTTGATGAACATCCCGATCATCGACTCCACACCCACCAGCTCGGCCGGTCGCCCGGACACGATGGTGCCGAACACGACATCCTGCTCACCGCTATAGCGCGACAACAATAAAGCCCAAGCACCCTGCACCATCGTGTTCAGCGTCAGACCGCTGCGCCTGGCCACCGACACAAGCCGCTGCGACTCCTCAACCGACAGCTCGACCCGCGCCGACTCAGCCGACTCCGCGCGATGCGCCTCACGCGGCTGCCGGTCATAAGGCAAACAGGTAGGCGCTGAAAACCCCGACAACACCCGCCGCCAATGCGACTGAGCCTCCCCCTCGTCGCGCTCTTTCAACCACTGAAGGTAGTCCCGGAACGGGCGCCGGGCGACGAGCTCGGGTGCCCGGCCCTGCACGATCGACGCGTACTGCTCGCGTACTTCGGTGAACACCTGGGCCAGGCTCCAGCCGTCCAGCACCACGTGATGCGAGGTCCACACCAGCAGGACCTCGTCGTCGACCAGGTTGTCGCATGGCAGCATGACGATGGCCAACCGCAGCAAGGGCGGGGCAGCCAGGTCCATCCCAGCGGCACGACCCTGCGCCACTACCCGCGCAAGCTCACGATCCCGCTGCCCCTCGGACAGACCACGCCAGTCGTCGTAACTGGTCGGAACGGCAACCTGGCGATACACCACCTGCAGCGGCTCATCCACCCCGTCCCACACCACAGCGCTGCGCAATGCGGCCGTGCGGTCGGCCACCCGCTGCCACGCCGCACCCAGAGCCCGGGCATCAGAAACCCCCGACAAACGAACCTGGAACTCATCAACGTAAGCGGCAGAATCGGCATCGACCAGATGATGGAACACCATCCCGGCCTGCATCGGCGTCAACCGGAGAACATCCTCTACCGACCGCCCGTCACCCACCACGCGATCCACACCAGCCTGATCGAGGCCGGCCAACGGGAAATCCGATGGCGTACGCCCACCGGCCCCCGGCTGCGCACAATGCTCAACGATCTCCCGCAGCGCCTCCACCACGTCCGACGCCACCTGCGCGACGGTGGCCTCGTCATGCACCTGGCTGGAGTAGGACCAGGTCAGCTCCAGTTCGCCGCCCTCCACCAAGCCCGTGACGTCCAGCAGGTTGAGGGCCGGTTGATCGGGCGCCAGGTCCGCGCCGACGCTGCCGCGCCGCGCCCGGAACAATCCATCCGCGGTAGCGCCACCGGTGGTAGGGGTCACGTCCCACTGCCCGTGGTAGTTGAAGCAGATCTGCGGCCGCTCGTCGGAGCGCAATGCAGCGGCCGGGGAGCCGTCCGCACTCAGCTCCCGCAGTGCCCCGTAGCTGAGCCCCCGGTGCGGGATGGCCCGCAGCTGTTCCTTGACGGACTTGAGGATTTCGCCCCAGCCCGTCGAGGGAACGGTCAACGCCACCGGGAACTGGGACGTGAACCACCCGACCGTCCGGGACAGGTCCACCCCGTCGAGCAGCTCCTCGCGACCGTGGCCCTCCACGGCGATGAGCACCCGCCGGCGCCCGGTCCAGGTCGACAGCACCCGACCCAGGGCACTGAGCAAGACGTCGTTGATCTGGGTCCGGTACACCCCCGGCACCCGGTGCAGCAGGGCGTCGGTGTGCGCCCTACCGAGCCGGACGGTGACCCGGCAGGTCGAGCCGGCCGTGTGGACGCCGGGATGGTCCACCGGGAGGTCGGGCTGCGCACCGCGCGATACCTGCGTCCAGTACTGCAGGGCCCCGTCCAGCGCTGCGGACCGGACGTGGTCGGCCAGCCGCTGCGCCCAGGTGACCGCCGCGGTGCCGGGTGGTGGCAGTGCCACCGCTGAACCGGCGAGGACCTGCCGGTAGGCCGTGTCGAGATCGTCGAGCAGGATGCGCCAGGAGACACTGTCCACGGCGAGGTGATGGACGGTAAGGAACAGCCGGGGCCGCTGCCCGGCACCGAGCTGGAAGAGCGCGGTCCTGATCATCCGACCGGCACCCAGGTCGAGATCGGATCGCGCCGCATCCGCCGCGGCCACCATCGCGGCCTGCTGCTGCGGCTGCGCCAGCGCCGACAGGTCGTGCCGCGCCAGCACCCCGCTCGCCGCGACGGGTCCGGCTTGCTGCCACCACTGACCGTCGACGTGGGTGAACCGCAGCCGCAGCGCGTCGTGGCGGGCCACCACCGCCTCGACGGCGGTCTGCAACGCGTGGTGGTCGAGGTCCTCGGCCAGTTCCACGAGCATCGACATGGTGAAGTGCCGCAGTGCCCCGTACGTGCTGAAGAACCAGCGTTGGATAGGGGTCAGCGGGGCGGGGCTGTCGGCAGGTGGAGGAACGTCGCCGGGGGTGTCCAGGGTGGTGACCAGGGGTGCCAGAGCGGCGATGGTCTGGTACCGGAAGATGTCCTTGGAGTGCAGCCGCAGCCCGGCCTGGCGAGCGCGGGAGACCACCTGGATGCTCAGGATGGAGTCCCCACCCAGTTCGAAGAAGTTGTCGTTGATCCCGACCCGCTCCGCTCCTCGCGCGCCCAGAACGCCCACGCCGAGAACATCAGTCCAGATCCGGGCCAGGGTCTGCTCCGACGGGCTACGGGGAGCCAGGTAGCCGCCCTCGGCAGGGTGAAAGTCCGGGGCGGGCAGGCTACGCCGATCCAGTTTCCCGTTCGCATCCAGCGGCAGCGTCGCCACGGTCACGAACACCGAAGGCACCAGGTAGTCGGGCAGCGTCCGGTTCAGGAACTCCCGCAGCGCCGCGGCATCCGGTGCGGCCGGTCCCCGCGGCACCAGATAGACCACCAGGCGTTTGCGCCCGGTGTCATCGGTCCGCACCACCGCCACCACCTCGGCCACCTGCTCGTGGCGGGCCAGGGCGGCCTCCACCTCACCGGGCTCGATCCGGAAGCCGCGGATCTTGACCTGGTCATCGGTGCGCCCGAGGAATTCCAACTTCCCTTGGGCGGTCCAGCGCACCAGATCTCCACTGCGGTACATCCGGCTACCCGCAGGCCCGAACGGGCTGGCCACGAACCGCTGCGCGGTCAGTCCCGGCTGACCCCAGTAACCCCGCGCCAGACCAGCCCCCGCGATGTGCAACTCGCCGGCGGCCCCGACCGGCACCGGCCGCAGCTCACCGTCGAGGACATACACCCGCATGTTGTCCAAAGGACGCCCGATCGGCACCACGTCCGGCACCGTGTCGTGTCCCCGCATCCGGTATGAGCTGGCGAACGTGGTGGTCTCGGTCGGCCCGTAGCCGTCCACCACCGTCACATCCGGGCAGGCGGCCAGCACCCGACGCACCGCTGCTGCCGGTACCACGTCCCCACCGGTCCATACCTCACGGACACCAGCAAGGCAGTCCGGTGCCTCCTGCGCGATCAGCCGGAACAACCCAGCGGTCAACCACAGCCCGGTCACCCCGTTCTCGTCGACCATCCGCCGCAGGATGCCGACGTCCACCTCGACCGGCGGCGCCACCACCACCTGACCACCATTGAGCAACGGCACCCACAACTCGTAGGTCGAGGCATCGAAAGCCAACGGCGAATGCACCAACACCCGCTCGTGAGCCCCACCGGCGAAACAGCGGTCAGCGACCAGCGCCACCACATCCCGGTGACAGACCGCCACACCCTTGGGCACCCCGGTCGAACCAGAGGTGTACGCCAGGTACGCGAGATTGTCCGGGCTCAGCGCTACCGTCGGCGCCTCGGCGCATTCGGTCTCCAGCGACCCGTCGGCGTCCACCACCAGCGGCCCCGCGTGCACGGACCGAGCCATCGCCTCCCATAGCCGATCGGTCACCAGCATTCCCGCCCCGGCCTGGGCCAGTACCAGCCGCAACCGCTCCGCCGGCGCCCGCACATCCAGCGCCACGTTCACCCCACCGGTCTTGGCCACCGCCAGTACCGTCACCACCAACTCCACCGAGCGGTCCACCAGCACGGCGACCCGGTCCTCCACCCGCACACCCAGCCGGATCAGCCGGTGCGCCAGCCGATTCGCCCGCATCTCCAACTGGGCATACGACAACTGGGTCCCACCACAAACCACTGCTATGGCATCCGGCATCGCCGCCACCCGCTGCCCGAACACACCCGGAACGGTCCCCACTGGCCCCGCAGTAGCCGTGTCGTTCCACTCGACCAGGATCCGGTGCCGCTCCTGGTCCGGCAGCAGCGGCAGCCGTCCCACCTGCTGGCCCGGATCGGCCGCCACCCCGGCCAGCAGCACGGACAGCTGCGCCACCATCCGCCCGATGGTCGACCGATCGAACAGAGTGGTGTTGTAGGTCAACGCTGCGCGCAGCCCGCCGGCCACCACCTGGAACTCGCACGTGATGTCGAAGGCGGCGGCGTGGCCTGAGAGCTCCACGGTGTCGACGCGCAGGCCGGCGAATGCCGGCGGGGTCCGCTGCTCGTCCTGCATCAGCACCATGACGTCGAACAGCGGGTTGCGGCTGACGTCGCGCTCGGCATGCACCGCGTCGACCAGCCGATCGAACGGCACCTCCTGGTGCGCGAGCGCGTCGAGCACGGTCTCCCGAGCGGTGCGCAAGAACTCGGAGAAAGACTGCCTGAGGTCGACCGGAGCGCGGAGCACCAGGGTATTGACGAAAAACCCGACCAGCCGCTCCAGCTCCGGCCGGTTGCGGCCGGACACCACCGTGCCGACCGCGATGTCATCCTGCCCCGACCAGCGGGCGAACAACACCTGGCAAGCCGACACCAGCACAGTGAACAGAGTCGTGTCCGCAACCCGGGCCAGCTCCCCGAGCCGGGCAGCGACCTCGGCCGCCACCACGAACTCCACCACCTCGCCCGCCGACGTGCGCACCTGCGGCCGCGGCCGATCGGCCGGCAACTCCAGCGCAGAGATCCCCGCCAGTTGCCGCGTCCAGTAATCCAGCTCGCCCTCTGCGGCGGGTCCGGACAGCCGGTTGCGCTGCCAGGCAGCGAAGTCGGCGTACTGCACCGGCAGCGCCGGCAAGCCCGCCTCCCGCCCCTGCTCAGCGGCCGCGTACAGCGCGCCCAGCTCCTCGACCAGCACGCCCATCGACCATTCATCGGTGACGATGTGATGCGCCACGAGCAACAGCACATGCTCACCACCGTCACCGTCGGCCAGCCGGATCAGCAGTACCCGCAACAGCGGCCCACGCCGCAGGTCGAAGGGGCGGCTGAACTCCGTGGAGAGCACCGCGTCCAGCTCCGCGTCCGTCGGCGCGGTCACGCCGACCAGTTCGACCACCGGCGAGACCGGGTCGAACGCCGGGTGCACGACCTGCGTCGCCTTACCGTCCACCTGGTCGAAGGTGGTCCGCAACGACTCGTGCCGGGCCACCAGTGCCCGCACTGCCGCGGTCAACGCCGGCACCTGCAGCAGGCCCCGCAAGCGCAGCGCAAGCCCGATATTGTATTGGGCACTTTTCGGCTGGAGCTCGTTCAGGAACCATAGCCGTTGCTGGGAGAAGGACAGTGGTAGCGGCCCGGTGCGATCGGCCGGCGCAATCGTATCGGGCCGTTTCGCCTGGCCGGCCAGACGCCGACGCACAACCTCCTGCAGATGAGCCGGGAGCGCGGAGATCCGGCTCTCTTTCGATGACGGCATAGTTTCTCCTCCTTACACCTGGTCGTTGCCGTCACCGAAGGCAACACGTTCGACTTCGTGCAAGATTGCGTCTTCGACTACCCCGGCCAGCGCGGAGATGGTGCGAGCGGTCAGGACGTCGCGCGGCGTCAGGGTGAGGTCGAATGCCGCGTTGATACGGGTGACGATAAGCATGCTCCGGACGGAGTCGCCGCCGATGTCGAAGAAGTTGTCCGCAACGCCGATCTTGTTCACGGCGAGGCAGTCGGCCCAGATCTCGGCCAGGGTTCGTTCGGTGTCGGTGCTGGGCGGCACGTAGCCGGTACGTGGGCCGGCGTCGCACTCCGGGGCGAGCAGCCCCGAGGTGGACAACCCCAAGGTGGACAATACTGTGCGGTCCAGTTTTCCCGTGGGGCCGAGCGGCAACTCGTCCAATGTCACGAACGCAGCGGGCACCATGTAGTCGGGCAGGACCTGATTCAGAAAGGACTGCAGCACCGAGGGACTGGGAATCTGCCGGCCAGCCGGCACGATATAAGCCACCAGCCGCTGCAGATCGGACCCGTGCTCTTCGGTGAGTGCCGTTTTTTGTGCCAGTACCACGGCCGCGCTCACATCCGGATGCCTGGCGAGCACAGCCTCGATCTCTCCCAGCTCGATCCGGAATCCACGAATCTTCACCTGGTGATCGATCCGGCCGATGTACTCCAACTCACCCGCGGCGTTCCACCGCGCGACATCCCCGGTCCGGTACATTCGCGAACCCGCCATACCGAACGGGTTCGGCACGAAACGCGCCGCGGTCAACCCTGGGCGCTGCAGGTAACCGCGGGCCAGACCGCCACCGGCGAGATACAACTCCCCCGGCACACCCACCGGCACCGGCCGCAACCAGCCGTCCAGCACATAGGCCTGGGTGTTGCAGATCGGTCGACCAATCGTGGGCCCAATCATGGGCCCAATCATGGGCGCTGCCCCGCGACCGCCCAGGTCTGCCGCGGTCGACCAGACGGTGGCCTCGGTCGGCCCGTACAGGTTCGTGACCTGGCTGGCCAACCCCCGCATCGTGGCGGCCAGGCCGGTCGGCAGCGCCTCGCCACCGACCAGCATCCGCAGACCCCGCAGACCCGCCGGATCACCGGAGATCAACCCGTGCCACAACGACGGCGTGGCCTGCATGATCGTGGCACCCGAATCCGCAAGCAGTCTGGTCAACGCCGACGGGTCGCCCACCACCTCTTTCGTGGCCACCACCACCGCGGCACCGCTGAGCAGCGGCAGGTACATCTCCAGGGCCGCGATGTCGAACGCGATCGTGGTCACCGCCAGCAGCCGATCACGCTGTCCCAACCCGAACTGCTGCTGCATCGCCAGCAGGAAATTCACCAACGCCGTCCCAGGAATCACCACACCCTTGGGCCGCCCCGTCGAGCCGGAGGTGTAAATCACATACGCCGAATGCGCCCCCGACAACGGCGCCACCCGATCCACCTCGGTCAGATCGCTGCTGTCCCAGTCCTTCCGGATGTCCCAGCCTGCCAGCGCCGCACCAAATTCCCGGTCATCCAACCGCAGCCGGGGAATCCCATGCCCTACCCCAGACAAGCGACCGTCCAGCTGACACGTCGTCACGACCAACGCCGGACACGCGTCGGAGAGCATGAACCCAACCCGCTGCTCCGGGTAGTCCGGATCGATCGGCAGATACCCCGCACCCGTCTTGGCCACCGCCAACAACGCCATCACCAGGTCCACCGAACGTGGCACCAGCAACGCCACCAACCGCTCAGCACCCACCCCGAACCCGATCAGCACCCGCGCCAACCGGTTAGCCCGCTCATTCAACTCCGCATACGACATACTCACGTCACCACAACACACCGCGGTAGCTCCAGGAGTACGACGCACCTGAGCCTCGAACAACTCCACCAACGTGACTGCGGGCACCTCGTGGGTGGTGTCATTCCACGCCACCAGCACCTGGTGGCGCTCCGTCTCGGTGAGAGTATCGATCCGATCCAGCACAACTGTGGGATCCTCGACGAACGCATCCAGGACGTGCGTCAGGTGACCCGCCATCCGTTCGATTGTCGACACCTCGAATAATGCCGGGTCATAACCCAGCCTGACCGACAACCGTTCACCTGGTATCACCACAACACTCAATGGATAGTTGGTGGTCTCGATGGCCGTCAGCTCACGCAGCCGCAGGCCGCGCGTAGCGGTGTCCTCGCTACCGATCGGGTAGTTCTCGAACATCACGATGCTGTCGAACAAACCCACCTCGGCGGGCAACTCACTGAAAGAATGCAGTTGGCTGAGCGGGACGGTGCCATGCCGTTGGGCCTCGGTCTGCTGGACTTGCAGTTCCCCAAGCCACGACAGGACATCCTTTCCCTTGTCGATGTGCGCCCGGGTAGGGATGGTGTTGATGAACATGCCGACCATCGACTCGACACCGGCCAGCTCAGGCGGCCGGCCCGACACCGTCGTGCCGAACACGACATCACGCTGGCGGCTGTAGCGCGACAACAGCAACGCCCAAGCCCCCTGCACCACCGTGTTCACCGTCAACCCGTGGCGGCGAGCAGTTCCGCGGAGCCGGCTGGACGGTTCGCTGTCCACCGTGACGCGGACCGTCGCGCTGGATTCGGCACGGTGGGCCGCCACGGGTGGACGGTCGTACGGCAAGGCGGTGGGCTCGGACAGCCCGGCCAGCACCCGGCGCCAGTACTGCTCGGGCTCATCCCGGTCAATTGCTCGCAGCCACTGCAGGTAGTCCCGGAACGGACGCCGGCTGGCCAAGGGGAGATGTTGCGGCGCAACGGTCTCCGGACCACGACGCTGGAGCTCGGCATGGCAGGCGAACACGTCGGCGAGCACCTGGAAAACGCTCCATCCATCCAGCAGCACGTGGTGGAAGGTCCACACCACCTGGACCTCGAGGTCGGACAGCCGCGCCACCATCAACCGCAGCAGCGGGGCCGCAGCCAGGTCCAGACCCGCCGCGCGGTCGGCCGCCAGCCACGTGCGCAGTTCCTCGCGCCGCCCGGACTCGGACAGCGCCCCCCAGTCCAGGTAGCTGACCGGCAGGATCACCGCACGGTGCACCACCTGCATCGGCTCAGCCACCCCGTGCCAGACGACACTGCTGCGCAACACCGGTGTCCGGTCCACCACGTACTGCCAGGCCGCACCGAGCTGCCGGGAGTCAGCTACGCCCTCCACCGCGAAGGCCGCCTGCTGGAAGTAGACGCCCTGATCGCCCTGGGACAGCCCATGGAAGACCATGCCGGCCTGGGTGGGCGTCAGCGGGTAGATGTCGTCGACGCCACGACCATCGCCGGCCAGGCGATCCACCGTGGGCTGATCGAGGCAGGCCAGCGGGAAGTCCGAGGGACTGCAGCCCCCCGAACCAGGAGTGGCACAGTGCGCGATGACCTCCCGAAGGGCGCTGAGCAGTTCGCCGGCCAGGGCGCTGACGGTCGCGCGCCGGTGCAGGTCCTCGGAATAGAACCAGGTGAACACCAAGCGGCTTCGCTCGACCTTGCCGACCACCTCGAGTGCGTGGGCCCGCTTGGCCGCTGGGCTCTCGTCCAGCCGCAGCTCCTCGTGGATCGTGTGGTAAAGCCCGTTGTTGCCCGCGGGCACGTCGAAGTGCCCCAGGTAATTGAAGCTGATCTGGGGGCTGGGTGGGCTCAGGTCGACGGCTGCGTCGTCGAGGGCTGCGTCGTCGAGGGCTGCGTCGTCGAGGGCTGGGGTGAGGTAGCGCAGGGCGCCGTAACCCAGCCCACGGCCGGGGATGGCGCGCAGCTGTTCTTTGACCGCGGTCAGCTGGTCTCCCCAGTCCCGGCCCGACCGGTCCCGATCCGGCCCGGCAGGCAGCGCCACCGGGAACAGGGTGGTGAACCAACCCACCGTCCGCGACAGGTTCACCCCGTCGAACAGTTCCTCCCGGCCGTGGCCCTCCAGATCCACCAGGACCTGGTCACGCCCGGTCCACTCGCCCAGCACTCGGCCCAGTGCAGCCAGCAGTACATCGTTGACCTGGGTGCGATAGACGTCGGGCACCTGCTGCAACAGCGCCCGGGTCTCCTGCTCGTCCAGCCCCGAACTCACCGAGCGCACCGAGGCCACCGTGTTGGGCGGCGCTGTGTGGGGCAGGGTCTCGTCGCTTGGCAGCACCGGATCGGCACCCGCAACGAGGTTGCCCCAGTAGTCCAGCTCATCGTCGAACCGCCCCGCGGTGGCATGCTCGCCCAGCCGCAATGCCCACTGCTGGAACGAGGTCGTCTTGGGTCCCAACCGGGCCGCTGCGTCACCACACGCCGCCCGGTAGGCGATGGCCAGGTCCTCCAGCAGGATCCGCCAGGACACCCCGTCGACGACCAGGTGGTGCACTGTCAGCGCCAGCACCGGCCGCTGCCCGTCACCCAGCTCGCACAACACCGCCGCCAGCAGCGGACCGCTGCTCAGGTCGAGGCCGGCCTGGATACCACTCAGGACCTCGGAGATCGCGGTCGGCCGATCGCAGTCCTCTGGCGACAGATCGACCCGGCGCAGCACCTCGACCGGCTCCATCGGCGCGTTGCGCTGACACCACCGGCCGTCGAGCTGCTCGAACCGCATCCGCAACGCGTCGTGGTGCTCCAGGAGCATCACCAGCGCCGTGCGCAGGGCGGCCTCATCGATGTCTTCGGCGAGCTCCACACTCAGCGACTGGTGGAACTGCCCCGGCGCCTTCGTCCGAGTGTCGAAAAACCAGCTCTGGATCGGGGTCAGTGGTACCGGCCCGGTCACCGGCCCCTGCTCGACCGGTTCGGGCTCCGCCGGGGTGATGTTCGGGGCCAGGGACGCGATCGTCTGGTGCAGGAAGATGTCCTGGGACCGCAGGCGCAGACCGGCCCGGGTGGCGCCGGCCACCACCTGGATGCTCAGGATCGAGTCGCCGCCGAGGGCGAAGAAGTTGTCCTCGATGCCGACCCGCGCCACCCCGAGTACCTCGGCCCAGATCTCCGCGAGGGCCTGCTCGACCGGGTTGCGCGGCGCCAGGTAGTCCGCGCCCCCACCCAGGCCGCCAGCCGCGCCCCAGTCCGGCGCCGGCAGGGCCCGCCGGTCCAGCTTCCCGTTGGGGAGCAGCGGTAGCTTCGCCAGCGACACGAACGCCGCGGGCACCATGTGGTCGGGCAGCGTCCGGCTCAGGAAGCGGCGCAGCACGGCCGGGTCTGCGGCCGCATTCGGCGTCGGCACCAGGTAAGCCACCAGGCGTTCGTGCCCGGATTCCTCAGCTCGGACGGCCACCACCGCCTCGGCCACGCCGTCGTGGCGGGTCAGCGCAGCCTCCACCTCGCCCAGCTCGATCCGGAACCCGCGGATCTTCACCTGGTGGTCTGCCCGGCCGAGGTAGTCCACCTCGCCCGTCGAGGTCCACCGCACGACATCTCCGGTGCGGTACATGCGCGTCCCCGCGCCGACGAAGGGGTCGGCGACGAACCGCTCCGCGGTGAGTCCCGGACGGTTCAGATACCCCCTGGCCAGCCCCCGACCGCCGAGGTAGAGCTCACCGGGCACGCCCGGCGGCACCGGATGCAGCCTGGGATCGAGCACATAAGCTCGGGTGTTGGTAATCGGTCGGCCGATGGGCGGCGCCCGATCTGGGGTGCCGTCGTCTGGAATCTCGCAGCAGTACCACGCGGTCGCATACACGGTGGCCTCGGTGGGACCGTAGATGTTGGCGATCCGGCTGCCCGGCAGCGCCGCCCGGATGTCCCGCACCGCCCGCGCCGAGAGTGCCTCGCCGGCCAGCACCACGTGCTCCGGGGCAACCAGCATCGTGCCGTGGGCCAGGAGCTGGGAGAACGCCGAGGGCACCGCGCTGACCAGGCTCGCCGCCCCGTGCTCGCTCGGACGCTCGCCGAGCGCGAGCACGTCGCGCACCACCTCGACGCAGCCGCCGACGGTCAACGGGCAGAAGATCTCGAACACCGAGACGTCGAAGTTCAGCGAGGTCGCGGCCACCACCTGGGACAGTCCCGACGGGCCGAAGTCCGCCGCCGCCCACACTGCGAGATCGACCACGCTCTGGTGGGTGACCACCACCCCCTTCGGCCGGCCCGTCGAACCCGACGTGTAGATCACATAAGCGGGATGGGCGCCGCGCAGGGGCGCCGATCGTTCGGTGTCGGCGACGTTGTCGCCGGGTTGGCCGGTCACCTCCTCGACAATCGAGGCCGTGCCGGTCGGGTCCAGAACCAACCGGTCCACCCCGGCCACCGCAGGCAGGCGGTCTGCCACCTCGCTCGCGGTCAGGATCAGCACTGGTTGCGCGTCGGCGAACATCAACGCGATACGCTCGGCCGGATAGCTCGGGTCGATCGGCAGGTAGGCCGCACCCGTCTTCAGCACCGCCAGCAGCGCCACGATCAGCTCCGCCGAACGGGGTAGCGCCACCGCCACGAACCGCTCCGGGCCGGCCCCCCGCACGATCAGCAACCGGGCCAGCCGGTTCGCCTGCTCGTTGCATTCGGCGTAGGACAGCTGTGTGTTCGACAATTCGGCGCGAGCGCACCGCACCGCCGGCGCGTCCGGCGTTCGCGCGGCTTGGACCTCGAACAGATCCGGCAGCAGGGCAGGAGGCACCGGCAGTCCGGTGTCGTTCCACTCCACCAACACCCGGTGCCGCTCGGCGTCGGTCAGCAGCGGGAGCTCGGCCAGCGACCGACCGGGGTCGGCGACGACGGCGGCCAGCAGCAGCTGCAGGTGCCCGGCCATCCGCCCGACGGTGCCGGGGTCGAACAGGTCGGTGTTGTACTCGATAGCCAGGTTCAGCGACTCGCCCCGCGGCAGGAACTCCAGCACCAGGTCGAACCGGGCCGACGGTCGGGGCAGGTCGTGCTCGGTGATCCACAACCCGCCGGCCGCACATGGCCGCACCATCTCGCTGTGCAGCACGACCAGCGCCTGTACCAGGGGCGTGCGGCTGGCGTCGCGCTCCGGTTGAAGGTCCTCGACCAGCCGGTCGAAGGGCACCTCGTCGTGGGCGAACGCGTCCAGCACCGTCTCCCGGACATCGGCCAGGAACGCCTCGAACATCCGCGTACCCTCCACTGTGGAGCGCAGTACAACGGTGTTGACGAAGAATCCGACGAGGTTCTCCAGCTCCACCCGGTGACGTCCGGACGTGACGGTGCCGACGGCCACGTCGCGTTGGTTGGCATAGCGCGACAGCAGCACCTGCACCGCGGCGGTCAAGGTCATGAACAGCGTGGCACCGCGGGTCTGCCCCAGGCTCGTCAGGCCTGCAACCAGCTCGGCCGGCAGGTCTTGGCGGTGTATCGCACCGGCGGTCGTACGGAGGTGCGGCCGGGGCCGATCGGTGGGCAGTTCGAGCACGTCCAGGCTGGCGAGCTGGTGGCGCCAGTAGTCCAAGTGCGGCCGCAGAACCGGATCGGACAGGTGCTCACGCTGCCACCCGGCGATATCGGCGTACTGGATCGCCAGCTCCGGCAATCGGACCGGGGTCGCGCTGACCGCGGCGGCGTAGCGCTGGGCCAACTCGTCGACCAGGAGCCCGACCGACCAGCCGTCGGTGATGATGTGATGCTGGCTGAGCACCAGCACCTGGTCCGCTGTTCCGAGGCAGACCAGCAGTGCACGGGTCAGCGGGCCGCGTCGCAGATCGAACGGGCGGCTCAGGAACTGCGCTACCACCTGGTCCACCGCTTCGTCGCGGCCGCTGTCGTCAAGCTGGGCGGCCGTGCCGGACAGATCCATCACATCCAGTGGGATCTCTCCGCGTGGGGCGATGAACGCGACCCCATGTCCGTCCACCGTGTCGAACGTCGTCCGCAACGACTCATGGCGGCTCACCAACCCGGCCAGCGCGGTCCGCAACGCGGCGCGGTCCAACACGCCGGACAGCCGCAGACCGACGCCGGTGTTGTACTCGGTGCCCCCTTCGGACACGTCGTCGAGGAACCACAGCCGTTGCTGAGCGGGGGACAGCGGCAACGCCCGCTCGCGCGACACGCGGGGAATCGGCACGGCGGGGCACGTCTGTCCGGCTTCCGTCTGTCCGGCTTCCGTCTGTCCAGCTTCCGTCTGTCCAGCTATTGCCACGAGCTCGGCGAGCCGGGCGACGGTCCGGGTGTCGAACAGCGCGCGGACCGGCAGGTCTGCCCCGAAAGCCGCGCGGATCCGGGAGAGCACCCGGACCCCCAGGATCGAGTCGCCACCGAGCGCGAAGAACTCGTCCGCAACGCCGACGGCGGCCACGCCGAGCACGTCGGCCCAGATCTGCGTCAGGACCCGTTCGGTCTCGGTCCGGGGGGCCACCCAGTCGGCGGACGCGTCCCGATCGGTGGGCGGCGCGGGCAGGGCCCGGCGGTCGAGTTTCCCGTGCGCGCTCAGGGGCAACGCATCGAGGATCACGAACGCCGCGGGCACCAGGTAGGCGGGCAGAGTCTGGGCCAGCGCCGCGCGAAGCTGCTGCACCGCCGGGGTCCGGCCCGCGGTAGGGATGAGGTAGGCGACCAGCCGGGGTCCGCCGGGCTGGTCGCGGCGGGCGACGACCACCGCCCGGTCGACGTCGGGGTAAGTCTGCAATACCGTCTCGATTTCACCGGGCTCGATCCGGAATCCCCGGATCTTGACCTGATCGTCGACCCGGCCCACGAACCGCAGCTGGCCGTCGGTTTCCCAGCGCACCAGATCCCCGGTGCGGTACATCCGAGCGCCCGGCCTACCGAACGGATTGGCCACGAACCGTTGCGCGGTCAATCCCGACCGTCCCAGATAACCTCGGGCCAGCCCGACTCCGGCGACGTACAACTCGCCGACCACACCGACCGGCACCGGCTGCCACGCCTGGTCCAGCACGTACACCCGGGTGTTGGCGATCGGCGTCCCGATCGGCGCACCGTCCGCGGCGGACAGCGGCTCGCTCCAGGTCGCCACCACCGTCGACTCGGTAGGCCCGTAAGAATTGATCATCCGGCGGCCCGGGGCCCACCGCACGACCAACTCCGGCCGGCACACGTCCCCACCCACGATTAGCGTCCGGAACAACGTCAGCTGCGCGGCGGCCGCGGCCGGCACGGTGGCCAGCGCGGCCGGTGGGATCAACGCATGGCTCACCCCGTGCTCGGCCAGCACCCGCGCCAGCGCCTCGCCCAGCAACGGACCCGGCGGCGGCACCACCAACGCTGCCCCCACCAGCAGCGACATGCACAACTCCAACACCGAGGCATCAAAACTCGGCGAGGAGAACGCCAACACCCGATCTCCGGGCGTCACCGCATACTGCTCGACTCCCGCAGCCGAGAAACTCGCCAACCCGGCATGGGTCACCACCACGCCCTTGGGTCGCCCGGTCGACCCCGACGTGTAGATCACATAAGCCGGATGGGATACCAGCAGCGGCGTCAGCCGATCGGCATCGGTAGGGCAACGGTCCGGCAGTGCGGCCAGTTCCGCGATCACTGCGGGCTCGTCCACTGCCAGTGCGACGGTCCCGTTGACGAGATCGGCGATTCCGGCTGTCATGCTGCGGCTCACCATGACCTCCCGGCAGGTCAGCACCACGACCGCGCCGGAATCAGCCACCATGAACCGGATCCGCTCCAGCGGATAGGCCGGATCCACCGGCAGGAACGCCCCGCCGGTCTTGGTGACCGCCAGCTGCGCCACCACCATCTCCACCGACCGGGGCAACACCACGGCCACCACGGCCTCCGGCCCCACCCCGCGAGTCAGCAACAGGTGAGCCAGCCGGTTCGTCCGTGCGTCCAATTCGCCGTAACTGATCGACCCGTCCTCGGTCACGACGGCCGGAAGGTCCGGGGCCTGCGCCACCGCGGTCTCGAACAGCGCCGGCAACACCGCAGGGATGACGTGGCGATCGGTGTCGTTGCACTCTCCCGGTAGCCGGCCCAACAGCCGAGCACGCTCAGCCTCAGTCACCAGGTCGACGGTGCCCAACGGCGCGTCGGGAGTGCTGGCCAGCGCGGCGAGCACCCGCGTCAGCTGCCCGGCCAGTCGCCGGACTGCGGTGGCATCGAACAGGTCGCTGCGGTACTCGACAGTGCCCAACAATTCCGGCGCCAACAATTCCGGGCCTGACAATTCCGAGCCTGACAATTCAGTACCCCGCTCGACCAGGCGCACCGTGATATCCGTGCTGAACGGCAGGGCCCAGCGCGAACACACGACAGCCGCGCGCGTCATCTCCGGTCCCAGGTGCAGCTCCTTGGCCAGGTACTCGAACGGGATGCCGGAGTGCGCGAAGGCGGCGCTCGCCGTGGCGTGCACCGCCGACAGGACATCCCGCAGCGGCGTCGCCTTGCTCATCCGGGACCGCAACACCAGCGGGTGGCCCCACTCCGGCGCGGGAGTGGCCACCGCGATGTCCTCATGACCTGAGTAGCGGGCCAGGAGGACCTGGCAGGCGGCCACCGTAAGGTCCAGCAGCGTGACGTCGAGCTGAGCGGTCAATCCCAGCAGCCCCGCAGCCACCTCCCTTGGCACGACGAAGTCATGCGTCCCGATACCCGAAGGCGTGCCTGCCGGCCGCGTCTGATCGGCCGGCAGCTCAGTCGGCAACTCGGGGGCCGACACACCGTCGAGCTGCGCCGACCAGTACCGGAGTTGTTCGGTGAAGGACACCTGCGGCGAATCGTGCGAGACGGTGGGATTCCCGCTCGGCGCGGACATCGGTTCGTAAGCCCCCTCTACTTGACGACCTTCAAGTGCACTACGGCTGCGATACGGCAAGATGGATCCAGAGATACGTCCTCCGCCTCAGACACGCCGCAGGGAGTCAGCCGGTGATCGAGCGTGCGGCACGGTGAGAGGCTGCTGCCGTCGCCGGGCGATCCGGCCGACAATCTGTAGCTGCTCGACCTGCTTGGTGATCGGATCGCGCAGGAAGCGCCCTAGGTGCACTCCCAGGCCCGAGGTCGGGTCCTGGACAACGAAGTCCATGCCGTCGTAGAAGGCCAGCCGGGCGGTGAGCTCGTCGCCGACCGCGAGGCACAGTCTCCCGTCGTTCGCGGCAGTGACGTGATACTCCGCCGGACCGTTGGAGTAGGTTCCCACGCATTCCGCCGGGCTTGCGACCAGCGCTCGCGGTGCCATGCCACGGTTATTCGCACCCAGCGGGAGATTCGCCTGGTGTAGTTCCGTAAGGAGATCCACCCACAGGTACGGTCCGGTGCTGGCGTTGGTGGTCAGTGCCACTACCCAGCCGCCTACGGGCTCGATGCGCAGGTAGCACGACGTGCCGTTGGAATTGCCATCGTGGCCCACCCACTCGGTGACCCCGTCTCGGAACACGGCCAGCCCCGCGCCCCAGCCGTCGGCCAGTCCGAACGGGTCGGCACCGCCAACGGCCACCCGCATCCGTTGGGCGTCGGTCGCTGGCAACAACTCGGGAATCCCCGGCCCGACGTGCATCAATCCCAGGGCCACCAGATCCATGGCGCTCACCGCCAGCGCCCCGGCCGGGGCCTCCGCAGCGACCAGCGACTGCTCTACCGGCCGGGTACGACCTAAATTCGTGTTGACCGAATGTCCAATGGCGATGGGGCGCTCATGGGGTACTCGCTTCGCATCCTGCCCGACCGCGGCGGGGTCGATGCCCAACGGCCTCAGCAGGATCGACTCCATGGCCTCCCACCAACTCATCCCCGTGATCGCTTCGATCAGGTGACCGACCAGCACGTAGTTGCGGCTTGAGTAGGAGAAACCGGCCCCGGGCGCCAGGACCAGGTCCTGCCGGCGGCAGTGCTCCCGCACGTAACGCCGCAGTGGCAGGGTGGACCCCTCCGGGACGTCGGCGAACCCGCTGGTGTGGCTGAGCAGCTGGAGCAGGGTGAGCCGACCAACTATGTCGTCCAACTCGGACAAATACTCAGCCAACGGTGCGTCGAGCTCCAGATCACCATCAGCAACCAGGATCATGGCCAGCGTCGCCGTCCAGGCCTTGCTGATCGACCCGATGGGAAAAGCGGTCTCCCGGGTGACCGCATTCCCGCCCCTGTATTCCCGTTCACCGACCTCGACCGCGACCGTCACACCACCACAGTGGACAGCAACCTGCGCACCAGGAACCTGGTGCGCATCGACCAGCGCGGCCAGCACCACGGCCAATCCAGCCGCGTCGACCGGTGCCCGTCCGGCCCCACTCACGGCGTCATCCGTCCGGACGCCGGCGTTATCCTTTCCTAGGCCAACTGAGTGGTACTCATCCTTGCTACTGACGCTAGGTAGGCTGACTGATCCAAATTTTCCCACGTTAGAGTTTCATCTTTCGAGGGTGTCGGAAGCTGAGAGTTTGGCGGAACACCTCGCCGAGGCGACCAGCTCAGGCAGGGCTGCCTCGAGATCGAGGTGAGCCTGCTCCTCGGAGCATTCCAAGCCGTGCCGAACAATCTCGGGCGGCGAAGCTGTGCACATCGACGTGAACTGGATTGATGACGTGAACCGACGGCATAACGGCGTTTCCCCCTCGGCATGAACAAATAATCGGTGTCAGGGCGGGACCGAGAAGGGCGCGGGAGTAATGCCATGCACACGATGAGTAATGAGACGTGCGCACGAAGGGTAGTCGGTCACCGCGAACACTGCCTTCAAGCTACTCCCGATCGGTTCGTGAGACCAGATGTGAACCAGATGCGTAAGGGCGCCAGTCGGACTGTTCACCCAAACACCGCAAGGCACCGCTGTCGGACAATGAAATGTCTCTTCGGAGACCATTTCGGGCCGATCGAGAGTGTCTGAGCTTGCCCCGACATGCGCGGCAACGGATGCGGGGAGAAAAACGGAGTGACAGACCCGGTACCCCCGCCGTCGCTAACGCCGGTGTGCCGGCCCCGAGCGAGCGCGGTGCGGGCCGCCTCGATACGGGCCACCAGCGCGCTGCGGGCCAGCACCATTGTGGCCAGCACCATTGTGGCCAGCGCCATCCGGACCGGCGGGGACGTCGGCCGGCGGGAACGCCGAGCCGACGGTGCGCACACCATTCCCCTCGGCACCGCTGAAGAGGTCACCCACCGTGACACGGCCGCTGATGACGTCGACGGACGTGGTATTCCCGGTGATCAGCTCCCGGATGCCGGCGTTGAGCATGGCCAGCAGCGGCACCGCCAGCACCGCACCGGCAATGCCGGCGACCACCGAACCCACCGCGACAGCCAGCACCACCGCCACCCCGTTGAGCTTGACCGCCCGACCCA
>JBOHHF010000465.1:0-18796 GCA_050700495.1 Pseudonocardiaceae bacterium
ACCTTGTCGACGTCGCGCAGCTCCTGGATGTCCATCCGCTGCTCGTCGAGCACGATCCGGCCGTCGATGAAGTGCCCGCGCAGGGTATCGGCGATGGCGCTGGGTTGCTCTTCGATCTCCTTGAGCATGAAGTAGTCGTGCCCGCCCTTCTCCGCCGCCGACAGATCCCAGTCGACGTGAAAGGGCGTGCCGCGCGCGGGGGCGCCGTGGAAGTCGGTGACCTGGTAGCCGTCCCGGGTGATCGTCACCACCTGGTCCTGGCCGAGCTCGACGGCATTGCGAGTGTGATCGATGAACGCCGCGACGTCGGAGGCGACGAAGTGCTCCCCGGCGCCCACCCCCACCACCAGCGGCGACGAGCGGCGTGCGGCGACGATCAGGTCGGGTTCGTCAGCGTGGGTGACGACGAGGGTGAACGCCCCGTGCAACCGGCGGCACACCGCGCGCACCGCGGCCGGCAGATCACCGCAGCGGGCGTACTGCGCGGCGATGAGGTGCGCAGCGGTCTCGGTGTCGGTGTCGCTGGACAGCTCCACCCCGCCGGCCTCCAGCTCGGCGCGCAGCTGGACGTGATTCTCGATGATCCCGTTGTGCACCACGGCGAGCCTGCCGGCGATGTCGGCGTGCGGGTGAGCGTTGCGGTCGGTCGGCGCACCGTGGGTGGCCCAGCGGGTGTGCCCCATCCCGGCAGTGCCGGTGAAGCCCGCACGCCCGTTGGTGTCGAGCTCGCCGATCAGATTGGCCAGCGCCCCGGCCTTGCGCGCCACGGCCAGCGTGCCGGCACCATTGAGCACCGCGACACCGGCAGAGTCATACCCGCGGTATTCCAACCGACCCAGACCCTGCAGCACGACGTCGAGGGCGCTTCGATGCCCTACGTAACCCACGATTCCGCACATGCGCGTCACCGTAGCGCCTGACTCCGATACCGTCCCGGCCCATGGCACGCACCGATCCGGCGATCCGGCGCACGGTTGACGAGCTGGCCCGGCCAGGCCCGCATGGGGTACTGCGCGGTGATCTCGCGCTGGTCGGCATGCCTGGTGTGCTGTTCGCTCCGCAGTCCGGCCTCGGGCTGCCGGCCGTCGCGTTCGGGCACGGGTGGCTGCAGCCGACGTCACGCTACGAGGAGTTGCTGCGCCACCTGGCCTCCTGGGGGATTGTTTCGGCGGCGCCGGCCACTGAGCCCGGCGTGTGGCCGTCGCATCGTCAGTTCGCCGTCGATCTGTCCACGGCGTGGGACGTGTGCGTCGGGGTGCCGCTGGGGGATGGCCGGATCAGTGTCGATCCCGGCAGGCTCGGCGTGGTCGGGCACGGCATGGGCGGCGGTTGCGCGGTGCTCACGGCGGCAACCGACGACCGGTGCCGGGCCGTGGCCACCCTGGCGCTGGCCGAGACCATGCCGTCAGCGGTGGCCGCCGCACGCGAGTGCACCATGCCCGCCCTGCACCTGGCCGGCGGCAAGGACCGGGTTGCCCCCGCGGTCGGGCATGCGCAGCCGGCAGCAAAGGCGTGGGGCGGGCCGGTACAGCTGCGAACGCTGCCCAAGGCCAGCCACCTCGGCTTCCTGCAGGGCCAGCACTGGACGGATCTGCTGGTCGACGGCAGCCCCGAGTACCACACCCGGCGAACCACCCGCGCCCTGGTGACCGCATTCCTGCTCGCCCATCTCACCGAAACCCCCGCCTACGATGCCCTGCTCGAAGACGCCTAATCTCACCGCGTTCTGGATGCAGAACGCGGTAATTACGGGCCCTAGGCCGCGTTCTGCATCCAGAACGCAGTAATCAGGAGACCTGGGCGACGGCGGCGGCTATGCGGTGGGCGATGGTTTCTGCGATGGGGTGGGTGGGGGCTTCGACCATCACGCGGACCAGGGGCTCGGTACCTGAGGGGCGGAGCAGGACGCGGCCGGTCTCGCCCAGTTCCGCCTCAGCGGTGGCGATGGCGTCAGCCACCGCCGGTGCCGCCGCGACGGCCGACTTGTCCGCCACCGCGACGTTGAGCAGAACCTGTGGCAACCGGGTCAGCACGCCGGCCAGATCGGCCAGGCTGCGCCCGGAGGTGGCCATCCGGGCCATCAGCCGCAACGCGGTGAGCAACCCGTCGCCCGTAGTGGCGTACCCCGGCAACACCACGTGCCCGGACTGCTCACCGCCCAACGAGAACCCGCCCGCCCACAGCGCTTCCAGCACGTACCGGTCACCGACTGCGGTGGTCCGTACCGCCACCCCGTGCTCGCGCATCGCGAGGTGCAGCCCGAGGTTGCTCATCACGGTGGTGACCAGGGTGTCGGCCACCAGCTCGCCGCTGTCTCGCATGGCCAGCGCGAGGATCGCCATGATCTGGTCACCGTCGACCACGTCGCCGGCGGCGTCCACCGCCAGGCAACGGTCCGCGTCGCCGTCGTGTGCGATACCGATCGCGGCACCGTGGGCCAGCACGGCCTTGCGCAGCGGATCCAGATGAGTGCACCCACAGCCGTCGTTGATGTTGAGACCATCGGGCTCGGCGTGCAGCTTTACCACATCGGCGCCAGCCCTGCGGTAGGTCTCGGGAGCGGTGACGGATGCCGCGCCGTGCGCGCAGTCGACCACCACGCGGACCCCGTCCAGCGGGTACGGGGTGGCCAGCAGAAGGTGTTCCACGTAGCGTCCGGCGGCCTCCGGTACGTCGCGCACCCGGCCGATCCGGGCGCCGACGGGACGCTCCCAGCCGTGGTTTTCCATCCCGGCGGTGATCTCGTCCTCCACCGCGTCGGGCAGTTTGCGGCCGCCGGCGGCGAAGAGCTTGATGCCGTTGTCCGGCATCGGGTTGTGCGAGGCCGAGATCATCACACCGAGATCCGCTGAGAGCTCGGCCACCAGGTGGGCCACCGCAGGGGTGGGCAACACCCCGACGCGGAGCACATCGGCACCCGCTGAGGTCAAACCCGCGGTGACGGCCGCCTCCAGCATCTCGCCGCTGGCCCGTGGATCCCGGCCCACGACAGCGACCGGGCGATGCCCGAGTCCCTGGGTGGTGAGGACCCTTGCCGCTGCGCCGCACACCGCCAGCGCCAGCTCAGGTATGAGCTCGCCATTGGCCAATCCGCGCACCCCATCGGTGCCGAACAGGCGGGTCCTCAACACAGGCGCGACAGCAACGCGTCGAGAGCGAGCGGGTCGAGTACTAACGCTTCGAGTACTGCGGCGCCTTGCGCGCCTTCTTCAGGCCGTACTTCTTGCGCTCCTTGACCCGGGCGTCACGGGTGAGGAAGCCCGCCTTCTTCAGCGCCGGGCGGTCATCGACGTTGAGCTCGATCAACGCCCGGGCGATGCCCAACCGCAGCGCGCCGGCCTGACCTGACGTGCCACCACCGGAGAGGTTGCCGATCACGTCATAGGCTTCAGGCTTGTTGACCGTGAGCAACGGCTCCCGCACCAGCTGCTGGTGCACCTTGTTGGGGAAGTACCTTTCCAGGCTCGTGCCGTTGAGTGTGAACACACCGGTGCCAGGCACCAGCCGCACCCGTACGATCGCTTCCTTGCGGCGGCCGACGGTTTGCGCTGATCTGTCGCTGGTCATCGGCACCACCGACACGACCGGCGCTGGTGGCGCGGTGGCAACCGGCTCGGTCTGCTCCTGCGCGATCTCCGGGGCGGTCACGGCGTCTCTCGGGTCCTCACTGGGTGTGGTCACTGGGTCGCTCGTCACTGGATCGGTCGTCACTGGGCGACCTGGGTGATCTGGAATGGCTGCGGGCGCTGAGCGGCGTGGGGATGGTCTGGGGCTGCGTAGACCTTGAGCTTGCGGGCCATCGCCCGGCCCAGGGTGGTCTTCGGGAGCATCCCCTTGACGGCCCGTTCCACCAGCCGCTCAGGCTGGGTAGCGAGTATCTCGGTGAACGAGCGACGCTTGAGCCCACCGGGGTGGCCGCTGTGCCGGTAGACGAAGTTGCGGTCGCCCTTGTTACCCGACAGCGACACCCGGCCAGCATTGACGATCACGACGAAGTCACCGGTATCGACGTGCGGTGCATAGGTGGGCTTGTGCTTGCCGCGCAGCAGCGTGGCCACTTGACTGGCGAGGCGACCGAGCACCACGTCCGTGGCATCGATGACATGCCAGGCGCGCTCGACCTCGCCAGGCTTGGGACTGTACGTGCGCACGGATCGACCTCGTCATCACAGTTCGTCAGGGGTGCCGGTGCGGCTTCCACACTCGGTGGAGGTTCACAGCACGACGTGAGCCGCGCTATCCGCACACAACGGACGACGATACCGGCCGCCGCGCAAGGTGGTCAAAACGGGGTCACCGCCGGCCAACCTTGACCGCTACGCCCAGCGGTTCTTGTTGGCCGCCTCGCCGGCCTGGTAGTTCTCGTTCGACGTGCCCAGCGCCACCCCGATCTGGTTCAGCACCTGGTTCAGATCGTTCGCCGATCGGTCCCACATCGTCTGGTGGGCCTGGTAGGCAGTCGACGCCTCGCCGGTCCAGGTCGCGACCATCGGCGCCAGGTACCGCTTGAGGTCCTCCATCTCCCGACTGATGTTCGTCCACGTCGTCTGGATCGAGCTCCGCGCGTTCTCCAGCTCGCCGAACGTGACCAGGATCTCGCTCATGTATCTGTCCCCTTCTCGTTACTCAGCTTCTCAGTTACCCAGCGCCTGGCTGATCCGCGAGTAGGTCTGGTTCTCGGCTTCGTCGGCCTGGGCGTAGGTGGCGCCGGATCCCTGGATCTGCTCACCGATGCTGTTGAGGGCCTGGTTGAGGTTGCGCGCGTCGGTATCCCAGCGCTGCATCAGCAGGGTGAAGGCGGTCGACGCCTGGCCCTTCCACGCGCCGGCCAACGGCGCCAGCTGGTTTCGCAAGCTCATCAGTTGGCCCTGCACGCTCTGGTTCACCTCGGCGACGTGGTTCGCCGCCGCCGTCATCTGCTCGAACTCGGCTCCGAACTGCTGTGCCATCTGCTGCGGTCTCCTCTGGGTTGGTCACTTCGCCGCCAGTGGTCGATCTGACGACCGTGGGACGCCACACTGCCAGATCCGGTTCCGTTCTGTGGCCTCCTGGTCGCAGAACGTTGCAACCGCGAACGCCGCAACGGGTCCAGGATCCACATGTCGTAGTCTCTGCTGAATCATGGGTAGTTCGAGCGCCATGAGTGAGCAGGAGGCCTGCCGGACCTTCGTGGTGCCGGGGCTCAGGGCAGCGGGGTGGGAGAAGCGGCAGATCCGTGAGCAGTACCGCATCACCAATGGGAAGATCATCGCGTCGATCCGCCGGCACAGACCCGGCAATCCGCTGGTCGCGGACTACGTACTCGAGTACCGCGACGATGTGCCGCTGGCCGTGGTCGAAGCCGAGCGCACCAAGGTCGACGCTGCCGCCGGCATCGAGCAGGCCAAGCGGTACGCCCAGCAGCTCGAGCTCCCCGTGGCGTACGCGACCAACGGGCACGAGCTCTGGGAGATCGAGATCGGCGGAGCGATCCGTCTGCGCTCCAATTTCCCTTCCCCGGATGAGCTGTGAGAGCGGTTCTATGAAAGCCAAGGTGTCGAGTCGCGGCTAGAGAAGGAGATGCTGCTCGCTGCCTTCGACTCGTCGCTGCGCGACTACAATCTCGAACGCAAGCGCCCGCGCTACTACCAGCGCATCGCGGTCAATCGCGCCCTGCGGGCCATCGCCCACGGGCAGCGCCGCATCCTGTTGACCCTCGCGACGGGCACGGGCAAGACCATGGTGGCCCTCCAGCTGGTAACAAAGCTCCGGAAGTCGGGCTGGACGACCGGTCGCATGCCTCGGCGACACCGATCCGCAATGACGATGCCGACACGTACGGCTATTTCGGCAATCCGGTGTACGAGTACTCGCTCCGTGACGGGATCGAGGACGGGTTCCTCGCGCCCTACCGGGTGCGCCGGGTGCGCCTGAACATCGACATGACGGGCTTCCGCCCGTCTCCAGGGCAGCGAGACGTAGCTGGAGACGTGATCCCGGACAAGCTTTACACGCCGAAGCAGTACGAGAAGGTGCTCGCGGTGCTGAACCGCACCGAGGCAGCTGGCCGATATCTGACTCAGTACCTGCACGCCACCGACCGTATGGGTAAAACCATTATCTTCTGCGAGAACAACGATCACGCCAACCGGATGCGGGTCGCGCTGAACAACGCCAACCTCGACATGGTTGAGCGGTACGAGAACTACGTCTGCCGCATCACGGACGATGACGGGGATTCGGGTAAGGCCCTGCTTGAGGAGTTCAGCAAGATTGACTCAGACGAACCCGTGATCGTGACGACGAGCCAGCTCCTCACCACAGGTGTCGACCTGCCCTCAGTCCGCAACATCGTCATCTTCCGGCGCATCGGCTCCATGCCGCTGTTCAAGCAGATCATCGGACGTGGCCCGGCGCTGCCTGGAAGCGCACAAGGGCTCTTTCGACATCATCGACTTCGTCGAGGCCACCAGACTCTTCAACGACCTTGCCTTCGACGGACCACCGCTGCAGGTAATCGATGACGAAACAGACGAGCAGGTAACCGGGTGCCCAGCGAGGAGCAGGCTGGGGAAGATGACGCCGAGCAGGTCGCGGAACCGGACGCGGAGTACGAGACCCAGGACGAGGGCCCGCTCCCGGACAATCCCGCCCGCTCGCAGGTGCTGAGCACGGCGGACAACGACACCGCCGACCAGATCATGGCCCAGGGCAGGCGCATCTACGTCGACGGGGTCGAGGTGTACGTCTGGAACGATGTGCACTACCAGTTGGAGTCCGACGGCCAGACGCTGCGGCTCGTGGAGTACCGCGAGTTCGTGCGTGATCGGATGCTGTCCATGAATCTCTCGCCCCCGGATCTGCGGACCCAGTGGGCGGTGGCCAAAAGCCGGGCGGCGCTGCGCAACGAGCTCCAGAGCAGGGCCATCGAACCTGACGACCTGATGGCCAAGCTCGGCCACCCCGAGGCCGACCCCTTCGATCTGCTGATCAACGCGGCGTGGGAGCTCCCGCTGATCTCCCGCGCGGAGCGGGCGCTACGCGTGCAGCGTGAACACAGAGAGTTCCTGGAGAGCTTTGGTCCCAAGACCCGGGTCGTGCTCGACGCCCTGCTCGACAAGTTCACCGAGCACGGCGCGGAGGAGCTGAGCGCGCGAGCACTGCGCGTGCCACCCTTTACCGAGATGGGGAACGTGATCGAGCTTGGCGGCTTGTTCGGTGGGCGGGGCGCCTTACACGAGGTGATCGACGATCTCGGAAGACACCTGTTCGACGTAGGATAACTACAGTGGAGTTTTAGTTTCACGCACGACTAAAGCATGAAACTAAAACTCAGTATGAGGACATCCGATGATAGGGTGCCGAGGTGCTCACCGAGAGAGGCCCACGGGACCGGCTCTGGCATGTCGCCAGCCGTCAGCGCGGCTACTTCACCGCCGCCCAGGCCCTTCAGGCCGGCTATTCCTACCAGGCCCAGCAGTTCCACAGGCGCCGGGGCAACTGGACACAGGTCGACCGTGGCGTCTACCGGTTCCGTGAGTATCTGGACCTCCCCAGCCAGGACACGGACCACTTCGTGCGCTGGTCACTCTGGAGCCGTGGGCGCGCTGTCGTCTCCCACACCAGCGCGCTCGCGGTTCATGACCTCGGCATCGCGAATCCCTCGGAGATCCATCTGACGGTGCCGTCCGGCTTCCGGCAGAAAGACAGCGCGGTGGTACTGCACCGAGCCGAACTGGCAGACCGGGACGTCGAGCAACACGAGGGATTCCGCGTCACCACCCCATTGCGAGCTGTCGTCGAGACCGCCGAGTCCGGGGCGGACCAGGACGTCATCGACTCGGCGGTTACCGAGCTCCTCGACCGAGGGGCGGTGAGCCAGCGGCACCTGCTGCACGCAGCGCAAGAGCTTGGGCAGCGGGCCGAGCTGACGGTTGAACGAGCTTTGCGGACGGAGGCGGAGTGAGGCGGTACAAGGACGCGACCGCTCTGCGCCGCGCGCTGGAAACCCGGCTCAAGCAGGAGTCAGACAGCACCGGCCGCGATCTCGGCAGGCTACGCCGCCGTGTGGTGTTCGACCGCCTCACAGTGCGCCTATCCGTGGATGACGGAGCCCAATGGATTCTCAAGGGTGGGGCGGCGCTGGAATTCAGGCTGGGGGGACGGGCGAGAGCGACAAAGGACCTGGACCTCGCGGTGGCGAACGATGCGACGGATGGCCTGGCCGTACGCGAGCTGCTCATCGACGCGCTCACCGAGGATCCGGACGGCGATTGGTTCTCCTTCCAAGTGAGGGAGCCGGTTGTCCTGGCCGTGGACGGCGGGGGCCGCGGAGCTTGGCGCTTCCCGGTCGAGGCATGGCTCGCGGGCAAGGCGTTCGCCAGTATCCGGCTCGATGTCGCGGCACGCGGGGAAGAGCTGGCCGTCACCGAGCAGTTGGAACTTCCCGGCTCCTTGGCTTTCGCCGACATTCCGGCACGGTCAATCAAGGCCGTGGAACGGCGCCAGCACTTCGCCGAGAAGCTCCACGCGCTGACCCGTGACTATGGTGACCGTCCCAACACCCGGGTCAAGGATCTGGTCGACCTCGTCCTACTCATCGAAGACGGGCTGCGGCCGGACAAGGCCCTGGTGGACGTGGTACGCCACGTCTTCACCATCCGCGACACGCACCCATGCTCTGTCACTGTCCCCGACCCACCGCCACGATGGCGCATTGAATACCCCGAGCTCGCGGACGGACTAACCGAAACCGGGAGCGACCTCCCATCCGCTCTGAAGCTGCTGCGCGGCTTCTGGAGCGCAGCACATGACGATGCATCCGGAACGGAGCACTGACTTCATGCCCGCTCGAACCGACCAAGTTCGTCTGGCCATCGACCTGCCCGCGCAGCCGAGAAAGAAGATGTACCGGACGAGGGCCGAGATCTCCTCAGCCATCAAGTCCGCCCGGGACATTATGCGCAAGGACGCCGGCCTCAACGGCGACCTGGACCGCCTGCCGCAGCTGTCCTGGCTGCTCTTCCTGCGGGCGTTCAGTGAGCGAGTCGACGGGTTCCGCACGATGGAGAACCTCGACTACGAGCCTGCCCTGGAGGGGCGGTACCGGTGGGAGGCGTGGGGGACGAACGAAGACTTCACGGGCGAAGCATTCCTGAAATTCATCAACGAAGACCTTCTGCCGTATCTGCGCGAGCTGAAGGGCAGCGGCGACGATGACCCTCGCAATATCATCTCTGTCATCTTCCAGGACGTCAACAACCGGATGCTCTCCGGAACGCTGCTGCGCGACCTGGTGAACATCGTCGACCGCATCGATTTCCAGGCCGACGACAGCGTCCACACGATGGCCTATGTCTACGAGACCATCATGAAAGAGATGCGGGACGCAGCAGGCGATGCAGGCGAGTTCTACACTCCACGCCCGGTCATCAGGTTCATGACGGAGCAGTCGTTCCTCAAACTCGAGGAATCCATGATGGACCCGGCATGCGGAACAGGGGGGTTCCTCGTCGCAGCCTTCGAGCAACTCAAGAAACATGCCAACAGTTCAGCCAAGTTGACTCAACTTCACAACAACATCAGAGGAATCGAGAAGAAACCCCTGCCGTATCTGTTGTGCATGATGAACCTGCTTCTGCACGATGTTGATTCACCGCGAGTCGTGCATGACAACGCACTGACACGCATGCGAAACGAGACGAGCCCGAGGTACCGTGTCGACGTCATCCTCACCAATCCTCCGTTCGGGGGCGAGGATGAGGAATCTGTTACGAGACGGTTTCCAAGAGGATACGCAACAAGCGAGACAGCATGGTTGTTCCTTTACTCAGTGATCGAACGCCTGAAGCCAGGTGGACGGTGCGCCATCGTCCTTTCGAACAGCTCACTGTTCGAAACCCGCAAAAACGCAAAGCTGATCAAGGAAAAACTCATGAAGGAGTGTGACCTCCACACTATCGTCAGACTTCCCCAGGGCGTCTTCGCACCGTACACGTTGATCCCGGCAAATCTTCTCTTTTTCGAGAAAACCGGTCCGACGAAGGAAATCTGGTACTACGAAATTCCACCGCCGGAGGGTCGCCGCAGCTACACTAAGACAAATCCGATGCGGTACGAAGAGTTCCTGGAATGCGCAGAGTGGTGGAGCGGCGAGAACCGAGAGAGGCGCGAAGCTAACGAGAATTCATGGAAGGTGGATGCAAAGTACATTAAGATTGACGATTACAACCTTGGAGTCTCAAAGCCCCACGCCGGAATCAGTTCCCCACTTCGCTCACCAGCAAAATTACTTGACGAACTGATCCAACTTCAGGAGATGACGTCGACAGAATTCAGTCATCTTCAGAAAGAAATAGCCAGGTCGCTAGCCAAAAATCTCCACTCCGAAAGCGGCGAGGGAAACTATCCCAAACTTCGGAGACCAATGAGAAGTGCAGTCTCGCTTGAGATCGATGAGGTGACCGTAGAAGACGACATGACTTATAATATTGCTGGAGTATACGGATTCGGACGCGGCGTTTTTGCGAGAGGGCCAATCCAAGGTCATGAGACGAGTTACAGAAAGCTGAATCGCCTACACGTCGGACAACTCATAATGAGTCGACTTAAGGCATTCGAGGGGGCACTGGCTATTGTCCCTCAACATCTTGACGGATGGTTCGTTTCGCAAGAATTCCCCACCTTTCGCCTACATGAAGACAAGCTAGATATCGACTACGCTCGACATTTGTGCCGCTGGCCGAGCTTTTGGCGGTCACTCAGTGCCGAATCAAAGGGCATTGGCGCGCGCAGGGAACGCGCAACTGCCGACCGCTTGCTCTCAACACTGATCCCCCTCCCTGACATTGATCACCAACGCAAGATTTCTTGCCACTTGAATCGGGCCGCATCAGCAGAGACGCTAATCGCAGAACAGCAATTAATCTTGCCATCTCTTCGGGACTCTATCCTGAATGCTGCGTTCACGGGTCAGTTGTAACCCGCTGCCAGGCGTCGTCCGTCACCACCACGTGTCCAGGAAACGGACCCCGACCACCTCGGCGGCCTCCCGCAAGCAAGCGGTCACCCGGCGGTCAAGAGCGCTCGGGGTGGGGTCGCCGGAGGGATGGTTGTGGGCTACGGCGAACAACGCGCCGCCCGTGGCGAGGACCGCGCCGAGAACGTCTCGTACGGGGATCAGGTTGCGGTCCCGTGCCACCCTCGGTCAGGCGGTGCGTACAGCAGCACCGTGCCCGCCTTGTCGCAGACGACGACCACGACCCGCTCGTGTCTGAGCCCTCGCAGCAAGGGCGCGGCACACGCGGCGATGTCAGCTGTTGTCACAATCCTGCGGGGTGCTGGCTGCTCATCCGCCAGTGCCCGGCGTGCGAGCTCGAACCCCGCCGCCACCCTGGCCGCCTTCGCCGGGCCGACGCCGAGCAAGCCCACCAGCTCGTGCGGCGCTGCCTGCGCCAGCCGACGCAAACCGCCCTGATTCGCGATCAGTTGGCCTGCCAGCTCCACAGCATCCAGCCCGCGCGCCCCTGAACCCAGCAGGAGCGCCAACAGTTCACGATCGGCCAGTGCCTCCGAGCCCCGTTCCAGTAGGCGTTCGCGCGGGCGATCACCCACCGGCAGGTCCTTGACTCGCATCTCAGTCGGCCGAGTCCCGGTCGACCGGTTCTCCGTAGTCGTACGGAACTGGCTGCGCCGCCACAGCACATCGCGCGGCAATCCCGTACTCACCTCGATCTCGGCCACCCCTTCGGCAAACGCCCGTACGGCATCCCGGTCATCGGCCATCTGCCGGGCGTTCCATCCCTTGAAGTACTCGCCGCTCGCCGTCAGCCAGAACCAGCGCCTGATCGCCTCGTACTGCGCCGACGTCAGCTTGGTCACCTGGCGGAAGATATCCACGAGTACCGCGAACTGATTCATGTACGGCAGGGCGCTCGCCCCCGGGGTGCCGATTTCCGTGGTGAGGAGTCTACAGCCCGCTTCGCCGCCTCGGCCGCTTCGGTGACCGCGCTCTGGAGTTCCTCTGCTGACAGCTCACGCAGGCGCTGCATGTCATCGCGCGCGAAACCAAAGCCAGCCGATGCCGCGATCGTCCGGAGCATGGTCTTGGAGTCGACCCGGCCGTACTTCTTGCGTTCCAGGACCGTGAGCAGGGTGTCGATCTCGTCCTGCAGATCGAACTCCGGGGTCCAGGTGGCCGCTCTGATCAGGTCCACGACCGTGAGAGGAGTGTGCGTGCTGTTGATCCGTTCGAAGACCTTGGCGACCTCGTCCACCGACATGCTACGGAGTGTCACCACCGCGATCTGGTAGTTCGTGAAACGGTCGAACAAGGTCTTCGCTCGTGTGACGAATTCCTGGTCGGAGATCTGTGCCACCCGACCGAAGAACTCCGACGGCTCGGAGAAGCCACGCGTCGGCATGAAGTGCGCCGGTGGATCGTCACACGTCGTGACGTGGCGGAACTCCTGCCGCTCCAGATCGTAGACGATGTTCCACTTGCTCTCGGGATCGCTGCCCGGCCGCCAGTACAGCGTCCCGCAGATGCTCGCGAGGCGCTGCTGTCCGTCCAGGATGTAGTTCACCGGATAGCCGTGCCGCTGCGGTTCGACGTCCAGCCCGGCGACCGTGCGCTCGCTGGCGTGCTGCTCCGTGCTCTGCCAGAGCAGCACGCTACCGATGGGATAAGTTCCGGGACACGGAGTCCAGCAAGTCCAGCGTCTGCTGGCGGCTCCACACGAACTGCCGCTGGAACTTGGGCAGGATGACATCTCCGGTCAGCACCCGGTGTGCTAAGGCTTCCAGCCGCGGCACCGTGGATTCCGGGTCCTGGACCTCACGAAACTGCGCAGGCAGGCTGACCATACGATCCCCTTCCGGTCCGTCACGAGGATCCTAGGGACGGCCACTGACAATGACCTGCTCCTGCGTCGCCCGTAGCGCTCGAACCAGGGGCGCGCACGCCGTCACTCTGGGGGCAGCCAGGCGATCTGGATGAGCTGCTGACCGGCCTTGCGGCCCACCAGGGTGCCCCGGCCGGGCGGCATCGTGGATGGCTTGACAGTGCCGAGCAACGGACCCTCGTCGGGGCTGCCGCTCATCACGATGCCGGGGGTGGACAGCTCCCGCAGCCGCGCGATCACCGGTTCGAACAAGGCCCGCGCGGCACCACCCGAACGCCGGGTGACGATCAGGTGCAGCCCCACGTCCTTGGCCTGCGCCAGGAACTCCAGCAGCGGTGCGAGCGGGTTCGGGCCGCCCTGGGTGGCCACCAGGTCGTAGTCGTCGACCAGGATGAACAGCTCGGGGCCAGACCACCAGGAGCGGTCCCGGAGCTGTTGCTGGGTGACCGAAGCACCGGGCAGGCGATTGCGCATCGAGCGTTCCACGTCGCCGATGATCGGAGCCAGCACGTCGGCGGACATCCCGTACCCGATGACGTGCTCGGACTCCAGGAAGCCGAGCATGGTGCGGCGGTAGTCGACCATGACGATGCGCGCCTGGTCCGGCGAGTAGCGGTGCACGAGGCCCCGGGCGATCGTCCGCAGCAGGTTGGTCTTGCCGGATTCCCCGTCGGCGAAGCACAGGAAGTGCGGCTCGGCGGCGAAGTCGAGGTACACCGGGGCGAGCTCGGCCTCGTTGATCCCGATCGGGATCAGGTGCGAGTGCTGGCCGTCAAGCACGGGCAGCTGCTCATAACCGATCCGCTCGGGCAGCAGCCGGACCCGCGGCCCGCGGCGGCCGTGCCACGCGTCGCGGATCCGCGCCACCGCGTCGGCAACGCCGGTGCCGATGTCCTGCGCACCGGTCACCGCGTCGATGCGGGGCAGCGCGGCGAGGAAGTGCAGTTTTTCCCGAGACAGTCCGCGTCCAGGCCGGCCCGGCGGCACGTTGACCGCCGCCCGCCGATCGATATCGGATTCGCCCGGATCGCCGAGGCGCAGTTCGAAACGGGTACCGAGCAGGTCTTTGAGTGCGGGCCGGATCTCCGCCCACCGGGTGGCGCCGATCATGACGTGCACCCCGTAGGACAGGCCGAGGTTAGCCAGATTGACGACGCGCATTTCCAGGTCGGTGACGTCGAACTCCTGGCGGAAGTTGTGCCACCCGTCGATCACGAGGAAGACGTCGCCGAACGGGTCCTCGAGCAGGTCCCCGCGCTGCTTGCGAGCCCGGAAGTCAGCCATCGAGTCGATGCCCAGCGCGCGGAACCGTTTCTCCCGGGCGGCGAGCAGCCCGGTCACCTCGGCGATGATGCGCCGGACCGTGTCGGGCTCCCCCCGCCCGGCCACCCCGCCGCTGTGCGGCAGACTATCCAACGACGCCAGCGTGCCGCCGCCGAAGTCGATGCAGAAGAACTGCACCTCCGCGGCGGTGTGGGACAGGGCCAGCGACATCAGTATCGAACGCAGCACGGTGGACTTGCCCGACTGCGGGCCGCCGGTGACCACGGCGTGGCCCGCGGCACCGGAGAAGTCCGCCCAGAGCAGGTCGCGGCGCTGCTCGTAGGGCTTGTCCACGATCCCGACCGGGACGGCGAGCCGGCCATTGCCGAAGAACCCGTCCGGGGACAACCCGCGCTCCTCGGTGACCGACAGTGGAGGCAACAGCTGGTCCAGCGACGGCGGCTGATCCAGCGGCGGCAGCCACACCTCATGGGCCGGGGGCCCCTGACCGCGCACCCGGGCCACCACGATGTCCAGCACGCTGGGTTCGGTGACCAACGCAGGCGGCGCGTCGACCACCTCATGGAGGTTGGGCTCGGGTTCTGCGGGTAGGTCCACGTAGTCGGGCACGAACAGTCGCGCCCGGCGATCCGAGGTGACCGTCGCGTTCGGACTGGCCAGAACCGGATCACCCAGTGCGACGCCGCCACCGGCGCGGTAGGGGCCGGAGACGTAGGCGGCCTTGAAACGCTCCATTGAGGTGGTGTCGAACTTCAGGTAGCCCGATCCGGGCACCGACGGTAGCTCGTAGGCGTCGGGGACGCCGAGCACCGCCCGGGACTCCCCGGCGGAGAAGGTCTTCAACCCGATCCGGTAGGACAGGTGGGACTCCAGACCGCGAAGCTTGCCCTCCTCGAGACGTTGTGAGGCCAGCAGCAGGTGCATCTGCAGCGACCGGCCCAGCCGGCCGATCGCCACGAACAGGTCGATGAACTCCGGCTTCTGGGCGAGCAGCTCGGAGAACTCGTCGATCACGATGAACAGCGCAGGCAGCGGATCGAGGTCGGCGCCGTTGTCCCGGGCCCGCTCGTAATCCTTGACGTTGGAGAAGTTCCCCGCAGCCCGCAGCAGCTCCTGGCGACGGTTCATCTCGCCGGCCAGTGCGTCCTGCATGCGGGTGACCTGGGTCAGATCGTCGGCCAGGTTGGTGATCACCGCAGCGACGTGCGGCGCGTCCTCCATGCCCAGGAACGTCGCGCCGCCCTTGAAGTCGACCAGCACGAAGTTCAGCACCGACGACGAATGCGTGGCGATCAGACCCAGCACGAAAGTGCGCAGGAACTCCGACTTACCGGACCCGGTCGCCCCCACGCACAGCCCGTGCGGGCCCATTCCCTCCTGGGCAGCCTCCTTGATGTCCAGCTCCACCGGCTGGCCGAACTCGTCCACCCCGATCGGCACCCGCAGCCGGTCCCGCATCGGTCGCGGTCGCCAAGCCTGGGTGACGTCGAAAGCACGCGGATCGGCAGGTAAGCCGAGCAGCTCCAGCAGCCCGGAGTTACCCAGCAGCGGCTCGCCGGTGCTCTCGGACTCCTGCGCGCCGATCCGGTACGGAGACAGCGCGCGCGCCACCGCCTCGGCCTCCGCGACACCGAGTGAGTCAGGAGCCCCGAAGAACTCGACTCCGGTCGCCCCGCGGGCGCCGATCGCCGGACCCTCGATCACCAGCTGCAGCCCGCGACGGGCGGTCAGAGCACCCAGCGACTCCGAGAGATCGACCAGGGTGACCCCGGCCAGGCCCTCCTCCAGGATGATCTGTTCGGCACCGGTGACCTCTCCACCGTCGAGGACGATCACGATCTGCGGGCCGTCACCGTGGGCCGGGGCGTTGCGGGCGAACCGCGGACGGTCGCGTAGCTGCTCGCCGAGTAGCTCCTCGATCTGGGCCAGGGATCCGGCCATCATCCGCCTCGGCCCGGCACCGTCGACCAGAGTCGGGTGCTGCACGTGCGGCAGCCATTTCACCCATTCCCAGTCCGCCTTCGCCCGCCCGGCGGTCACCACGGCAACGATCAGCTCGTCGGGGGGGTGGAAGGTGGCCAGCTGAGCCACCATCGAGCGGGCCAGCCCGCGCGCCGCGGCCTGCTCGCCGGAGATTCCGATCGCGGCGAACCCGCGAAATGACAGTGAGATCGGCAGGTCCGCCACGATGGAATGGGCCCGGACGAACTGGCGCAGCGCCAGCGTGGTGATCGGCTCCAGCTCGTCGACCGGACCAGTCTGCGGCGCCACCAGCCTGGTGGCCAGCCGCTGCGAACCCCGGCAGATCCGCACGTGGCAGAAGTCGGGGTCGCCGCTGCGGCGCTCCCACATCCGCCGGCTGCTGGCGATCGACCACAGCGCGGCGGGATCAGGATGGCACCATTGCAACGCGGCACGCTGCTCCTGCGCGGCCTGTCTGGCCCGCTGGCGCATCTGGCCCAGGTACCGCAGGTAGTCCTTGCGGTCCTCATCCATCTCAGCCTTGGCCTGGCCGCGCCCCCGTCCGCCGCCGGCGAACATGCCCACGGTCGACACCAGCATCATGATCGGGAACAGCAGGAACACGGGGTTGCTCTTGGCGTCCCCGGTGGTGAAGACGAACGCCACCATGCCCAGCACCGCCGCGATCATCACGATCGGCAGGATCTTCTGCACGATATTGCCCGGGATCACCCTGGGCACCTCGGGTGGCGGCTCGAGATGAACCTCACCACCGGGCATCTTGGGCGCGGCCAGCCGAGGTGACCGCCGGAACTGCACGGTACTCATACCAACTCACCTCCCGCGGTCCATCCGAGCGCAGAGGTCGGCCACCTTAGCGCGGGACCGAGATTGATCTCCTCAATCTTCGACCAATCGGTCACCCGACAGCCTCAAGTAGCGCGATCAGAGCCGGGAGGACGTGTTGCGGCGCAGTGAGGATGGCGAGGTGACCCTCGGGGAGCCGTTGTACCGGCCATCCGGCTGCGGCGGCGCGATCAGCGTCGGCGATGTAAACGGCACTGAGCTGTAGGTAAGCAGTGGGCCCGTCCCAAACCGTGGCCGGGGTGGGTTGTTCGAAGTAGCAGATGGACAGCCGCGGCAGCTCGTCAACGAAGCGCAAGCGCAGCCGGGGATCGGCGATGGCCTCGTTGAGCACAGCAGGGTCGAACCAATCACTCCAGCGGGGCAGCACACCGTCGTGGTCGGCGAGGCTCTTGAGATGCGCCGTGAGCGGTGGTGGAGCCGTGTCGAACCAGCTCTTGCCAGGGTGCGGTAAGCCGGCATCGACGAAGATCACGCCAATGGTGTTGGCCGCGCTGGCGATGGCCGGCAATAGCGGCCCCGCGCCGCTGTGGCCGACGAGCACGACGCTGCCCATCTCGGCGACGCCGATGGCGTGCACCGCGGCGGCGATGAAGGACCCTTGATGGCTGTCCGATGCGGCGGCTGCGGTCAGATCGGGAGCGATGACCCGGTAACCGTCAGCTCGTAACCTCTCGGCGAGGGGTTGCCAACACAATGGGCCGACCAGCGGGCTGTGCAGCAGCGCGATTCCTGGCGTGTCTGCTGCGCGCTGAGCCATCGTCGCAGGCTAGGAGCGTGGGCCGGCAACGTGTCAGCCGGGTCGATGCTGGGTACTGCTCCGCGGACGACCTCTGCGGATAGGCCCAGATGCCGGCTGGGCTGCTCAGGCGGCCAGCGCTGGAGCTGGTTCGGTGAGCAGGCGCAGCAAGATCGGGTCAGGATCGAGAGTTTCGCCGCTCCAGGTGGGTGTGAGGCTGTCGTCGGTGATCTCCAGCTGTTGTGCGGCATGGGTTTCTATGAGGTGTTCGAGGGTGCCAGTGGTGGGCGGGGCGGCTGCTGGGATCGGTCTGCCGTCGGGTCGGCAGAACTCCAGTTTCCCTTCGACCCATCGGATCCGGTAGCCGTGATCATGAATCAGCCCGTGGTGGAACCGGCAGACCAGCACCAGGTTGGAGATGTCAGTACGACCACCGGTTAGCCACGGCACGATGTGGTGTGCATCCACCCGCCGGTTCGTGCAACCCGGGAACCGGCATGTTCCGTGATCACGCGCCCGCAGCGCGCAGCAGGCGACGCGACACCAGCCGACGGCGCCGCCCCAGGTACAAGGGGTGCCCGCCGGTCGGTGATCAGCGCCGACACCCAGGCTTGGCAGGCGAGTCGTTGCGCGGTATGCATCGGCAGCGCTGGGCCGCCCTCGATCTCCGCAGTGCCGGTATCGGCATGCACGTGGACCACCACGTCGAACTGTTCGCCGGCTGACCGCGGGCGGTCTGGGATACCTCTGTCCTGTGCCGCTTCGGCGAGCGCCACCATGCATGCGGCGATCCGGTCGACCGCTGTGCCTAGCGCGTGCTCGCTACCCTGGGAGACGGAACCTGGGACGGCATCGGAGCCTCATCGACGTACGCGGTGAACGCGCTCGGGCGAAGGTGCCTCTTCCTGCTCGGCGAGGACGTGCCCGAGCAGCCCTAGACCAATGCCGCTAAGTTAGGCGCGGGACCTTGAAGATGTGGATCTTTGCTGGACCGTTATGGAGTTGGCCGTGGTCGGTAGTTCGTTTGATGCGGTGACTGTGCGCGCGGTACCTTTTGATCACCCTT
>JBOHHF010000466.1:0-5193 GCA_050700495.1 Pseudonocardiaceae bacterium
CCGGCCTGGTTGTGCTGGCCGCCGCGGTAGCGCCAGCGGCGTTGCGCGATGCCCCACAGGCAGGTGGTGGCGGGCAGGTCCAGGAAGATCACGTGGGTGGCTCGCTGGAGCCTGATGGGCAGGGTGGCGGCGTAGTTGCCGTCGATCACCCAGGTGTCGGCGGCGACGAGTTCGGCTTGGACTGCGGCGAACTTCTCGGGCGGCAGCGTGCTCCACTCGTCGTCGTAGTAGACGGCGTCCAGATGGGTGATCGTGGTGCCGATCGCGGCCGCCAGGCAACGTCGCCGTCACCGGGTCACCCCGCGGGCCGGGATCGCCCGGTCAAAAGCCGGGCCAGGACGGGCAGCTGCCGCGATAGCCGGAGGGGGGCTTCACCATGATCACTGCCTCGCAGCCAGCCCAGCTCCCTTAGCGCCAGTTTTCGCCAGATCGTTGGTTCTGTCGCCAATTGCATCCGATGCGAATTGGCGGCAGTTAGCGAATGGCGGGTAATTCGGTGCCAGCTTGGCTGTTCTACCAGCGGTTATTCTCTGGCTCGGCGGCGACATTAGCGAATGTATCTGGCTGGTTCGCCGCCAGCTGTGTCGCCCGAAAGGATGGATGGCCTGCGAGGCTCCACCGTTGTCGCACCTGATGCGCTTTGTCGCGTTGGATGCGTGTGACGGAGGGTGGTGGCCATGGGGTCGATCGGGGTGGTGCCGGGTGCGGCGAGCCTGCATCTGGTGGATGGGGTGTCGCTGCTGCGGCCGGAGGACCAGGTCTTTTCGGCGATGCTGGCGGGGTTCGCCAACCAACAGCTGGCGCGCAACCTGGCCCGCTCGACAATCGAGGGCAGGGAGAACACGGTCCGGGTGTTCGCCAACTACGTCAACGCGTTCCCGTGGCAGTGGTCCCCGGCGATGGTCGATGAGTGGCTCGGCGACCTGCGCTCGCCGCGGGAGTTGAAGCGCTCGACGATCCGGGCCTACTCCGAAGCCGTCCGCGCGTTCTGCCACTTCGCTACCGACCCGGCTTATGAATGGGCCGCGACCTGCGAGAAGCGCTTCGGCAACCATCCGGTGCAGATCGTGCACGAGTGGAACACCGCCGCGCATGTGCAAGACAACGAGGCCGACCCGAAAAAGCGGGCCTTCACCAAGAAAGAGCTGCACGCCTTTTTCGCGCACTGCGACGAGCAGGTGGTCCGCATCCGAGTGTTCGGGCGGAAGGGGTGGCTGCCGGCGTTCCGCGACGCGACGTTGTTCAAGACCGCCTACGCGTTCGGTCTGCGCCGTAACGAGACCAGGATGCTCGACGCCGTCGACTTCGGCCGTAACGTCCACGGGGGCGAGTTCGGGGAGTACGGGCTGTGCCGGGTCCGGTTCGGCAAGGCGAAGAAGGGCTCACCGCCCAAGCAGCGCAGCGTACTGACCGTGTGGACCTGGACCCCGGAGGTGCTCGAGGAGTGGCTCACCGAGGTTCGGCCGTTGTTCGGCACCGACGGCAACCCAGCCGCGTGGCCGTCCGAGCGCGGGCTGCGGGTGGGCTGCCAGCGGCTCAACTCCCGGTTCGTCGCCTACCGGGAGGCACTCGGCCTGGACTCTGGGCTGGATTTTCATTCGCTGCGCCGCTCCTACGTCACGCATCTGGTCGAGGACGGCTATGACCCGCGGTTCGTGCAGGTTCTCTTGAGCTCCCGAGAGGGTGTCCACGACGTGCACCACGAGGTCGGGATCGGTGGGAATCTTCGTGGTGGAGGTGGTTATCTGCGGCCGTCCAACACGCAGATGACCCGGAGGTCCCATGCTCGTGCAGCGGGTGTTGATGCCCGTCTCGTCGCTTGAGTCCTGGACAGTGCTCGGCGACGGTGGCGGCCCGGTAGAGCCGATTGAGCGCTACCTGGCCTACCTGACCGACATCGAGCGGTCGCCGAACACGATCAAGGCGTACGCCCACGATCTGAAGGACTGGTTCGACTTCCTCGACGTGCGGTGTCTGGACTGGCGCGAGGTCCGGCTGGAAGACCTCGGCGAGTTCGTGGCCTGGCTGCGACTTCCGCCGGCCGGTCGATGCGGTGGGGTGGCGATGCTGCCCTTGGCCGAGCACCACTGCTCGGCCGGCACCGTCAACAGGAAGCTGTCGGCGGTCAGCGGCCTCTACACGTTCCACGCCCGGCACGGGGTCGACCTCGGTGACCTGGTCACCGAGGTCCAGCCAGCACGTCGACGACGGTCGGGTGGAAGCCGTTTCTCTACCACCTCAGCGGCGGCGAGCCCGAGCGGCGACGGGCGATCAAGCTGAAGACTCCCCGCAAGCAGCCGACGATCCTGACTGCCGGGCAGGTGCAGGCCATCCTGGACGCCTGCACGCGTCTGCGGGATCGCTTGCTGTGGGCTTTCTTGTGGGACACAGGCATCCGGATCGGTGAGGCCTTGGGCCTCCGGCACGAGGACTTGGCCGCCGCCGAGGGCGAGTTGACGATCACGCCGCGGGCCAACGACAACAGGGCGCGCGCCAAGTCGGCGACACCGCGCACCATCCCGGTCAGTCCAGAAGTGATCCGGCTCTACGCCGATTATCTGCACGAGGAGTACGGCGATCTGGACTCTGACTATGTGTTCGTCAACTTCTGGGGTCAGCCGTTCGGGCGGCCGTGGGGTTACCCGGCGGTCTATGACCTGGTGCTGCGGCTGCGTCGGGCTACGGGCGTCGACTTCGACCCGCACTGGTATCGGCACTCCTACGCCACGCGCCTGCTTCGCCGGAACACCCCGATCGAGGTGGTCAGCACGCTTCTTGGGCACTCGTCGATCGCGACCACTATGGACGTTTACGGGCATCTGTCCGTCGAGGACGCCCGCCGCGCACTGGAGGCCGCTGGCTTCCTGACCGGGCGGGAGGTGCGGTGGTGACTGCGGCGAAGCCGATGTTCACGCCGGCTGCGGCGCTGGGGTTGCTGGGCAAGCTCATGGCCACCGTCCGACCGGAGTTCCGGGTGGACATCCTGGTCCCCGAACGGGGTGCGCTGGTGTTCGACGCCGCGCCCTGCCAGGTGCTGGGCTGCGTCCGCCAACCGCGCACCCGGGGACTCTGCAAGGGCCACTACTACGCGTGGCAGCAAGAAGGCCGCCCCGACATCGACGCGTTCGCCGCGACGGCGTCCCCGGAGGGGCTCGGGCGCAAGGAGCTCACGGTCTGCGTCGTTCAGGGCTGTCGTTACGGCGGGGCCCGCCGGGGTTTGTGCGTTCGCCACCAAGGGTTCTGGGAGCGGGCCGGCAAGCCGGACCGCTCAACGTGGCTGGCTGGTCTCGCCCCGATGCATGATCCCGACCATCCTGTTTGCGCGTTGTCTTACTGCACGCTGTGGACGCACGGACGATCGCTGTTCTGTGTCAACCATCGGTCTCGCTGGGAAGCCGTGGGCCGTCCCGACATCGACGAGTTCACCGTGCTCTGCGAGTCCTACGCTCCGCTGCCCCAACGCGAGCGCATGGCTTTGCTCGGCCATCTACTCACCGGCCACGAACTTCCCCTGCGCTCGCGGGTCGCCGGAATCATCGTCCTGCTCTACGCCCAGCGTCTGAGCCGGATCGTCCAGCTGACCATCGACGACGTGATCCGCAGCGGCGACCAGGTCCTGCTGCGCCTGGGCGAACCACCCGCACCGGTCCCGACCACGTTCGCAAAGCTCCTGCTCACCTGGATCAACGAACGGGACAACATGAACACCGCCACCAACCCAAACTCCCGGTGGTTGTTTCCCGGCCGCCGCGCAAGACAGCCGATGTGCCCGCAAGCCTCGGCGCCTTGATCAACAAACTCGGTGTTCCCACCGGCACCGGCCGCACGGCCGCCATCCGTCAGCACGTACTGGAGATGCCAGCACCCGTCGTCGCTGATGCCCTCAGCTACCACCCTGTTACCGCAGCCAGGATCGCCACCCAGGCTGGGGTCACCTGGAGCCGTTACGCCTCAGGCGATCACACAAGAACTGGCGACAGTTGAATAGGCGAGCTCACCAGTCTCACGGGCCTCGTCGTGTCTGTTGTGGGTCGGCTCCGCCCGGCAGCTAGGGTTTCCCCATGGCTGCCACCGCCACCAAGGTCCCCTTCGCGGACGCCTCCCCGGCTGAGATCCGGGACGCACTCCTCCCGGAGGACGTGCCCAGCTTCGACGAGCAGTACCGGCGGGCGCTCCAGCTCGCGGCGGAAACCTACAGCCTCGACGAGTTGGAGAAGACCCTGAGGTCGTGGCGTCTCAACGCCTGGCAGGTGACCGCCGAAGGCTCCGACGCGTGGCGGGTGCTGCTAGCCAAGGCTGAGCGTGTTCTGGCCACCGGGGAGCTTCCTCCCCACTCTGTGTCCGCCGACCGAATCCGGGAGCTGCTCCGCGAACGTCAGGTACTGGCCTGACCAGGGGTGTACCAAGTGCGTACCTACGAGGAGGCTGCGGCGTCCGTGGACGCGCTACCAGTCGATGCCCTTGCGGGTTACGTTGGGGTGCTCGACGTGCTGGAGCTGACCCCGTGGAACGGGTTGCCCCTGAACAAGGACAATCCGGACGGTGCTGTGCGGCAGCTCGTCTTTGGCCGGGGAGATGGCATCGTGACTTACCTGATCTTGGAACACGAGCAGAGGGTGGACGTACTGAGGGTGACCTGGGCCAGGCAGTGGGCTACCGGGTGGCCGAGCCGGTTTATCGCTTAAGCGATCCTGTTTCAGGGCTTCGGTGGTCAGCACTTACCGGAGCAGATCATCATCGTGGAAGTTCTTGGCTTCTCTGATCCTTGCGGAGCTGATCGGTCACAACCCTCATCAGCTTTTCAATTGTCCGGGGTGCTGTCATGTCCACAGTGATGCCTGCCGTAATGGGTTCGTCCGGACGTTCGCTTGGTGCTACCGCCGTGTCGCGCTCCGCGACCGCATCGCGGAGTATTTGCTCTAGCGACATCCCGCGGGGGCGGCGGTCATGGGGTAGCGCAGGTCATCTCGGCTGGCTGTCCTGGCTTGACGGTGGCCGTGCACGCCGCGTTTCCCCCTCGCGCGTCGACGACAGCGACCGCGTTGATCGGTATCTGGTCGAGAGTGAGGGTCCGGGTCGCGGTGCCGTCTGGCGCGGGACCGAACGCGGCTGCGGCGACGATCGTTCCATCGACGGTCACGGTGGCAGACGCGATCTGGCCCGGGGTGAGGCCGCGGAAAGTCGCGTCGACGG
>JBOHHF010000467.1:0-1009 GCA_050700495.1 Pseudonocardiaceae bacterium
TCCCGATCCGCCAGCATCGACCGGCTCTGCTCATTCGCATGAGTCACCCACAGCGACGCACCGTTGGGCGGGATCCGGCTCGCCAAGCTGTCGAGCTGGGTGAGGTGCCCACCGGTGGTTGCGACGAACAGCGTGGTCATCGGGGCCGGTCCGGGCTCGACTTACCGCAATCAGTCACTGTTAACCCCGTTCGCCGTCGAGCACTCTGCGCAACTACCAGCCTACCGCAGTGACCCACCGTGGTCGTCCTGCGCTGAGCTGACGCGGCAACCAGCCGAGGGTAGTTGGCGGTACGTTTCTGAACAACGCCGCCAGGTCTGCGATCTCGGCGGCATACTGGGTTGGCGCGAAGGGAGGAGGGCGTGACCACGCTGTTCCTCGCCGGCACCGGCGGTCACCTTGCCGAGCTCGACAGCTTGGCGAGCCGGATCCCGCCCAACGGTGCGTCGCTGTGGGTGACTCATGCGAATGAGCAGAGCCGGTCGATGCTGGCGGATCGGGACGTGGAGTTCGTGCCCTACGTGGGCGTGCGTAGCGTGCCTGATGTGCTTCGGTGTATCCCCGATGCGCGCCGGTTGATGGAGCGCCGGAAGTTGACCAGGGCGGTGTCGACGGGGTCGGGGATCGCGCTGGGGTATTTGCCGTATCTGGCGGCGCGGGGTGTGGAGTGTCATTACATCGAGAGTGCGACGCGGGTGAGCGCGCCGTCGTTGACGGGGCGAGTTTTGCAGTGGGTGCCGGGGGTGCGGACTTATACCCAGTATCCGCGGTGGGCGGACCGGTGGTGGGAGTACGCAGGCAGTGTGTTCGATGGTTATGAGCCGGTGGGGGTGGCTCGGGTGCCGGTGGGGGTGGCTCGGGTGGTGGTGACGGTGGGTGCTGCCACGCAGTATCCGTTCCGGCGGTTGTTCGAGCACCTTGCACCACTGCTGGCGCCGCAGGGTGCGCTGGCGCAGGCGACCGGGCTACCGGTGGAGGTGCTGTGGCAGACCGGGGACACACCGGTAGG
>JBOHHF010000468.1:0-2130 GCA_050700495.1 Pseudonocardiaceae bacterium
ATTGCCCCTGGGCAGCACGGACCAGCCCAAGCTCGGCGCCGCTGTACCCCATGCCGTACACCAGGAAAACGCCGTCCTGTGCACCACGGGTGTGCGCCATGACCGCCGCGATCGAATCGTTGATCAGCCCGACATCGGTCAGGCCCGCTTCGCCGGCCGCGTCTCGCAACGCCGTCCGCTGCCGGGAGGAGAAGCGCGCGGGCACACTGATCACCGTCTTGCCGATTCCCGCCGACGCAGTAGCTTCCACCAGCCGCCGAGCGGCGTCGAGCCCACGCACCACGACCTCGAACGGGTCGACGGACTCACCGGGTGAATGCGGTGACCAGACCCGCCGGGTCGGGCCCGGCCTCCCGCCGCAGTGCGTTGACGAACACACTAACCGGGATGTGGCTCTTGGCGAACAACGAGCTCACCCGACCGCCCGGTATTCGCGCGAGCGCGATGAGCACGTGCGACGGCTCGATGGGACTGCTTCCCGCTTCGACCGCAGCGACCGCCGCCGCCGCAAAATTGTCGAGGTCGGTGAGGAGTGTGGCCTCGAGTCGGGCGGCTGGAATTCCCAGTATGTCCACGTCACCCACCCTGCAACAGACGCTCGACCACCTCAAGGCGATTCAACGCGATTCCAGCTTCACTCGCCTGCACTGCGCTGCTGAGCATCGCATGGGCGGCGATCACCCGGGTCGACGGGCTGAGCTGCCCCTTGGGCAGAGCTGACACCAGGCGGGCCAGCAACGCCGGATCCCGATCGGCGACATCGGCGATCACCGCATCTGAGGGTACCGGCGACCCCTGTGTCCAACGGTCTCCGTGCCGGCGCAGCAGTTCGCGGGAGAGGGCGACGAGCCCGTCGGGGCCGCCTTCGGCGATGTGCAGCAGCAGGGTGCCGAGCTCGCCCAGTTCCTTGGAGTCTGCAGCATCCGGTTCGGTGCCGAAGCTGCGGCGCAGCGTCGCAGCGGCCGCGATGTGGTCCCCGGATTCGAGCTGCGCCACCCCGATCCAGAAGTCCGCGATCGCCGGAGCAGCCAGCTCGCCGCGCAACCGGACCAGATCGGTGACGATGTCCGCCGTGGCTGCCGGCCGGCTGAGCAGACGTACGATCGCGGACAGTAGCCGGTAGTCCGGATCCGCGGTCAGCGATTCCGCGGTGCTCAGGTGCTCGAGCGCGAGAAGGGACTCGCCCTGCCGCAGGAGCTGGTAGCCCTTGAGCGCGAGCAGGTAAGCCAGGCGAGGTCGGGCCTGGTCCGGGTGCCCTGGTAGCGCCGCCCGGTACCGGCGGATGGCCTCATCGTTGTCGCCACGCCGCCGAGCCCTGTCCCCGAGGACACACTGCCAGTACCCCGGGGAGCGCCCGCCATCATCAGGGAGCGCAACGAGCTCGAATAGCTCGAAAGCGGTGCTGTCCGCAGCCGCCGACGACGGACGTGCGAGCCGTAGCTGTAACCGGCGGGACGCACCGCGGCAAAAGTCCGACGACACCCGCTCCCGACCGATCTCCCGCACCGCGACGCGCAGTGACTCGATCAGGAATTCGGCACCGCAGTCTGACATCTGGGGGTCTGACATCTGGGACAGCGCGTCCCACGTATCGTCGAACTTATCGGGGGCTGCCTGAACCAGCCAGGCGCGCTCGATCACCTCCCGTGTCCGGGGCGGCACACCCGTCAGGCGATGACAACTTCACGCACCCCCGAGCCAGCGGATACCGCAGAACAGCACTCGCAGCGACGGATCGTCCGGTCCGGGCAGCACGTCAGGGATCGTGCGGTCCCGGGCCGCAGCGAGGTCGGCGGGCTTCACCGCGGTGGTCGGGTGCGCGACTTGCCGGAGACTCCGCAACGAGCGGATCGGGCGGTTGCAGGTGGGAAGGTCGGGAGGCGGGAGGCTGCAAAGCAAGAGGCTGTGAGTCGGCGGGGAGGTCGGCCGGCGGGAAATCGGAGCCCGCGGCCTCACCGTCGTTGGAGCCGTTGTCAGAATGGACGCTCGTGCTGACCAGCACGCGGATGCCGGCGTTGAGCATGGCCAGCAGCGGCACCGCCAGCACCGCACCGGCAATGCCGGCGACCACCGAACCCACCGCGACAGCCAGCACCACCGCCACCCCGTTGAGCTTGACCGCCCGACCCA
>JBOHHF010000469.1:0-7052 GCA_050700495.1 Pseudonocardiaceae bacterium
GGTGTCGACAACAAAGGCGGCACGATCGACGACAGTGTCGTGGCGGGCGAGGACATTGATGACTCGCTCAACTCTGACGATGACACCGTCGTCGACGACTCGTTCAACACCGACAACAGCGAGACCAATGTCGACGCATCCGACGACGACACCACCGCAGTCGATGTCCAAGACTCCTACAACGAGGATAACGACGTCGTCGACGCCGACGTCAGCGAGTTAGACGCTGCCGACGAAGACGCTGCATGAGCCGGCCCGAGCGGATCGGAGGGCACGACCTCCTACGGGCTACCCTCCCCGGTGAGCTCCGGGTAACACCCAGTTCCGCCACTTCTCCCACACCGGAGGGTGGCGGAACTGGGTGTCTGACCACCCGGGGACGATGACGAGGAGGAGCAGTGACGCCATCAGCGCCGGTCAAAGCTGTGGATCTGGCGCTCGCGACGATCGCCCGATACGACCGATCGGATCTCGATGCTCGGCTGAAGCAGGCCCGCTCCCGGCTGCTCGACGAGCAGGTCCGGGTGCTGGTGGTCGGGGAGTTCAAACAGGGTAAGAGCTTGCTGGTCAACGGGCTGGTACGGGCGCCGGTGTGCCCGGTTCACGACGATATGGCCACCTCGGTACCCACCGTGGTGCGCCACGCCGACGCTGCCGTCGCCACCCTGGTGCGGGTGCTCAACCCCGAGGGTGACGACCTGAGCGGGCGGCGGACCGAGCGCGTCGAGGTACCCATCGACAAGCTCGCCGAGCATGTCTCGGAGAGCGGCAATCCCGGGAACCGGGAGGGATGGAGCTACGTCGAGGTCGGCCTCCCCCGTCGCGTCTTGACCGGCGGTCTGGAGTTGGTGGACACCCCGGGAGTCGGCGGGCTGAACTCCGTGCACGGCGCCGCGACGATGGCCATGCTGCCGTCGGCCGACGCCGTTTTGCTGGTGTCGGACGCCTCGCAGGAGTACACCGCACCCGAGTTGGAGTTCCTGCGTCAAGCCACCAAAGTTTGTCCCAATGTGGCGTGTGTGCTCACCAAGATCGACCTGTACCCGGAGTGGCGGCGAATCGCGGAGCTCAACCGGGCGCACCTGGCTACGGTGAACATCGATGCGCCGCTGATGTCGGTCTCCTCCACCCTGCGCGTGCATTCGATCAACGTCGGGGACGCTGACCTCGACGCTGAATCAGGTTTCCCGGCACTGATCAGTTACCTGCGTGAGTGCGTCGTGGGCCAGGCGGACCTGCTGGCGCGCCGGTCGACGGTGCACGATGTGCTTGTGGTCACTGACCAGCTCGCCGGTGGGTTGCGCGCTGAACAGGCGGCCCAGCTGGATCCCGAAGCCGCCCAAGGCGTGATCAAGCAGCTGACCGAGGCCCAGCAGCGTGCTGCGGCGTTGAAGGAACGATCCGCGCGCTGGCAGCACACTCTCAATGACGGCGTCACCGACCTCAACGCCGACATCGATTTCGACCTGCGGGACCGGATGCGCGAGATCGCCCGGTTGGCCGAGGAGGAGGTCGACCGCAGCGGCGACCCGAAGAAGACCTGGGATCAACTTTCCACCTGGGTGGAGCAGGAGGTGTCGTCGGCGGCATCGGCGAACCTGGTGTGGGCGACCCAGCGGGCGCGGTGGCTGGCCACACAGGTTGCCGACCACTTCTCCGAGGAGGAGGACCGGTTACTGCCCAAGCTGCGCACCGAGGTCGCCGATGCGCTGGGCGAGGTGCGAGCCATGCAGCTGCGCGAGGGCGAGTCGTTCGGCGTCGGGCGTCAGGCGCTGGCCGGGCTGCGGGGTGGTTACGTCGGTATCGTGATGGTCATGGTGCTGGGGTCCTTTGTCGGGCTGTCGCTCGTCAACCCGTTCGCGATAGGCGCCGGTGTGCTGCTGGGCGGCAAGACCATCACCGACGAGCGGCGCCGTATCGTCAGCCGACGGCAGAATGACGCGAAGGTGGCGGTGCGTCGCTACATCGACGATGTGATCTTCCAGGCGAGCAAGGAGACCCGGGACATGCTCCGGCGGGTACAGCGCGACCTGCGGGACCATTTCACTACCCTGGCCGAGGAGACGAACCGGTCGCTGACCGACTCGCTGCGGGCCGCCGAGCGGTCGGTGAAGACGTCCAAGGGTGATCGGGAACACCGCCTGGCTGAGATCACATCTGAACTGGAGCGCTTGGAGACGCTGCAGCAGCGGGTTCGCACGTTGCTGCCCCACAAGGATTCCACGCAGAGTCCGGTGCAGGTGGATCCGGCGCCGGCTCGATGAGCGGTCCGCTGGACGTGGGAGGTCAACGCAGCCTGTCCGTGACAGTCCGTGGCGTGCTCCGCCGGGCGGTCGAGGTTTACCGCGACCAACCGCAGACCGCGCAGTGGCTGCGTCTGCAGTTGGACCGGCTCGACGAGCCGCTGCGCGTCGCGATCGCCGGCAAGGTCAAGGCCGGCAAGTCGACACTGCTCAACGCACTGGTCGGGGAGCAGATTGCGCCAACCGACGCCGGGGAGTGCACCCGGGTCGTCACCTGGTATTGCGATGGGCACAGTCCCAAGGTCGTGATGCATCCCAGGGAGGGTTCCCCCACCTCACTACCGGTGAACCGGCAGAATGGTGCACTCACCATCGATCTGCAAGGCACCCCCGCCGAGGAGCTGAACCGCCTGGTGGTGCACTGGCCCTCGCAAAGCCTGCGTACCGCCACCTTGATCGACACTCCGGGTATCGCGTCGATGTCCACCGAAACCTCGCAGCGCACCCTCACGTTCCTCACCCCTGAGGACGACTCTCCCGCCGAGGCCGACGCGGTGATCTACCTGATGCGTCACCTGCACGCCACCGACGCCGCTTTCCTGGAGTCCTTCCGTGACCAGGGAGTGGGTCGAGCGACCTCGGTGAACACCGTCGCGGTGCTCTCACGGGCCGACGAGATCGGCGGCGGCCGGGTCGACGCGATGTTCTCGGCGAAGACCATCGCGCAGCGCTACCGGAAAGATCCCACGCTGCGCGCGCTGTGCCAGGGCGTCGTGCCGGTGGCGGGGCTGCTCGCGCAAACCGGCCGGACGCTACGGCAGGCTGAGTTCGACGCGCTGGCAGCGCTGTCCCGAGCACCTCGGGAGGAGGTGGACGCCTTGCTGCTGTCCACCGACCGCTTCCTGCGAGCTGACTCCGCGGCAGCTGCCGGCTCGGAGGCCAGGGGCGGGTTGCTGGACCGCTTCGGCCTGTTCGGAATCCGGCTGTCGGTGACGCTCATCCGGCAAGGCGCCACGGACACCCCGGGCACACTCGCCGAGGAGCTGGTGCGGCGCAGCGGGCTGGACGAGCTGCGGTCGGTGTTGAACACGCGTTTCACCGAGCGTCGTGATCTGCTCAAGGCTCGCTCAGCCCTGGTGGCGCTGGACAGCGTGCTGCACGGCGACACCCGCAATGACACCGGGCCACTGCGCGGAGAGGTGGAACGCATCCTCGCCGGCGCGCACGAGTTCGCCGAGCTGCGACTGCTGTCCGCCTTGCGTTCGGACACGGTCAACCTGCCGAAGACGGCGTTGGACGAAGCGGAACGGCTGCTCGGTGGGTCCGGCGGTGCCCCGGAGGTGCGGCTGGGTCAGCCACCCGGCTCCGGACCCGACGAGTTGCGACAGGCCGCCCTGGAAGCACTCGCCCGCTGGCACCGGCGGGCCGAGAACCCGCTCTCCGGCCGGGCGGTGGCCGACGCCTGCCGGGTGGTGGTGCGCAGCTGCGAGGGCATGGTGGCCAGGCTCACGTGACGGTCTGGGTATTCAGGTCCTCGCCTGCGTTGCTGGTCTGGATGGCAGCGGCCAGGTGTGCTGATTGGTGGGGGTGTCGAGCCAGACGTGTTGGTGGTTCTCGGTCACGGTGAGGCCGAAGCGTTCCCAGCCGGGTTGGTCAAGCCCGGTCCACAGGGCGTGGGTGTCTTCGATGATGCGCCACACGCGGGTCGGACCGGCCTCGGTGACCTGGTGTTGTCTGCGGGGCCTGGGCCGAATGGCTGGGTCCTGGCTGGCCGCGTGATGGCGCAGGCCCAGGAACGCGGCGTAGGTCCGGTCGAAGTGCCCCTCGGCGCGGTCGGGATATCGGGTGAGGCGGACCAGGCTCCCGGCCATCAGTGAGGTCTTCACGTCGGTGAGGATCACGCCACCGGGCGGGTCTGGGTCACCCATTGCCAGGGCACGGTGGGTACCGAGCAGGTCGCGATGATCCGGTCGAACGGGGCGTGCTCGATCAAGCTGGCCGCCCCGTCGGTGGCGATCAGCGTGGGGTGGTAGCCCAGCCGGGCGAGCCGCTGCCGGGCCAGAGTGATCAGGTCGGGCTCGATGTCGACTGAGAACACGTGGGTGTCGCCCAGCCGATGGCACAGCAGGGCGGCGTCGTAGCCGGTGCCGGTGCCAATCTCCAGCACCCGGTCCCCGTCGTGAACGTCGAGGGTCTCCAGCATCCGGGTCATCAACCCGGGCATACTGGAGGTGGACAGCAAGCGGGGCGGCTCACTGGTGCGGTCCAGGGCAGTGATCAGTGCCGCGGTGGAGTACACCTGATCCAGCCACTCCTGGCGCCCGCCACGGTCGTGGTGTCCAGCTGGCGCCAGGTCTCGTCATACTGATCGATCCGGTCCTGGCGGAACACCTCGGGAACGAACTCGTGGCGTGGCACCGCGCACACCGCGTCTCGCCATGCGGCCGATGTCAGCTTCCCCGCGGCGGTGAGCTGCTCAGCGAGCTGCCGTGCTCGAGGCGTCCAGTCCTCGGTGAGCATGGTCATGGTGAGTACGTCCTTCGGTCAGCAGGTCAGCCAGCGCGTTGGTGATCGGTGCCCCGGTGTGGGCTTCGAGCCAGAAATGCTGGCCTGAGCTATTCGACTCGAGGAATACCCAGCGCCCATCGGCGTCGATCGCGAAATCGACCGCCGCATAAGTCAGGCCCATCTCCGTCAGATAAGCTCGCAGCACCTTCTCGATCTCGGGCGGGGTGTCCACCCATTCGTAGGAAAGTGCTGGGTAATCCGCCCGCCAGTCCACCCGGGACGCATCAGAGCCGGCCCGGATCAGGATCGTGAACATGCGCTGGCTGACGACCACCACCCTGGCCTCGTGGATCTTGTCCACCCACTGCTGGGCCTGCGTGGTGGTGGCGTCCGCGCCCGCGCGGAACACCGGAACATTCCGCGCGGCCAGCTGCCGGACCGTTACGTCGACCGGGGAATCGGCCTGCTGGGCGAAGATGACAACAGTCATTCTTCCCAGCCCCAGGTGGTCTCCTCAGGGCCCTCGTCACCGTCAGTGGTGGGCGGCCTCAAGGGTCGAGTCAGCGGCGGGCATCATTCTCTCTCCTCGTCCTCGCAAGGCGACTATCCGTGTGAGCGGGCCTCCGCCGGACTTTAGCGCCTCCTTAGCCGAAACGACGTTCTCTCTTTCTGCCGGGCGGTGGGTCGTCGGGTAGGTCGTTCAGGGCGGTGCGCACCGCCCCAAAGAGATCGATCTCGCGACACAGCCGTAGGGAGTCCTCTCGCGGTGGCTGTGCCCAGGTGATCGGCCCGCGCGGGGTCACGGTGGGGGGGCAGCAGCAGGAATCCGGTCACCTGGTGCACCTGAGGTGGCCAGGGCAGCATCACTCCGTATCTCTCCCCGGTAAGCACGATCCGGCGTTCGGGGGTGTAGGGGTGGGCCAGCACCGGTGGGGCGCACCGTCGCTGGGTGAGGATCTCGATGACCGTGGTACACAGCGGGATCGGGATGGTCAGGGCCGACACGTCATGGTGCAGGTTCAGTCGTACCTGGTCACGGTGACACGTCACCGGCCAGCCCCATTCCTGGAAGGTGACCCCACCAGCGGCCAGCCTCGCGGTGTCCGCACTGTCGGGGTTGGCCGCTGGTGGCTCCCCGGTCACAGCGCTGCTGGTGACGTGATTGACGACACAGAGCTGGCAGGGCATGCCCTGGCCGGGGGTGACGGTCTCGATGTTGGCAAGGCTCAGCAGTGCGCCGCACAGTGCGCTGACCGTGCCCGCCTGTCCGTCGGTGAGCAGGGGAACCACGTGCACGATGCGGGCGGTCTCCCCGGTTACGCCGGGGCGGTAGCGGATCAGTACCACCGGCCGGGCCGTGCTCACCGCCGCGCTGGCATCCGGTTCGCCGTGGCCGTTGGTGGCGTTCACCGTGCTGCCCTGGGGTGGTGGACCTGGATTTCGTGCTCTTCGGGTTTCATCGTGGTGGCCGGGAGGGTGAGACCCGCGGCCGCGTCGGTGTCGGTACCGGTCAGCCCGGCCATGTCATGCCTCCAGCGAAAGCAAGTCGTCGGTAACCCTGGGCAGCACATCGGTGGCCTCGGGATCAGCTGCACCTGGTGGCGCCGTAAGGTCCACGCCCAACTCGGCGGCCAGATGGGCCCGCACTTGCTGGGTGGACTGGCGTAACCAGTAGTGCGCCTCCAGATAGACCAGGCATACCCGGCGTCGCCGTCCCAGCCACCCCCGACACGACCGGCACCGATTCCGCCGATTCACGGGATGCGCAACAAGCAGCGAATCCAGCGCCGCACTCGCTCGGTATTCAATGAAGTCGCACCCAAGCCCAGCTTCCACGCCAGCCCGCATGGCGCCGCGCAGCACTCCACGCAACTTGTCGTAACTGGTCTGATGCACACTCAAGCTGGCATGATCTGCTGCAACTGGCCTAGTCATCGTCTTCCTGCGCTCATGGATCTGGTTACTGATGATCGGTCGGAGGTGGGGGTGCGGTTGGGCCGCCGGGGTCTGCTGCCAGCGAGATCTCCCGTCAGTGTGATCAGTGAACTGCTACCAAGGCGGGTTCGGCAGGGGGTACGGGGGTAGCGCGGGGTAGCGCGTTCTTGACGTTGCGTGAGAGATCTGTGACGGTGCGAATTAATCAAGCGGGTGGGAGGAAAGGGGCGGTGATGAACGGCTCCTCGCTGTATCAAGTGGATTTGGTGATCAAGTAGGTGTGGTTCCGGCGTGGCGGGTTGACGAGGGGGTGATGGTTTCGTTGGCTGCGTGACTGTCCGTGATGGTTGCGTAGCAGGGGGTTGT
>JBOHHF010000470.1:0-6247 GCA_050700495.1 Pseudonocardiaceae bacterium
CAGCAGCAGGAGGTCATCGACCACGTCGCCGCCGGTGGTGACGCACTCGTGCTCATGCCGACCGGCGGCGGCAAGTCGCTGTGCTACCAGATTCCGGCGCTCGTGCGGCAAGGCGTCGGTGTCGTCATCTCGCCGCTGATCGCGCTGATGCAGGACCAGGTCGACGCCTTAAGGGCGCTCGGGGTCCGGGCTGGATTCCTCAACTCCACGCAACAGTCCCACGAGCGCCGCCAGGTCGAGTCCGCGTTCCTCGCCGGTGAACTGGACCTGCTCTATCTGGCACCGGAACGGCTGCGCGTCGAGTCGACCCTAAACCTGCTGGACCGCGGCACGATCGCGCTGTTCGCCATCGATGAAGCGCACTGCGTGGCCCAGTGGGGGCATGACTTCCGGCCCGACTATCTCGCCCTGTCCGCGCTGCACGAGCGGTGGCCCACGGTGCCTCGCATCGCGCTGACCGCGACGGCCACCAGGGCAACCCACGCCGAGATCGCGTCCCGGCTGAACCTCACCGACGCCCGGCATTTCGTGGCGTGCTTCGACCGCCCGAACATCCAGTACCGCATCGTGGCGAAGAATGAGCCCAAGCGGCAGCTGCTGGAGCTGCTCCGCGCCGAGCACTCGGGCGACGCGGGCATCGTCTACTGCCTGTCCCGGGCTTCGGTCGAGAAAATCGCGGACTTCCTGGTGAGCAACGGGATCGAGGCACTTCCGTACCACGCAGGGCTCGACGCGCGCACTCGAGCCGGGAACCAAGGGCGCTTCCTGCGCGAGGACGGCGTGGTCATGGTCGCCACGATCGCGTTCGGTATGGGCATCGACAAGCCCGATGTGCGCTTCGTCGCCCATCTCGACCTGCCCAAGTCCGTCGAGGGCTATTACCAGGAGACCGGCCGGGCCGGACGGGACGGCCTGCCGTCGACCGCCTGGCTCGCTTACGGCCTGCAAGACGTCGTGCAGCAGCGCAAGCTGATCGACACTTCCGAGGGCGACAACGCCCACCGCCGCCGTCTTGGCACCCACCTCGACGCCATGCTGGCGCTGTGCGAAACGGTCGAGTGCCGCCGCACCCAACTGCTCGCCTACTTCGGCCAGCACGGCACCGCGTGCGGCAACTGCGACACCTGCCTGTCACCACCAGAATCGTGGGACGGCACGATCGCCGCGCAAAAGCTACTGTCGACCGTTTTCCGGCTTCACCGGGAGCGGCGTCAGAAGTTCGGCGCGGGGCAGGTGGTCGACATCCTGCTCGGCAAGATGACTCCCAAGATCACCCAGTTCGGCCACGAGTCCCTGACGGTGTTCGGTATCGGCACCGAGTTGCGGGACAGCGAATGGCGCGGTGTGGTGCGCCAACTGCTGGCCCAGGGTCTGCTGGCCGTCGAGGGCGACTACGGCACGCTAGTGCTCACCGACGCCAGCGCCGAGGTGCTGGGCCGGCAGCGCCAGGTCCTGCTACGCCGCGAACCCGAACGGGCCGCAAAGGCCACCGCCAGAGCCGCCAAACCCCGCCGCGCCGCTCCCGTCGACCTGCCCGAGCAGGCCGTGCCGGTGTTCGAGCAACTCCGCGCCTGGCGCGCCGCCGCCGCGAAGGAGCAGGGCGTGCCCGCGTACGTGATCTTCCATGACGCGACCCTGCGCCAGATCGCCACCGAGGCCCCGTCAACCCTGGCCGAACTCGGCACGATCAGCGGTGTCGGCGAGAACAAGCTGGCGAAATACGGACAACAGATCCTGGATACCCTCACCGCCTCAGTGACCTAGCAAGGGCTACTCATCGAAAGCGCCGCGCCGACCCAAGCGTCCAGATCGAGCGGCGCATGTCAAGTCGTAGACCAGCAGCCGTCATCGATTACATCGACGCGATCCTTAGCCACAGGGCCGCGACAGCGATGATGAGGAACATCAGCGGAGGAACGATGGCCTTGTCACCGACTCGCAAGTGGGCGATCAAGGCCCCCACGAAGTACAGGATTACGCCGATGGCAGCCGCGATCCCCAGCGACGCGAAAGCGATTCCGACGAGGAGCCCCACGGCGCCCGCGAGCTCACACGCGGCGAGGGGTGGGAACCAGCGCAAGGAAACGCCGAGACCGGTGATCCCGGTGACGACCTGATCGTTGCGAGTGAGTTTCGCCCACGCCGAGCCAGCAAGCATCAATGCGAGGACGATCGAGACGATGACGTAGGCGATGAACATGAGTTGGTCTGTCTCCCTGGTGCCGGTGCTGTACCCGGTGGTCGGCCCCTGTCGCAGAGGTCCACAGAGTCACCGCGGATTATCCATTACCCGGAGTGCGCTCAGTGCGCCGAACTCGACGTCAGCGTCGTCCCAGGCCAGCGGTGGTGCCGAGTTGGGGAGCTCAGCCGGCATGCGACGAGTCCCCTGCCGGCCGACCGCGGTCAGCTCGGCAGAGTCCTCGGTCAGCGTGACGGCACCCAGACGGACCAGCGTGCCAAGCGTGCGCCGGACGTCGCGGGTGTTCATCCGGTGGACCGTAGCCAGCTGCTTCTCGGTGGCGTGGTCAGCCCATCCGCGAGCCGATCGGAAAGCGCTGACCGACCCGACGCTGGCGATGCGACGGCCGCGAGCAGTGCCCACTCGGCAGGCCGAATGCGCCGATCCGGCTGCCGATGCCGCCGTCGACGTGGGTCACGAGACGGGCTCACGGAAGGAGGGCTACGGCGCGGACCGGGAAGCTGCCCAGGCCGTGGAACGGGGCGGGCAGCGCGGTCAACCGGGCGCCGTGGTCGGGCAGCCGGTTCAGGTTGGTCAGATGCTCGATCAGCGGGATGCCGTTGCCGAGCACGGTGTGGTGCACCGGCCGGGTCGGGTCCTCGACGTTGTCGACGTTCAGCGCGTCGACACCGAGCAACGCGACGTTCGCTGCGACCATAGCCTCGGCGAAATCTCTTGTCAGGTAAGGACTTCCGGACAGGTAGGCGGGAGTCCCCCAGTGCCGCGACCAGCCAGTGTGCACGAGCACGGCCTTGCCCCACAGCGCGCTCGCATCGTCCAGCACTTCCGGGCCGATCGCGGCCCGACCGTTCGCCCGGATCACAACGACTGCCACGTCCACCAACCGCTCCAGCGGTAGCTCTGCCACGTCGGCACCGTCGGCATGGAAGTGATACGGCGCGTCGACGTACGTGCCGGTGTTGGTGACCATCTCGATCCGGCCGATGTGCAACAACACCCCGGCGGCCAGCCGCTGCGCCGACTCCTCCCGAGAGGTATGAGTTGAGATCGCCGGCCCGTGATCGCGGTGCAGCGCCTCGGACTCGGAGCCGGCCCATGCTTGATCACGCTGCGCTCCGCGGCGGACCGAGGTCTCCGCGTTCACTTCCAACCAGATGCGGAGGTCCCCAGAAGTGGTTGATCTCGGGGCGGAAGGCGTAGACGCCGTCGACGATCAACACGGCGTCCGGTGGAGCCGGCGTGAGCACCTGGGGGGACACAACGCACCAGCTCGGCCATTGCACGCTGCGGATCAGCAGTGAAGATGATTCCGAACACCGACACCGCGGCGGCGGCCCGGGCTGCCGGCAGCGGCAAATTCTGCGCATCTGCCACCACGAAGTGGGCTCCTGGGTGCCGACACCGCTGGCGAGCCTCTGTGACCTGCTCTGGCGACGAGTCCAGCGCCAGTACCCGAAGTCCGCGCTCGACGGCAACCATGGCCGCATTCCCGGTGCCGGTCGCACAGTCCACGAGCAGACCGCCAGGACTCACCGCGAGCGCCTCCACCGTGGCCCGCGATGCAGGGAAGAGGTACTCGGCCATCGGGACGTAGCGCTTCGGGCTCCACCGCTGTGCCATCCCTTGGCCTCGATCCCTTGACCGATACTGGCACTACCTGATGTGTCCAATCAATATAAGGGCACCTAAGAATGCGCCGATGCTCGGCGACTGTTGGTCCTCGCCGTCTCATCGGTGCTGGTGTTCGCTGGATGTGGATCCGGTGAGCGGGCCGGGCGCCGGCAGCGGCGAACTCGCCCCTGGCGAACCTGCGGGTCGGGACGGTCGCCAACCTCGCGCTGTCCGTTCCGTTAGTGGGATTGCCGAGGACGCCGCGATGCGCGGCTACGCCGACGCGGTCGAGTTCGTCCCGGCCAACTCCCCGGATGAGATCCGGGCCAATCTCACGTCCGGCCGGCGGTCGCTGTCACCCTTTCCCACGCGTTGCGGCTGGCCATGATGGCCGAGCTACTCACCGCGCCCGGTGGCCGCGGCGCGAGCGTGGCAACGGCTCGTACCCTCGGCCAGTCCGTCGGCGCGCGTCGGTGCATATCGCCCAGCGCAGGCGCCTGTATCTGGCTGTCCTGCGGCGGCGGCGCCGGGCGGTGGTCAGCGCCGTGCTCGTCGCCTCGGCGGTGATCATGACAGTGTCCGGGGTCGTGCAGTGGGCGGGCGTGGCCGCGGCGATCCCGTGGCACGGCGCCAGCTCGATGCTGCTCATCCTGCTCGGCGCAGGTCACGCGATACGTCGGGTACGTCATGGTCGGCTCGCCGACTGCCGAGTGGGGCGGCTCACATTCAGCTCAGCGATGCCGACAGGACCGGCTACGCGGCCGTTCGGGCTGCCGTGTGTACGGTCGAGTGCGGCAAACACAGCAAGCGGCCCGATGAACGCTGGCGGCGGTACCGCTGACCGGCTAGCTCGATGATCAGCTCATGGGCTCATGCACGTACCGGCCCATCGACAGCGGCCCTCAGTCAAGATTGGTCCCGGTGGGGCCGCGAAGGGGGATGGCATGGCATACGAACTGGATGAGCAGCTGCGCGCAAAGTTGCACGACCGCATTCTGTGGTTCACGACCGTCACGCCGAGCGGCAGGCCAGCGCCTCGACCTGTGTGGTTCGTCTACGACGACGGTGCTTTCCTGGTGTTCAGTCAGGCAACGGCGGCGAAGGTTCGCCACGTGCGCGCGAACCCGCACGTGACAGTGCACTTCCACACCGATCCTGCCGCCGAGCATGTCCTGGTTGTCATCGGCACCGCGGCACTGGCTGACCGACTGCGTGCCTCCCAGCTTCCCGCCTACCTCCACAAATACGAGGCGTCCTTCCCTGCGATCGGGTACGACCGCGATAGCTTCGACGCCTCCTTCAACACGTGTATCAGGATCACGCCGGAACGAGCGTGGGGTTTCTGACCCGGTCAAGAACCGAGACGACCGCGCCGTATGCCTCGCTCCGCGCTGTCGACGCCGGTACCGATCACCTCGACCGGCTCAGCTGGATCACCCGCCACCAACTCGTCGAGCTTGTCACCGGACTGCACCCCGTCCGCCACATGCTGCGCGGTAGCGGATGACAAAGTTCGAAACCAGTCCCAGGTCGGCCAATCTCAGCCCGCTGTTTCTCGACATCAACACTGGAAACTGGAAGATCTTCAGCGGCCTCGTCGCCTACGACCAGAACCTGAGCCTGGTGCCCGACCTTGCCGCGGCGCTGCCGCAGGTGAGCGCCGACGGCCGCACAGTCACCGTCGACCTGCGCACCGACGTCCGGTTCCACGACGGCGAGCCGTTCACCGCCGACGACGTGTGTTCACCTGGAAGGCATTAGTCGACCCGGCGCTGGCGTCGCCGGTGTACAGCGCTTTCGACCTCGCCGACCTGGTCACGTCCGTGCGCCGGGTTTCGAGGAGGCCGGCCGCGGTCTTCGGTATCACTGCTCGTTCGTACAGCCGTTGGCTGTGATGTGAATCACGTTCATCGCATGTATTGCCGGCCGGTTAGGGTCCTCTGTTCAAGGAGAGCAACCGCCGTGGTGGGGGATGGCGATTTCGATCTTTCAGGGGGCTGGGGGTAAGCACTAGGGAAATCACTGATGCTCGGTTCTGCCTGTGACCGTTTACTCTGATGGCACGGGTGACGCGGCCACGGTCGTGCGTATGGTTGCTGCGCGATGCGCATCGGTAAGATGATCGCGATCCCGGGCGCGAAGGACGTGAAGACACGTCCTTTCGGCAATCGTTGCGCATGGGTCCGCGATCGGTGATGTTCGTCTTTGCTGGGCGGTTGAATTAATTCGGTTGACTGTTCGCGGTGCCGGGTGGCTATATGGTTTGGTCGGTGCTGCGGTGGGTCACCTGTTGGTGGATAGATGACCTAGCTGCCTCCATTACCCCCGAAAGGGGAGGGATCAGTGAGTTACGTCTTGCTTGACTCCCCGCGGGTGTCGGTTGTGCAACAGCCGCAGTGGGAGGACATGGCGCTGGTTGCGCTTGTGCGGGATGAA
>JBOHHF010000471.1:0-2079 GCA_050700495.1 Pseudonocardiaceae bacterium
CAGCTAGGGCCGCTGGCCGACGAAGGGCCTCCGGATCGCATAGCACCCGGGCGTGATCTTCTGGGGCGGCCCCAGTCGTGGTGCACCGACCCTTGCTGGAATGCCGAGAGGTCGAGTGCGACCAGCGCCTGGTACGCGTCCGCGGGCTGGTCAGCCTCCAGCACCACCTGCAGCCGGGTCGCGGCGTCTTGCAGTACCAGCACCTGCGGGGTGATCGGGACCTGCGCCACCGCTGATGAGCTACACGTTGACGCTGCTGACGGCAGCCGTCTGCTGGAGCTGACTGCCCGCCGGGCAGGGTCAACGGGTCAGCTCAGGACCGACACGACGCCCAACAGCGCCACGACCACGGCGGGCAGCCCGACCGGTGGCACAGGCCAGAGTAGGACAAGCCGACCACGCGGGCACTGGCGATGGACAGCAAGAGCGTGCGCTTGCGACATGAGGTCGCACGTGGTGAGTGACTGCGCTGAAGGAGGTTCGATGTGATGTTGAAGGCGTAGTCCGGGTCAGTGTCGAGACCTGTCCCCGCCCTGGCGTGCGTCGCAGGTCTGGCCTGCGGGGTGCGAAGCCCGGGGTGAAAGCCCAAGGGTCCCTGCGCCGTCTGGGGGCTACCGGTGAGGGGAAGGCTGGACGGGCGAATGACCGTGAATCCTTGCTGATGCCTCGTGAGTCTTACATCCCGGGTCGGAAAGGCAGTGCCGGGGTGACAGGGACCGGTCGTTGAAAGGCGGCGAGCGGCGGTCGAGCAGCGGACTCGGCCGTGTAGACACCGCTGTTCCCGGGGTACAGAGGACGCCCTATCCCAGTCGTGTCTCACGCGTGTGGAACATGGAAACCCCGTCAGGGTCCACGCTTTCTTACTCGGGCGTGGTAGGCCGACCGCAAGGGGAGCTGACATCTGTGGCGGGAACAGGATGCCCAACAAGCGAATGCCGATGGTCGAAAGGCGACAGGAAAGCGGGGACAGCAGTGGCCGGTTCCTCCGCCGGCGGTCACCGTATAACTGGTCGGATACCGGGCCCGTGCTGGTGGCGGGCGCCCGGACGCGAAAGCGTGCTGACGTGGGCAGGTGAGCCTTTGAAGCTGAAAGCAACGCCAACGCCGGAACAGAAGGGCAAGTTAGACGCCGATGGCGAACGGACCTGAGGGCTTTGTCCGGGGGTTGTCTGCCCGCGAGTGGGATTTCATCGACTGGCGGCATCATGAGGACGAGGTACGGCGGCTGCGGGGCAGGATCTTCAAGGCGGCGCAGGAAGGTGACTGGCCCAAGGTCAGGAACCTGCAGAAGCTGATGCTGCGGAGCTGGTCGAACACGCTGGTCAGCGTGCGGCAAGTGACGCAGCGCAATGCTGGGCGCAAGACCGCGGGGATCGACGGGGAGGTCGCCTTGACCTCCGAGGCCCGGGCGGACGTGGCGGTGCGCGTGCACCAAAGCGTTCAGGCCTGGGAGCCCCGCGCGGTCAAACGCGTGTATATTCCGAAGGCATCAGACCCGGCGAAGCTCAGACCGCTCGGAATTCCCGTGATCATGGATCGGTGTCATCAGGCACGGGTCCGGAACTCGCTGGAACCCGAGTGGGAAGCCCGGTTCGAGCCCAGATCCTATGGGTTCCGACCGGGTCGCGGCTGTCATGACGCGATCGAGGCCATCTACAGTACCCTGTCTCGCAGGAATGCGAAACGGGTCTGGATCCTGGACGCGGATCTGGCCGGGGCGTTCGACAGAATCGACCACGACCATCTGCTGAAAACGGTCGGTGACTTCCCCGCCCGGGGAATGATATCCGACTGGTTGAAGGCAGGTGTGTTCGAAGCGGGCAAGGGCTTCGCGCCGACCGAGGAGGGAACTCCACAAGGCGGCGTGATCAGTCCCCTGCTCTTGAACGTCGCGTTGCACGGATTAGAAGATGCCACCGGAGTCCGCTACCACACCGGCACCCGTGCCGGACAGACAGTAGCGGGCAGCCCGGTCCTGATCAGATACGCCGACGATCTCGCCGTGTTCTGCCACAGCCAGGAGCAGACACGACAGGTCAAGGCGCGGCTGGCCGAGTGGCTGGCGCCCAGAGGTCTGGC
>JBOHHF010000472.1:0-2294 GCA_050700495.1 Pseudonocardiaceae bacterium
GTCTGGTACGCACCAGCGGCGGTCGCAGCGGGTGCTGACGGAACTCTTCACCAAGGTCCAGAGACTGTCTCGTTGGCCGCACCTGGAGAACTTCACCGGTACGGAGGTATCACCGTGCCCTCGTGGCGGCTCTATTAGTAGTGACATTAGTAGCGACCAAGCCACTACCTGCGCGGGGAGCGATGACTGCTACCTGTGAGCTAGCCCAGCGGACCCGGATCCGCGCGTTTCGCGCGCAACAGTATGCGTTGATCATCGCCGAGGGTGAGCTCCCCACGCCCGGTTTCGACGTCGACATCGCCGCAAGCCCGTGGGGGATCGGTCCTCCGCAGTTCACCTTGCTGCGCTGCCTGCGACGAGGCATCCGTCCTCAGGTCCTCACCCCCTACCGCTGCGCCGAAACGGTCCGCTTCCCCGCAGATCAGCGCACGGTGACGGTCCATCACGCCGATGGCACTGACCAGGTTGGCATCGAAGAGTGCGGCAAGGAGCTTTCCTTCTACCTACAAGTGATCAGCGGAAATGCCGACCAGCCGTGCCCGGAGGGTGCCGACGAGGCCACCGGCTTTTCGAAGAAGCTCAGTTACGACGAAGCATTCGCAAACGCGCTGGCCAACCTTCCGCCGTTGACGTCCCCCGTCACAGATGGCTCGGAGCGGATCCAGGTAGTCAAGATCGGTGGCCTGTTCGGCAGCATCGCCGGCTTCCACGACTTGTTCGTCCGCGTCTGCCGCACCTACGACAAGGGCAGAGCCCCCGACGTAGCCGACAGTTCCTCGTCGCTGAGCATCCCGCGGCAGATGTCGGCCCCGTAGCCTGGCACCTGTGCTGGCCGCGACCGGGCATCTGGCCCCGGTCGTCATCTCCTACCGCTACGTCGAAACGGTCCACTTCCCCGCCGATCAGCCCACGGTGACAGTTCATCGCTGACCGCTGAGGAGCACCAGCTGTACGACGGGCACCTGAATGCGGTACGTACACTTCGGCCGTGTCCGTGGTCGATGCCGTGCTTGTCCGGATTCCGCAGCCTTACCGCGATGTCGCGGTCCGTCACCGCGAGCTGGTGAAGTTCGCCCTGGTCGGCGGCGTCGCCTACGTCGTGGACATCACGCTGTTCACGCTGCTCAAGATGACGGTGCTGGAGCCCAAGCCAGTCACCGCCAAGATCATTGCAGTGCTGGTGGCGACGATCGTGTCTTACGTGCTCAACCGGGAGTGGTCCTTCCGCACCCGGGGCGGCCGGGAACGCCACCACGAGGCGGCGTTGTTCTTCCTGGTCTGTGGCATCGGATTGGTGATCAACGCCACCCCGCTATGGATCTCACGGTACGTGCTGGACCTGCAGGCCCCGCAGGTGAGCCTGCTCGCCCAAGAAGTCGCCGACTTCGCCAGCGCCAATGTGATCGGCACCGCCGTGGCGATGGTCTTCCGGTGGTGGGCCTTCCGGAGGTACGTCTTTCCCGACCAGAACGTGCGCCGCCAGCTACCCGTGGGTTGACATCTCGATCAGCGCACCACACCGGCGCCCGGCCGTGGAGAGCCGGCCGGCTCCTCACCCCGCGGTACCCGCAGGTAGACCGCGAACCTGGCGGGGCGTGCCGAGCTGAGCTCAAGGCGTCCGCCGTCGGCCTCGACCAGTGCCCGGGCCAGCGCCAGCCCGACGCCGGTGGAGGAGGCACCGGAGACCCCACGGTCGAAGACGTGGGGAGCCAGCTCCTCGGGCACCCCCTCGCCGCCGTCGGTCACCTCCACCACGACCATCCGATCCGGTCCAACCCCACTCCACCGCGCGGACAGGGTGACCACGCCGGCCCCGTGCCGCAGCGCGTTGTCGATCAGCACTCCGAGCGCCTCGCGCAGCCGTCCAGGCGTGACCCGGGCCACCAGCCCGTCGGCCACCCGCAGCCGCAACGGCCGCCGGTCGGCGTCGGCCTGCACCCACCAGTCGGCGACCACTTCGCCGAGCAGCTCGGCCAGCTCGACCGGTTCAGCAGTGGCGGCCCGAGCCTCCTCGGTGGCTCGCATCAGGTCGTCGAGCACCGCGCCAAGCCGCTCGGCCTGCTCCAACGCCGCCTCGGCCTCCGCGGCAGTGACCGGGTCCGGGTGCGCAGCCAGCTCGTCGAGCCGCAGTAACAGCGCGGTCAGCCGGCTGCGCAGCTGATGCGAGACGTCACCGACGAGGTCGCGTTCCCGCTGGACGAGCTCGGCCAACGCGGCCGCGGAGGTGTCCAGCAGCTCAGCGACCCGATCGAGCTCCGGAATGCCATGGCGCTGCGGCGCGAGGCGGAAGTCCC
>JBOHHF010000473.1:0-10224 GCA_050700495.1 Pseudonocardiaceae bacterium
GTGCTACTAGCTGTGACGCCGACGCCGCCTGCACTCGTCCCGGACACCCCGGTGCCCTGCGTGCTGGTGCCCATGACGGCGAGTCCGGTCTCCTGATTGGCCTGACCCCGGACGCCAACGCCACTGAACGTGTTATTGAGTCCGAAAACACCAGCGCCACCGGGCTCGGTGGCCGGTCCCGCCTGCGAGGCCGGCTGGCTGCTGCTGCCGATGACCCCGTCCCCGTTCCCGCTGTCACCCCAGACACCAAAGGTGATCGGTGGATTTGCCAACCCGGGATCGAACCCGCTGGCGGCAGTATCTTGTCCTATCACGGATGGCATTGGCACTCCTTCTGATATGCCATTGCACGGCCCTCCGAGCCGCGTCAGCTCCGCAACTGCCATTCACGCTCAGCACGCTGCGGCACCGGTGACGTCGAATACGGCGGCTCTATCACGGGCAGTTGACCCACGTTCCTCAAGCGTGTCGACACGTCGACGCAACCGCTCGTTCTCCGCCTTGAGCTCCTTGACGGCCTCAAGCAGCACGGCGGTCAGCCCGGAGTAGTCGACAGCGAGATGCTGCTCCGGTCCTACCGTCGAGATCAGCTCCGGGAAGACTTCCGCGACGTCCTGGGCGATCACTCCCAGGCCGCCTGCCACGCCAGCAGCCGCCGCGTCGGGCTGCCAGCGGAACGACACCCCGCGCAGCTGTGCCAGCCGGTCTAAGGGTGTGTCGAGCACGGCGACGTCGGTCTTGAGTCGGCCGTCGGAGAGGTTGAGGAACCTTTGGGCGAAGCACTGCCCGTTTACCTCGAGCCGATCCCACACCGACACCCTCCGGCCGAGGCCCGCAGACTGGTTCCCGACGATCATGAGAGTCTGGAACGAGCCCGTGTCATTGGAGATCTCGGCTTGGTTGGTGACCGCATCCGGGAACCCGGTCCATGCCGAGCTGACCCGAATAGGGTTGTTGGTTCCGATAGCAAGATTCCCGTTGGACGTGTCCATCGACAGGCCCCAGTTCGCACCGGTGTTTCCCCAGAAGCCGACGTGGGTGTTGTCGGCCATCCCGACGAAGGCGCGGTCGGCCTGGGGCGCTGTCTGGAAGAACCAGATCCCGGCCGAAGAGTCGGCCTCTTGGCGCACCCGCATACGCCGCGCAACGTCCAACCCGCCCCCTTCCGCGGTCAGGCTCACCGAGAGCCGATCCCTTCCCGACCACAGCCGCGCGATCCCGCCCTGCGCGTACCACACCCAGCGTTCTCCCCCGGTGGTACTGGGTTGCTCCACGAAGGATGCCGTGTTGCGGTTGGCGAACGACAGGCCACCGACCGAGCCGCCGCTGTGGATCTCGGTGCCTTCGACGTGCAGCCTCCGCTGCGGTGATGCGGTCCCCACCCCGATCGAACCGCCGGACAGCACGGTCAGGGCGTGGGTGCCGGCGCCGTGGTCGCCGCGGTACAGGCGCAGTCCGCGCGGTCCACCGACGGTGTCCGTGGTCCAGTGGAAGTTGTCGGCGGCGGTGGCGCTGGCGCCGATTTGCAGGCCGCGGTCGGGGAGGTGCAGCGCGGTCTTGGGGTCTGTGGTGCCGATGCCGAGGTTGCCCGCGGCGCTGTCGAACGCCAGCGTCGGGGTGCCGTCGTCGCGACGGACCACCACCCGCTCCGCGGCGATCGACAGCGTCGCGAAGCTCCCGCCGTCGCGGCTCAGGTCGATCTTGTCGGCGGCGTCGGCGACGCGCAACTCCAGCCCGCCGCCCGGCCGCGCACGTAGCTCACCCGCCGGCCCGGAGCCGCCCGAAGCGCCAATGGCGAGAACGCCACTCAATTTCACATCGCCACTGAAATCTCCGGCCACCGCGGCAGTGGCCAGACGAGCCTCGATAACGGCCCCACCGGTGTCCTGGCGACGCGCGTGCAGGGCGGTACCGCTGGTGCTCATCGCGGTGACACCAACGCCCTGCGTGCTGGTGCCCATGATGGCGATCCCGGTCTCCTGATTGGCCTGGCCCCGAACACCAACACCACCGGACGCGTTATTAAGCCCAAAAACACCAGCGCCACCAGGCTCAGTGGCTGGTCCCGTTTCTGAGGTTGGGTGGTTACTGCTGCCGACGACCCCGGTCCCGTCCCCGCTATCACCCCAGACACCAAACGTGATCGGCGGATCCGCCAACCCAGGATCGAACCCGCTAGCGGCAGTATCTTGTCCAATCACTGATGGCATCGGCACTCCTTCTGGTATGCCATTGCACGGCCCTCCTAGCCGCCGGCGCGGTCCTCTTGGGGCGTGGCGGGTTCGGCCACTGGGGGCTGGGCCGCGGGTGTCTGCTCGGGTCCGAGCACCTCCTCAAGGACCTGGATCGCTCCGCTGATGCGCAACACGGTCTGTTGCACGGCCAGGGACTCGCGCTCCAGCTCGCGTAGCCGGTCCTGGCCGATTTCCCGCTCGCGCCTGAGCACCTCCAGGCGGTCCTGCAGCTGTTGTCGCAACTCGCTCATCACTCACTCCTCGGAGTCGTTGCCGCGTGCTCCCGCGTTGAGGCGCCGCATCTGCAGGGTGAGTAGGCGCATTCCCCGAGGATCCCGTCCCCATTCGATGCTGCGGTCCGCGGGCTGGTCATAAAGGTCGGGACTCAGGTAGTGACCGCGTTCGGCCTCCGGCTTCTCCTCCTCCACCACCAGCGGGTGGGCGAGCGCGTAGGGGTCGTGTCGTACGCCGGTGAGCTGCCAGGAGATCCGCATGCCCGGCTCGCCGCCGGCGATGCTGAAACGGCCGGCCGAGACTTCGGCTGCGATGTGGAGGCCCGGCGCTGGGCCACCGATCGGCGTGAGCTGGTAGCGGAAGCGCTCGTTGAGCGTTTCGCACCAGTCCTCCAGCCGCACCTCGGCGGCGCCGTTGGCGTCCAGCTCCACCACGCCGTCGTAGACGTTTTTCATCTCGGAGCTCTCCACGAAGGAGTGGCAGAGGTAGCGATTCGCCGGGTCGAGCGGATGGTCGATCTTGAACTGGCCACCCTGCTTACTCAGCGTTCCAGTCACCTCGACGTTGCCGCCAAAGCGCGCCGCAGGTGTGCCTCCTGCGAACAGGCCTTGCCCTTCGTTGCTGAGGGCAAACACGCCGATGTTCGTCCTGCTTATCCCGCAGATGGCGATCCCTGTGCCCGAGCGGACTGAGACGCCGGTGGTGGAGACGGCCTCGGCGGAGACTGCCGGGCCGTTTCCGGTGTTCTGTGCGCGGACAGCGCTGGCGGCGCCGGTGTTGATGGCTTGGACGGCGGCGGTCGAACCGGAACCGAGTACGTCGAGCCTGCTTGTTGGGCTGGCTGTCCCCATGCCGACGAACCCGTTCCTGAGGCTGATGGCGGCGTTCCAGTTGCCGTTGAAGCGGTCGTAGAACGTGGGGACGCCGCGGGCGGTGGCGCTGCCGCCGTTGTTGTCGATGTTCAGCGCGAACGCGGGTCGGCCCTGGGCGTTGAGTATCCCGATGGCGGTGGAGTTTGATTGGGCCAGCAGGGGCACGTTCGACGTGATCGCGACGCCGTTGCCGTCCTCGGCGCCGAAGCCGCCTCCGTCGCGAACGTGCAGCCGTGCCAGGGGTGCGGGGTTGTTGACGCCTATCCGCCCGGTGCTGGACTGCACCGTCAGAGCATGGGTGCCGGCCCCGTGGTTGCCGCGGTACAGGCGCAGCCCGCGCGGTCCGCCGACGGTGTCGGTGGTCCAGTGGAAGTTGTCGGTGGCGGTGGTGCTGGTGCCGATTTGCAGACCGCGGTCGGGGAGGTGCAGCGCGGTCCGGGGTGTGGTACCAGCGCCGATGCCGAGGTTTCCCGCGGCGGTGTCGAAGGTCAGTGTGGGGGTGCCGTCGTCGCGGCGGACGACGACCTGCTCCGTGGCGATCGACAATGTCGCGAAGCTGCCGATCTCGTGGCCCAGGTGGATCTGATCGGTGGGGTTGGAGACGCGCAGTTCCAGCCCGCCGCTCTGCCCCGCCCGTAGCTCGCCCGCGGGCTGGCCGACCGGTGGGGAGGCGCCCGAAGCGCCGATAGCGAGAGCGCCACTTATTTTCACGTCGCCACTGAAATCGCCTGCCAAGGCGGGGGTGGCGAGACGCGCGTCGATGACGGTCCCACTGGTGTCCTGGTGACGTGCGTGCAGGGCGGTACCGCTGGTGCTGACAGCTGTGACGCCGATGCCCGCGCTGCTGCCGATAACCCCGGTCCCGTCCCCGCTGTCACCCCAGACGCCAAAGGGAATCGGTGGATTCTCCAACCCGGGATCGAACCCGCTGGCGGTAGTATCTTGTCCTATCACTGATGGCATCGGTATTCCTCCTGATATGCTATTGCACGGCGTTCCTAGCCACCGGCGCGGAACAAGGGGGTGCTGGTGACGGTGCCACCAGGGGTGGTCACTTCGATGCGGACGTCACTGAAGGCGCCGGGTGCCGCGAGGCCCGTTGGCACCCTCACCCTGATCTGAGTGTGAGTGAGCGAGCCGACTATCTCGGCATTGGTGGTGCCGAACCGCACCGTCACGGGCGGCCAGTTGAAGTTATCGCCGTTGAGCTCGATGATGTCCCCGGCGATGCCGTTCGTCGGGGAGAAAGGCGGGCTTCCGAAGGTGGGCGCCGGCAATACTCGCGCCGCGCGGAAGGTGCCGTCGCTGACCACCACGCCACCGGCATTGCGGACAGTGATCTTGATATCGGTGAAGCTGGTTCCGGCCGGCACCACCTCGGGCGGGACGCGGGCCTGGAGCTGGGTGGCCGATGGTGTGCCCTGCAGCGAGGCCGGCCGGTCACCGAAGAGCACCGCAACGCTGCCCGCGCCGCCGACGGTGAAGTTGGTGCCGTTCAGGGTGATCAGCCCATTGATCAACCCGCTCTGTGGCGTGAATGGTGTTGTGGCGAACGCTGGCAACAGCAGTACCCGCTCCAGCAGGCCAAGCCGCCGTTCCAGGTCTGAGACCGTCAGCCCGCGCTGCCGCAGGTCTGTGATCATCGTCGCGTTGATGACCTCGTTGCCGCGCGGCCGGCGCAATTCGGCGAGCTTATGGAAGCCGTGCCCGGCGGCCGGTTGCGGCATCGGCACGCCCTCGCTCACCCGGACCACCCAGTCCGGTTTGATTCGTACGGAGGTCTGCATCCCGACGTCCTGGCTGTTGGTGAGGTCCGGATCCGTCGTGCCGTCCACCTCAACGAGGAACACGTCGAGGAACACCGTGTCGATCCGTGGGTCGGGCTGCGTCCGGCCCGGCGTCGTCAGGGGCGTGTTGCCACGCTGGCTGTTGTAGCTGACGGGCGCGGGGATGTTCACCTCGACCCCTCCGACGAGACACGAGCCGGGTCCCGCAATCTGGAAGTTTTGCCTGTTCTGGCCGGCCGGCAGAGCCTGGACGGCGAAGCCGTCGGTTCCCGCGGCGACCCCGTCGCCGACATAGCGGGTGAACAGCGAGCGCATCCCTGCGGCGAGCAGGTCATGCAGCAGGTTCAGGTCCTGGTCCCGGATCGGCACGCCCTGCTCGATGTGCAGGCCGATGTAGCCTTTCTGCTGGCTGGCCAGCAACACTTCCAGCGGCAACCTGGAGAAATCGCCCATGGCTCCCGGCCTCGCTTCCTCGCTAACGCCGTCCAGTGGTCTGCTATGGCGTGGGTCTGCTATGGCGTGATGAAGACCGCCCGTCCGGCGATGGGCATGAATTCGGCCAACACACTACGAAGCTGGGAGATGATGGCCTTGATCTGATCGGGGTCCGAGATATCCGGTACCAGATAGACACCGACGGTATCCCGCGCGACGCGGTCGTCGTCCGTCCGCGCTCCGCCTTGGCCGGCGTCGTAGGTGTAGGTCTGGAAATCCTCGAACGTGCCGCGTAGCGCGAGCTTTCCCGCGCCGCCAGTGTCGACGGTGGTCGTGCCGGCGTAGCGGGTATCGAGGGTGCGCGTGGCGCCGTACACGGTGCTGGCGCGGGCCAGGCTCTCATTGGACCGGTAGGCCAGCAGGGTGCCGGGGGCGGTGTCTACGGCGAGGGGCGCGCGCTCCGAGTGGGCCGCGGTGGTGACCTGCGCGACGGTGCCCCAGGCGAGGGTGTCGATATCGAGCGTATTGCGGAAGACCGACCAACCACCGTTCTGCGTCGAGCTCCAGAACAGCTCGATATCGCCCCCAGTCGCTAGCAGGGGAGCCGGTTCCCGATCGTGGAAGTTGCCGGTACCCCTTTTGGGCAGGGTGCGTATCGGTGACCAGTCCGCGGCGTTCGGGTCGAGTCCTTGCTTGCTGCGGTAGACCACGGTCCAGCGCGTTTGGCCGGCTGGGCCGCCGGGCTCGTGGCGCGCCCAGAACAGCCACAATCGCTGGTTGGCGCTCGATGGGTGGAAGAACAGCATCAGGTCGTCTTCCACGCGAGGCGCCTGCCCGCCGTCGAGAGGCAGCGTCGCGGGTGTGGCCAACTGCCACTGCGTCCCGTCGTGGCGGTTGTATCTCACGTGCCATTCGTTGCCGGTCCGCTCCAGCCAGAACAGCCAGAGCCCGTCTGTGTTGTCGGCGGCCGCCGCGGGTAACCGGCGCTCCGTGGCCGGGTCACCGAAGAACTCGACCTCCGACCAGACGTCGCCGGTACGCGTACGAAAGGCGATCCGCCAGATCCGGTCGGTGGAGGACTGCTGGGGGTCGTAATTCTCCCAGAATAACCACAGGCGGTTTCCCTGCAGCGCGGCCGTCGGGTGTTTATCGATTCCCAGCCGGTCCACGATCGGCTCGCTGGGCTGCCATGTACCGCCCGTGAAACTCTTGGCCCAGATATCCCAGCCGTGGCGGCGGTACGTGTGATAAAAGAACAGCCAGGAGCCGTCGGCAAGGCGTACGGATGCCGGCCGGCCCTCGTAGACGAAGTTCAGCGAAGCCAGCGCCGGCGTTCCCCAGATTCCGCTGCTGTCCCGCGATATCGACCACAGGTTCAACCGCTCCGGCTGGTTGGTGCGGGCGACGTTGTGCACGAACTCCTTGGTGCGGTTCGGCCAGCCGGTGATGCGGGCGACGGTGGCTTCCAAGGCCGGGATGATGCCGATGGTCCGGTACAGCTTTGGCGCATGGCGGATTTCGGTGCGTTGTGCCCCGACGGGCTCGCCGTAGTTGGTCTGCCAGCCGATCCACTGGGCCAGCAGGGGCAGTAGTTGCCCCTCGACCCGATCCAGGTCGCACAGGTTCAGCGCCGCGCGGGTGAGGCTGTAGAGCTGGTCGAGCTGGTAGCCGGGCAGATCGAGGAACCGGCGCAGTTGTCCGTGCTCCCGGTCCTCGGCAGCAATCCCGCTGTCCGGCGCCGGTGTCCGCTCCGCGTCATACCGGCGGTAGATCTCGGGCAAGAGCCGGTAGATCTGCCCCGCGAAGTCATAGCGCGACGTGGCCATGGCCGCGACGCGGTTATGGACGTCGCCCTCGAACTGTGGCGGGGCACCGCGGAAGGGAAACAGGGCATAGTAGTAGACGGTTTCGCCTTTCAGCCCGCTGTCCTGGGCGACTGTCAGGCCCGTGACGTCTTTCACCACTACGCCGTCTTCGGGTGTCTCCGGTTCGGGTGTCTCCGGGTGGGTGCCCTCCCGGCGCACGACGCGGACCCCAGGCAACGTCGCCGGATCCGGGTTGGTCCAGGCAAGGTCGATCCGATTGCCTGCAGCGTGGGCCGTCGCGGTGATGTCCAGCAGGCGCATGGGTCACAGCCCCCCTTGATTGATGACGACTTTCATGCCTGCGGCGTAGTCGGCGTCGGCGGGGATGACGGGGACCTCGTTCGGACCGAGTTCGATCTTGCCGAGCGGATCGACGGCGGGCTCGGATCGATCTCCACGCCGGAACTCGGTGATGTTGACGAATACCACCCCGGGGACGCTCTGGCTCTCGTCGTAAAACCTGCTCAGGTAGATGGGCTCGCTGAAGTTCACCCGTTCGAACGCCAGCACGTTGGCGGCGGCCTGCTGGACGCGGGCCACCACATCGTCTTGGACGTAGAAGCTCTGCACGCCGATCTCCGCCGTCACGTAGATCGGGACGTAGTCCACGTCCACGATCTCCACGATCTGGCTGAGCATCCGTTTGTCCTCGAAATAGCCTTGGAGGACGGCTTCCAGCACGTCGCTGACCTTGCCGCCGCCCTCCGGCGCCACGAAGAGGGTCACCTGGTTCCAGCCGGCCCGCACCGCGCGCACCTTCGCCACGCCCTTGACGCTGCGCGCCAGGGCCTCGTAGTCGCCGGCGGTGACGGCGCGCTGCTGCGAGCGGAACACGGCCGGAGCGTGCGCAACCGCGTGCTCGATGTTCTCCCGCTCCGCTCCGCCGGTCGCGGGGCTGGGGTTGCGGACTGCGCCGCCCAGCAGCGCGAGCTGCGGGGCGTTGACCAGGGTCTGGATGGCGCCGGCGGGCACGTTGCCGAGCTGCCCGCCGCCCACCCGGTAGGAGGCCGTGACGCGTTCGCCGCGCGGCGGGATGGCGCCGAACCTGTCGTCCCCGAAGACGGCCGTCGCGCGGTCGCCTTCGTCGATCTCGATGACGTAGTCCAGCTGGTCCGCCTGGCTGAAAGCCAGCGTCTCCCGGCGCGTCCATTCGACGACCCTCGCTCCGCGCGTCACCAGGAGCACGTCGCGGTTGCCCTCCTGGGCAGGTCCAGGAGGGCGCAGGATCAGATGCGGGTGGGCAAGGGCGAAGCGCTGGTTGGACGAGCCGTCGGAGGTCCCCAACACCTCCTCCCGGATCAGCCGTCCCTCCTCGACCGGGATCCCGACGAAGGTTCTTCGCCCCCGCGCGTCCGGGGTGACCGTGCTGAAGTCGATCGTCAGCGGCGCCTCGCGGGCGTACTCGAAGCGCACGCTGGACCGGTCCTTCTGGCTCTTGGTGGCAAACGCGTCGCCGCGGTTGACGACGACCTTGTCAGTGACCGTCGCAGGCACCGACAGCTGCAGACTGGCGGCCGCAGGCGCCGCGGTGCCCAGCTCGTAGCCGATCAGTCGCAGGTGTTCGATGATGCTACGACGGGTTCGCGCGGTCCCCAGGAAGCTCTCGTTCGCGACCCGGTCCTGGTAGTAGCTGAGAATGTCACCGATGTGTGCGAACAGTTGGAGCAGCACATTGCCGAAGTCCGCCTCATTGGCATGATCCCGCCATTCTGGCAGTTTCTGCGGGATCAGGTCGCGCATGGCCTGCAGCAGGCTCTCGTAATCCCGAGCCATGTAGTCGATGACCGGCTGCCCTTCCACCTGTCTGATCTCAGCCATGACGTGTCCCCTATCCGAATTGCACGCGGACGGCCTGTCGCGACAGGTCTTGGCGCCGGACGTAGTTCACTTCGACGGTGAGCACCTCGTCGTGCGCCGCAACGTCGACCCCACCGACCACGATCTCGTCGCCCAGCCACCGGGTCAGCGCCTGACCGACGGTGAACTCCACAGCCGCGGCCAGGATGGTGTTGTTCGGATCGAAGACGAGAGTGAACAGTCCACACCCGAAGTCGGACTGATTGACGCGCTCTCCCGGCGCCGTGAACAGGACCTGGACGATCTTCCCACGCAGGTCGGCATCCTCATCGGGATCCGGCACGATCGCGCCCGCCGGCGACACACCGAACGGAAACCCGAACCCGGTTGCCATCTGCCGTCTCCCTAGAAGTCCGCACGCCTCTACTCCGAGCAGGTCACGAAGTCCTGCCCGCTTGCTGTCACCGTTGAGCCCGCCAACCCGCCGACCCCACTGCAGGTGTCGATGGTGTCGCCGTCCAGCAGCACCTTGACGCCGTTGACCGTCAGCAGGCCGCTGCCGGCACCGGCGCTGGGCACGCCGGAGCCGAACGGTGTGTCGGTGATGCTCAGAGTGTCCGGTGTCGGCTGCGTCGCCTGGCTGGTCTCCCCGGCCACGAAGTTGTCGCCCTGCGGTCCCGAGTGCTTGCCGGCGGGCGGCGCGTCCTGCCCGGGATCGAGCGAGCTCTGGCTGGTGACCAGCGTCACCGGTTGGCCGCCGATCCGCACGAAGTCGCTCAGCGCGTCAGTGACCTTCCCGGCGTATGCGTAGTCCCCGACTCCGCTGTACGGCAGCGTCGGCGGCGGCGCGCCCGGGTTCGGCCCCAACCCCGACACGTTGTGGGTGTCGGTACCCGCTACGGGGTCGTTCTCCACCACGATCAGCACGCCCATCCGCTCAGCCCTTCTCGAAGTCGATCGCGTCGCCCACGACCTTCACGGGCTGCCCGGCGGCGTCGAT